>CALXGT010000001.1 GCA_944387915.1 uncultured Clostridia bacterium
GACATACTTCTCCCTCTATAATCTCTACACCCTTCCATTGACACAGTATTCTTAGGAGTTTTTTTATCTTTTTCACCGCTTAAGCTCTTTTGAACCACGCGACTATCGCGTGGTTTTCGGTATACAATAAAACCCCCGGCCGACGGCCGGGGGTTTTTGCATCCTGTTTACTGTTAAATTTTCAAAAGATCGGAGAAAGTGGAAAGGTTATAGGTGCCGCACTTACTTTTCGCCGCGTCGCCCAGAGCCGCCGCTTCCATACCGCCCGCAAACGCCGCTTCTATACCGGCTTCCGCGTCTTCCACTACCAGACAGTCTTTGGGATCCATTCCCAAAAACTCCGCCGCTTTTAAGAAAACCTCAGGGTCGGGCTTGGATTTGGTGATGTTGTTTCCATCGGAAACCGCGTCAAAATAATCCGCAAGTCCGATCCGTTCCAGAATAAAGGGAGTATTTTTACTGGAAGAGCCAATCGCCAGCTTGATCCCTCTGCTGCGCAGCTCGTCCAAAGTGTTTTTGACTTCATCAGAAAGGTCCGCGGGAGACATATCCTTTAACATTTCCCGATAGAGGGTATTTTTCTTTTCGGTGCAGGCTACCTTTTCTTCCTCGGTAAGAGGCTTTCCTTCATACCGCTCCAAAATGATCTCAAAGCTGGCCATACGGCTGACGCCGCGAAGCCGATTGTTGATGGTCTCATCAAAATAAATCCCCAGTTCGTCTGCCAGCGCTTTCCAAGCCAAATAATGGTATTTATCGGTAAAGCAAATAACGCCGTCCAAGTCAAAAATAATCGCTTTTTGTTTCAATGTTCTAACTCCTTTTTTGAAATGCAAAGACCGAAAAGGCGGTCCTTTCGGTCTTTGCGCATGTAATTATAACAAACCTTACAGACGGGTGTCCCATTTGCCGCAGAACGCATCTACCGGGCTCTTGCCCTTGAATTCGCTTCTGCCCATCAGCTTATCCATCAGCATTTCCAGCGACGCATCGTTGGAAGCATAGGTGTTGATAAAGGTCTTGACACGGGGAACATCGATGAGGTGGTAAGGATTCTCTACCGAGATAAAGATGGTAGGAACCGAGTTGAGCCAGTGGGGGCAGTTCGCGCCCATAGGCTGCTGCCATTCGATCCGCACCGTGGTCTGGTTGGACTTGGTGGACATATTGGCAAGATAGATCATATAGTCAAAGTTTTGGGTAAAGTAATCGTTGCGCTCCGTATGACCTTCCAGTCCAGCACTGGGGGTAAAGGTAGTGACCTCGAAGCCCTCTTTTTCCAGCATCTCTTTAAAATGGTCGCAAACGCCGGCCTTGACCGAGTAGGCAACGCCCTGCTCCGACTCGATGGGGAAATACAAAACCCGCTTTTTCGCCGGATTCAAAGGCAGTACGCCCTTTTCCTCTTTGACCAGAGTAATGGCCTTATCCGCCGCTTCCTTCTCCCAGGCTTTATGCTCGGCACAACCCAGCACGCTCAAAGCGTCTTCCACCGTCAAATCGGGAGACTCCTTATGCAGTTTCAGCGCAGCCTTTAACGCCAGAATCCGGGTGACCGCTTCGTCGAGACGCTCTTTGGAGATAACGCCTTCCTCAACGCCAGCCTTCATGTACTCCCAGTCCTCATCCATATTTTTATTGAACAGGAAGATATCCGCGCCGCAGGCGATGGAATAAGGAACCGCTTTCTTCCGATCCATAGGAATGGTGAAACCGGCCATAGTGGTGGCGTCGGTGCAAATTAAGCCGTTAAAACCAAGATACTTTCTCAGTAAGCCCTCCGGGCCGACCAGCTCGGGAGACAGGTTACCGGGCATAATATCTTCATCCTTCAAAGAGGGGTTGATCTTCTTCTGCCAGGCAGGCTGCATAATATGGCCTACCATAACCGTCAAAGCGCCCGCTTCGATGGATTTCTTATAAACCATGCCATAGGTATTCATCCAGTCCTCACAGCTCATATCATTGATGGAGGAAACCAAGTGCTGGTCTCTTTCGTCCCGGCCGTCACCGGGGAAATGTTTAATGGAAACCGCGACGCCAAGTCCCTGGCAGGCTTTGGTGTACGCTTCACCATACGCAGCGACCCGCTCAGGGCAGGAACCGAAGGTGCGCAAGTTGGTGATGGGGTTACGGAAATTGTAGTCGATGTCGATAATCGGAGCAAACGCCCAGTTGGCGCCTACCGCTTTTCCTTCTCTGGCGCAAAGGGTACCGAGTTTGGTCGCCATCTCTACGTCATCACAGGCAGCCAGTCCCATAGGAGAACCGATCAAGGTACCTTCGTTGGCAATACCGTTGCCGCCCTTTTCTAGGTTCGCCGCGATCAGCATAGGGATTTTGCATTTTTTCTTCATGTAATTGGTCGCGAAAACTTCTTCCGAAGCGGGAGCCGGACGGTACATCACCCCGGAAGGATGATACTTCAGCAGCTCGTCAATGCCTTTTTCATCATAAGTACGCATGCAGGGGAAAAACAGCTGGCCGATCTTTTCGTCTTCTGTCATCCCGGCAAGGGTATCTTTTACCCAGGCGATATCCTCATCGCTTAAGTAAAAAGGTTTTGCTTTTAAATCAAACATTATTTTGCCTCCAATCCTTCTTGTTTTGCAACAAAATTTACCACATTATTATACCAAAAAATCGTGAAATTTTCAACGATAATTTTGATACTGCTGAAAAATTATCCTTTGCTTTTTTGTCCACTTTGCTTAATGTCCCCTATCGAATCTGGGAAGGGATGATACAAATGGCCGCCGTTTGATACTCTCCTTTAACAACATATTCATCGGTAAAGTTTCCGCCTGAAGGATACGGCGTCAGCGGACAGCTTCCCTCTAAAAGCTGATCGCAAAGGGTGATCATATCCTCCACCAGCGTGATACCAAGAGGATTGAACCGTTCTTCTTTCGCGCTTCCCTGCTGGGAACGATGGCCGCCTAAGAAAATGGCGCCTAACGCATCTTCCTTTGTAATTCTCTCCAGAAAGACCTTGAGATTCTCTTTGTACTGGGAAACAGGAAGAGAGAGGGGGACCTGCATCCAAACACCTTCGCCTGAACCCAAAGCGTCACCGGTAAAGAAGATCCTGCGTTTCCGGTCAAAGAACACCACAGAACCGGGAGTATGCCCTCCCAAATCGATTACTTCAATTTCATATCCGCCGCCTAAGTCGAACACAAAGCCATTTTCCATATCCAGTGTATCGGAAAGGGAAATCTGAAAATCCGGCATCATCATTTTCATAAATCGATCATACGCCGGCTCTTCTTTATGAGAAAGATAAAACGGCATAAACTGAGACGCATGCTTCATATGATCTCCGTGAGCATGGGTCACCGCAAGCGTAACGGGAAGGGGGGTAATCCCCTCGACCAAAGCTTTTACATCGCTGCCACCCATGCCGGTATCGATAAGCAACGCTTTGTCCTTACCTTCTACCAGATAAAACGAGGACGCAGTGGCGTCTTCGATATGATACACGCCGGGGACCACCATATTGACCTCATATTGATCTTTTCGATTCTGGGAAAAAAGCCACGCCAGCGCTTCTTTATCCCGATAAGCGCCTTCCCAGCTTCCATGGGGATGGACGCCGTAAGTTTTTTCCATATATCCCGCCGGATATTCGGTGTACCGGACAAAACGATTGCCCGCGATCCGAAGAGCCGCCACTATCATCCGGCTCCCCATCCAGAAGGGAGAATCCGCGTTTCGCTTCGCAAGCTTGGAATTAATAGGAACCACCGGATCATCCTCGGCATGAAACGCCCAAAGAGGGGTATGGGAATTAGTCATAGCGTAAGGGTTCCCCGCGGCGGCGCAGGTCAAGACTCCCGCGAATTTCCAAGGCGCCAAATTCATCAGATGGAGACTTCCCACTCCGCCCATGGAAAGACCGGTGAGATAAATACGATCCAAATCCACAGGGCACTCCCGGGCAACGGTATCCAAAAGAGCCAGCAGTCCCCGGTCAACGGGATCGCTGCTCCATACCGTATCCCCAGGACATTGGGGAGCCAATACAAAACAGGGATTTTCCTTTTGAAAATCTTCCCCGGCAAAAACAGTAGGGCCAAGACAGGCAGTAAGCTGCTTTTCATTGTCATCCCCCCGTTCTCCGCCGCCATGAAGGAAAAAGACGAGAGGATACTTTTCCTTCGGATTCAGCTTAGGCGTAAACAGGCGATACGGAATGTTTCCACCAGAAAAAGAAAAAGTGCCGTAAGAAAATAACGGTACCGGCTTTAAATATTTGTCTTCCATAAAAAAGTCTCCTTAAGTCAAAATATTTTTATCATTTTACCATATTTTTTTAAAAAATACTAGTGGCTTTTTATTTTTTTAGTTTGGAAAGGCGTTAAAATTTCTATTGTTTGATTATAGACTTTTGTTTCTAAATTAACTTGACTTTTTTTGAGTAATGTGGTAATGTAAAAATTGGGATGAGACTTTCATCTAAAATTAGTGAACAAATTCAAGGAGGTTCTATCATGAGTGCCAAAATCGATGTGTTTTCCCTTCCTATTGAGAAACAATTTATGCGTCGGCTCATCAAACCGGATACCTGGATCTTGAACGGCTTTGTCGAGGACTGCGCCGCGCCCCATCCCCATGTGGTCATCGGCGACGAAAAAGCGGCTGTTATTGATACCACTGACCTTTTCTACAATGTTCGCGAATACGTAGAGAAAATCGTTACCGATAAACCTCTGGTTACCGTTTCCACCCACTCTCATGGCGACCATACCGCCAATAACTACCAGTTTGCCGACTGCCCCCAATATATGAGCGAAATCTGCTGGGAAGAAATTCAGCAAACCCGCATCAACCGTCCCGACTGGGCGAAAGGCGATTATACCCCTGTTATCATAAAAGACGGCGATATTATCGATTTGGGCGGAAGAACGCTGGAGTGCATTCAATTCTGCGGCTGCCACAGCGACTCCTCCATGGTGTACTTAGACAGCAAATACGGTTGTCTCTTTACCGGCGACGAATTTGAAGGCGGCCAGGTTTTGATCGGCACCTCGGTGAACCGGAACAATAATAACTGCATCGAGCTTTACCGCGATAACCTTGTGGCATTAAAGAAACGGGTCGACGGAAGAGCTACCTGCATCTGCCCGCCCCATAACGGAAGTCCTTTGGATATTCTCCTTTTGGACTATATGATCGAAAACTGCGAACGGATTATGGCGGGTCACGAAGGTATGAAAGAGATCGGATCGATGAGCTTCGGCTTGAATCCCCAAAGCTACCACAATCCCCCCTACACCACGAGCGACGACGATATCGTAGATCATTCCGCCCGTCTGGCCCGTTACGGCGAGGATGGCCGCCGGAGCGAATGGATGGGAACCTCCATCGTTTACAACGCGAAACGCATTTTCTATAAAGACGTGGAAGGCAAATAACTGATTCCGTAAGGAAAATTTGAATTAAAGGAGATTAACAGCATGTCTATCGATTTCAGATCTTTACCTGTCAATAAGCAGTTCATGCGCGTACTGGTAAAACCGGATACCTGGCTTTTAAACGGCATTTCTTTGGACAATGCGGCGCCCCATCCCCATGTAGTCATCGGCGACGACAAAGCCATCATCATCGATACTACCGACTTAAATTTAGAGCTTCGCAAATATGTAGAGCAGTATGTTACCGACAAGCCTTTGATGGTTGCATCTACCCATTCCCACGGGGATCATACCGCCAACAACTATATGTTCGCCGACTGCCCCATCTATATGACTGAGGTAGCTTGGAAAGAGATCCAGGAAAACCGGGCGAAAAAAGACGACCGGCATCCCGACTGGGCGAAAGGCGATTACACCCCCATCATCATCGGCGACGGCGATATCATCGACTTGGGCGGACGAAAATTGGAGTGCATCAAATTCTGCGGCTGCCACAGCGATTCCAGCATCGTTTACTTAGATCTTAAATACGGTTGCCTCTTTACCGGCGATGAGTTCGAAGGCGGCCAGGTTTTGGTTATGGGCGCCAAGGGCAAAAACTGCATCGAAATGTATCGGGACAACTTAGTGGAGCTCAAAAAGAAGATCAACGGCAGAGCCACCTGCATCTGCCCGCCTCACAACGGAAGCCCCATCGACATTCTGCTCCTCGATTATATGATCGAAAACTGCGAGCGGATTATGGCGGGTCACGAAGGGATGAAAGACGTTCGTTCTATGACCTTCGGTCTCAATCCTCATGGATACGATATTGGTATGTTTGCCGATATGTCCAATGTCCGTCGGAGTGAATGGATGGGAACCTCCCTCGTTTACAACATCAAACGGATTTTCTACAAAGACTGCGAATAGTCTTTTTTTCCTACAATCCCCGGCGTCCGAGCAAGGCGCCGGGGATTTATTTTTCTAAGAATGTTATATTTTCTTTCCCCTTCTTTGCTGTTACAAAAAATACACGTTTTTGAAATGAAATTTCATTTTTGCTTTATATTTTTATCGTTTTTTTTCGATACACTATAACCATAGAAAGTTTCGAAAGGAGCGAGCTTTATGTATGAAAATAATTTCTATTCCACAAATAACGATAATAACTTAGAACATCCTTCGACCTATGAGGCAACCTTTGGTCCAAACCCCGTTTATCCCGATTATCAACCGACGGAGCCTTCCCCTTCTTCCGGAAAACCACCGAAAAAAGGAAAGACGCTCAAAATCGTCGCTATCGCTTTAGCGGCAGGACTGGTGGGCGGCGCCGCGTTCCAGGGAGGAAGTTATGCGACCAAATCGCTGCTTGCCAATGTCGGTTCCCAGTCGGAAAGCAGCGTCACCGAAAGCAGTCAGGGTACCGAAAGTGACGGTGGGCTTTCTTCCGTTATTCTTCGGACAGACGAAGACGGAGACGATATCACCAGCCCCGTGACCGAAGTGGTAGAGAACGCGATGCCTTCCATGGTATCCATCAACGTCACCATCAAAACCCAGGTTCAAGGGTATTGGGGATACGGCGCTTACGAGTACGAATCCACCGGAAGCGGCTCCGGTATTATTATCGGCCAAGACGAAAACAACCTCTATATCGCCACCAATAACCATGTAGTGGCTGACGCCTCCGACATCGCCGTTTCCTTTATCGACGGAAGCTCCTATGAAGCGACCGTCAAAGGAACCGATGAGAGCGCGGATTTAGCGGTTATTACCATTCCCCTTTCTTCCATCAGCAATGACACGCTGTCCCAGATTAAGGTCGCTGTTTTAGGAGACAGTGACACCCTGAAACTGGGCGAACCCGCCATTGCTATCGGAAATGCTTTGGGTTATGGACAGTCCGTCACCGTGGGTTACATCAGCGCTACCGCCAGAGAGGTCCAGATGACCGATGGCACCATGACGCTGATCCAGACGGACGCCGCCATTAACCCCGGTAACTCCGGCGGCGCGCTTTTGAACATTGACGGCGAAGTCATCGGCATCAACTCCGCCAAGTACTCGGATACCGACGTAGAGGGTATGGGCTTTGCCATTCCTATCTCCACCGCGATTCCGATTATCAACCAAATTATCGAAGCGGAAACCGTTCCCGAAACGGAAAAGGCTTATCTTGGGATTAGCGGCACTTCCGTTCCCAGCGTGTACCAGCTTCGGTTTGGATGGCCGGAGGGCGTGTATGTGAGCTATGTAGCGGAAAACTCTCCTGCTGCTTTGGCGGGGATCCAATCCGGCGACATCATCGTCTCCTATAACCAGACAGCTTTGACATCCATGGAGGAACTCCAGGGACAAATCGAGAAATCGAAAGCGGGAGACACCGTTTCCATCACGCTGAAACGGCAAGGACAAAACGGAACCTTTACCGAGACAACGGTGACGGTTACGCTGTCGTCCGCCTCTCAGAGCGAATAAACATGATCTTGTTGCGTCATAAAGAAGAAGCCCCGGTGCGAAAAATTGAACTGCCCCAATTTGTACGGACAGTACAAAAACACCCTATGGTAGTAAAATCAGGTTTTAAGCAACATACTGA
>CALXGT010000002.1 GCA_944387915.1 uncultured Clostridia bacterium
GACATACTTCTCCCTCTATAATCTCTACACCCTTCCATTGACACAGTATTCTTAGGAGTTTTTTTATCTTTTTCACCGCTTAAGCTCTTTTGAACCACGCGACTATCGCGTGGTTTTCGGTATACAACAAAAAAGCCCTTCCAAATGGAAGGGCTTTTTTCTTTTTATCTGCGGCGTTGGTAAGAACCTCTCTTGCCGTCCGTCGCCTTTTTTAAATCCGAAATCTTTTCGTCGCTGCGCTGCATAAATTTGCTCAGCATATCTTCAAACGACTTATCTCCGCTTTGTTCCGGAACCACTCCGTAAGCTGCTTCCTCAATAGGCGGCAAAACCGGCTTCTTCGCCGCGGGACGAGAAAAAGAACCTCCGCTCCGATTGGAAGAAGGCGCGCCACTCCGATTTTGCTGAGGTGGCCGTGAAGGACGGGACGACGCCCCGCCGTTAGACGGATGATCCATAGCCTTTTTGATGGAAAGACTAATCTTCCCATCCTCGGCGATATTCAAAACCCGTACCTTTACCGTTTGCCCTTGCGTCAGGTAATCGGAAATCTCCTTTACAAAAGTCGGCGCCACCTCGGAAATATGCACCATTCCCGTCTTTCCCTCCGACAGGTCAATGAAAGCGCCAAACTTCGTGATTCCTGTTACCTTACCTTCGTAAATTTTTCCTACTTCAAGCTGCATAAGCTTACTGATTGCCTCCTTAAAAATCGGATGTTATTGACCCGAAGCGTTAAAATAAACGCGCTCTTCGGGGAAAATAAGCCCTAATTTTTCCCGGGCCATTTTAATAATGTAGTCCGCGTCTGTTCCTTCCTCTAAGAGCGCCTCCATCTCTTCGTTGAGTAAAGACTGCTCTTCCTTTTGCGCGTTTAGCTCCGAAAGTTTACTCCGATAGGACGCAATACCCAGCTGTAAAACGATCAATGAACAAATCACATAACACAGCAAAGCAATGATCGCCACGTTAATAATGACGGTCATCCTCCGAGATTTCTGTCTCATCAAAGGATCCTCCCGTTTTGCGATGAATAACTTTCTTTTTATTATACAACAAGGGGGTCCTCTTTTTCAAGCGATTTTTCGAAGCTTTTTCCCGTTTTTTCCATTTTTGTATAGCTTTCCCAAAGGGAGAAGCGCATTTTACCGCAATATATCGAAAACCTTTCCCCACGGGGCGCAGCATCTTACGGTAAAAACCCAAAACCAAAAAGGTAATGCCTCCGATAATCCAGCGGGAAAGCCGGCGCAGAAGGCTTCCCAAAGTCATCAGGTAGAGCAGAAAACCGATTCCTTCTCCGAAGAGCACATATGTCCGAAATAAACCGTCAGTAAATCGAATAAAAAAGAAAAAGGTAGCCGTCGCCGCAAGCAGAGCGAAAAGGATATCCTCAATGAAAACGACCCCTTTCCCATGCGGAAAGGAAAGCCGCAAAAACCGGAACACCTCATACCCAAGCCCCAGTACAAAGCCCAGTCCCACGGACAGGAGAAAACGGACCGTTTGATCGTAAATCATACCGCTCTCCCTAACGGAAAAGGGATGCGAAGAATCCGGATTTTCGATCGGTTTCTTCACTATAGTCAATGGTGTCGATATCTCCCTCGAGAGAAAGCTCCCCATTTTCTACATTCAAGGTGTTGACATGAAGATTTTTCCCCAGCACAGTCAATTTTCCCAGGTTGGTAAAAAGCACCACCCGATATTCATCAAAGCAATCTACATCCTGTACGCCGGATACAAAAAGGCTTTTTCGCTCCTCTAAAATTAACTGATGGGGCTGCCGCAAAGATTTTGACGATTCTTGATTCATTTTTCTTGTCCTCCTTTTGCTACAGGATATGATGGAGGACAAAAAATTAGACCTAACCTACAATCTTATATTGCTCGGAAGCGGTATCTTTGCTCACGTATTCGGTAACATTCAATACCTCAACCTTCACAGGCTTTCCGAGGTTAATCTCAATCAAATCCCCTACTTTTACGTCATAAGACGCCCTTGCCGGCTTTCCGTTGACCGAAATTCGTCCCGCGTCGCAAGCTTCATTGGCAACGGTACGGCGCTTAATCAGGCGCGTCACTTTCAAATATTTATCCAACCGCATCATTTTCCTCCGAAAAACAAAGCCCCCATGACCGGAAGCCATGGGGGAAACACACAAAATTATTTCGCGACCGCATCTTTCAACGCTTTACCCGCTTTGAAAGCAGGAACCTTCGTTGCAGGAATTTGAATCTTGGCACCGGTAGCGGGATTTTTACCCTCTCTCGCAGCACGGTCACGGACCTCGAACGTTCCGAAGCCAACGAGCTGTACCTTCTCCCCTTTGGCAAGAGAATCGGCAATGGCTTCGATAACCGCTGCAACAGCCTTGTCGGCATCCTTTTTGGAAAGAGCCGCCTTCTCCGCTACAAGATTAATCAATTCCGTTTTAGTCATAATTTTGACCTCCATATTTTTATTTATCAATAGGTTATTACCTAAGATGTACATCCAATTCAACCAATGTATCCGGGGAAACCGACGATATCTCTTTTCCCGATTCGGTAACCGTCCGCTCCGCTTGCTCAAAAGCTTCAATAAAGCGCTTATTCTCCTCGGAAAGGAGCAGCTCCGCGGACAGCCCCGCCTCGTGGGCATAGCCGCAAAGGAAAAGGAGAAGGGATGCGAAATCCCCTTCCTCACCGGACTTTAATTTGGAAAAACACTCTTCCGCCCGCGAAAGGAAGAAATCCTTCGAAAAAGAAATTCCCGCCTTCTCCGCCCGTTTTATCAGCTTTTGTCCCCGCATCAGCGCGGGATAACAGGAAGGAACGCGGCGCAGCGTTTCCGCCGCCGTTTTGGTCCCCTTGGACCGATTTTTAATCTCCTCCCAGTTTTCCAAAACCTCTTCCGTACCGGACACCTTTTGATCGGCGAAAACGTGGGGATGGCGCAAAATCATCTTCTCGCAAACACCGGTAATCACATCTTCCATCGTAAAATGACTTTGCTCTTCTTCGATAACCGTATGAAAGACAACCTGGAGCAAAACATCTCCCAGTTCCTCTTCCAGCGAATCCGTATCCTTGCAGTCAATCGCGTCGACAGCCTCGTAGACTTCTTCGATAAAATCGGATCGGATACTCTCGTGCGTTTGTTCCCGATCCCATGGACATCCTTCCTCACTCCGAAGGATGGAAACGATACGCCTCAAATCCGCCAAATCGTATCGCTCTTTTGGCACAAAAAACACCGCCATCTCGCCCCTCCGTTCCTCGGACATCCTATCCACAAATATTCTACCCTATAAGTTTGTATTTTTCAAGTACTTTTATAAATTTTTCTCCTTTGGGCAGCATCCGAAGATCATCCCGGGACAAAGCGCGAAGCAAAAGAATAAAGACAACATAAACGATCCCTCCGGCAGCAATGGCAATCAGCGTTTTGATGCTGCTTTTGGTCAGAGAATCCAACAACAGGTATACCCCTTTCGCGCTCAGGCCGCATAACAGCCCCGCGATCATGGGTTTTAGGGTCAATCGCACAAAGGAAAACGGCAAACCGGTGATTTTCCGAAGGTACGCAAAACACAAAATGACAATGATAAAATAACAGCTGAAGGTTCCCGCCGCCGCACCGTTGACGTTAATGGAAGGAATTCCTATCAGGAAAAAGTTGGCGGCAAATTTAACGATAACTCCCACGAGCATAAACTTCGGCGGAAGATCCACTCTCCCTAATCCCTGCAAAATGGCGAACATAGGCGTAGTAAGCCCCAGGAAAATCAAAGAGATCCCCTGCCAGCTTAAGACCGAAGACGCCACCGCCACTTCGGAAACCTTTCCGGGAAACAAAAGAGTCAAAATGGGACCCGCCAAAAAGAAGATGCCAAAGGAAGCGGGAATGGCAATCAGGGAAGTCATCCGAATTACCGATTCTCCGTTTATCCGCACCAATTTCCGGTTTTTCGCTTCCCAGGCCGCCGTAATATTGGGCAGCGCGCTCTTTCCGAAGATTCCGGTAAAGGCCGGCACCAAATTAAAGATAGAGAGGGCATACCCGCTGTAGGAACCGTAAATAAAATTCGCGGCGCCCTGGTTTTTAATCACTTCCTCGGAGATATAAGGAGAAAACAACGCGTTCATCGCCTCGGGAAACTTGGAAAACGCGTAATCCAACCTGCCGATGATGGTGACGGTGTCAATAAGCTGCGCCACATTGACCACAATAGACCCGAGAGAAATGGGAATCGCGATCTTCAAAAGCCGCACCATCAACGTTCTGCCCCGCATAGCCTTAGGAGAATACTTGAGATCCTCCGCGGTAATCGTCCCCTTCTCCCGTCGATCCCGGATCAAAAGGTAAAGGGTTCCCACCGCCGTACTGAGGGTGATTCCAAAAATCGCCGCCGCCGAGGCGTAAGGCGCAATAATTCCCGCGGCTTCCTCCGCCGACGCCGCCGCTTTTCCGAAAACAATTCCCGTATCGGAAAACTGCCGGTTTCCGATATATAGGACCGCCGACGAACAGCCAAGGCCGAAAATCAGTTTCGCCACCACTTCCGCCGCCTGGGAAACCGCAGTGGGGATCATATTGCGAAACCCTTCGTAATATCCCCGATACGCCGAGGTAATGCAGCAAAAAAAGATCGCCGGAGAAATGGCGACTACACTAAGCCATGCGTTGGGATTGGACGCCATTTGTACAAAAACGCCGCTAAACAGCGCCATGATCAAAAAGCCCAAAATTCCCAAGATAAAAAAGAGCTTAACGGAGATTCTGTGAAGCTTTCGAATATCCCGATATCGTCCGCGAACCGACTGCTCCGCCACCATCTTCGCGATAGCGGCGGGCAAACCGGCGGTGGCAAACGCGTAAATCGCCGAGAAGATGCTGTAGGATGTCGAGTAATAGCCCATGGCCTCCCCGTTGAGGATATTCCCCAAAGGGATTCGAAAAACCGCTCCGATTAGCTTAACAAATATGGTCGACGCTGCAAGGATAGAGGCTCCCTGCAGCAGGTTCTGTCCTCTTCTTTTTTCCAAAGAACAACTCCTCCGTCCCGTAATGGCATTTCTTTCCCTTCCTTAACGGGTAAAACAAGGCAAAAGGCGCGTTACCTTCCGGCACACGCCTTCTTTTCACATCATTCTTCTTCGTTTTGTCCGTCTTCCGTTTTTTCTTCCGCGGCTTCCGCCTCAGGCTCCGTAACCTCTTCGGCGGCGGACCGATTCAATTTGCTGCCGCACTTTTTGCAGAAGAAGCTATCTTTTTCGTTTTTGGCGCCGCATTGGCTACAAAGGATCAAGTCCCTTTTCTCCGCCAGCTTTTCCTCAATTTCCGCCAAATTCGCTTTCACGGTATCAATCTCGGCAATGAGAGAATCCACCAGATTCTTATTATCGTAATCCGACTTTACCATCGAATACACGGCGGAACCAAGCTGCGCCATCAAGTCATCCAGATTTTTGGACGTTTGTATCTGCTGGTATTTCAGTTTGGAAATTTCCACCACCGTATCGGTTTTCTTTTCCGCAAAATCCGCAACCTGCTTTACCGATTGCTTTAAATCTTCCATAAATCCCATGGTGTTCATCCTTTCTTTGTTTGTTCCCCAATATTATGACCGGTTTTTACTCCGGAAAACCGCCCAAAGGCACAAACCCCCGGCGTTTTATGATTTAAGGTCATTATACCCTACCAATTCCTGTTTTTCAAGTCAAAATCAGGAATTCTTCCAAAAGAGAATCTTTGGGGACAACCTTTTGATCCACATCGGTAAAATAGGAGAGCTTCTCCAGTAAAAACTCCACCATCTGCCCCGCGTCTCCTTTGGGAAATTCCTTTTCATACAAAGCGTTGAGTACCGGGCCGTAAATCAACGGCTCATAAAAATGAATGGAATCTATCCAGAAATCCGCCCTGGTCCGGAAGGGTCTGATAAATCGCTCTTCGCCGGAAACCACGTTGTTCCATATGGAAAGGGTCTCCTGAAGATTGGAATTCCGATAATTGGCGTCCCGAATCAGTCTGCGAACCAAACGAAGCTGTCTGGTATTCAAAACCTTTTTGGTTCCCGCGTAATATTCAGACTTGATGGAAATATAAATTTTCATCGCCTTTTGAAAATAAGGCCGGTCGCAAACCCTGGGGTTTAACGCGTGAAGTCCTTCGATTACAATCGCCGTGTGGTCGTCAAAGGAAAGATGGCGGGCCTCCCCTACTTTTCGTTTTCCGGTGCCGAAATCGTAAATGGGGAAATCCCATTCCCCCTCTTTTTCCAGCTTTTCCAGATACGTCTCCATCTCCGCAATATTGACCATCTCCGGATCGTCGAGATCAAAAGAACCGTCCGGCATCCGTCGGGCCATCTCCCGATCCCGGTAAAAATCGTCAAGAGAAATCGTCAGCGTTTTGATCCCGCGACGATGCAGCTCATCCTGCAAGCGATAGGAAGTCGTCGTTTTCCCGGAGCTGGAAGGCCCGGCCAAAAGGATCAGCGGGTTATCGGGAAACTGCGCCTCAAAAGAGGAAGCAACGGTCCGGATCTGTTCAAAATAATATTCCTCGGAGCGCCGAACCAGCGCGGAGATGTCTTCCTTTGCTTCCCGGTTAATCTCGGAAAGATCTATCTTTAATTTTTGATCGCTAACCATTCTTTTTTGCTTCCTCCCCGTAAAAAATGTCAATCTCTTTCTTCTTAGCCAGTATATCGGAAAACCGGGAAAAATATTCGTCCGGATACTTGTAATTGTAAATCCGAACAATGCCCTTTTCCCCTACCAGCTTGGTCACCGCATTGGCGCCCACGCCCAAAACCGTTTGCAGTTCTTCCATCATCACGATATTGTAGTAGCTGATCTGCCCCGGTTTGGCGTAGCCCACATTCTCCAGATTCCCTGGCGTGTTCTTTTGCCGATAAAGGTAATAAGGAAGATATCCCTCTTCCTTTAGCCGCCGGTAGGCTTCCTGAACCATCCGCTGGGGAACAAAAGGATCCAGCGGATATTCCCCCCCGGCATATAAATCGGCGCCCCGCTTGACAGTCAGGGCATGAACGGTAATGTTTTCCGGATTCAAAGAAACCGCCTTTTCAAGGCTTTGGCAAAATCCGTCAAAATCATCCCCCGGAAGGCCGGCAATCAAATCCATGTTAATGGAAGAAAAGCCCATTTCCCGGGCAAGGAAAAACGCCTCTTCCACCTGGGCTCCGGTGTGGCGCCTTCCGATTCGCTCTAAAACGTCGTCCCGAAAGGTCTGAGGGTTGATGCTGATTCGAGTCGCGCCGCTTTGGCGGATGACGGAAAGTATCTCTTTCGTCACCGTATCCGCCCGCCCCGCCTCAATGGTATACTCTACCGCGCCGGTGAGAGAAAACGCTTCCTTTACCGCGTCGGTGACCTGTTTCAGCAAAGAGGGAGAAATGGCGGTAGGCGTTCCGCCCCCCATATACACCGAGCGAAGGGTCAACCCGTTCCTTTTCGCGATTTCAGCCGTAAAGTAAATCTCCTTTACAAGATGCTCCACGTATGCGGGGATCCCTTCCCGGTTTTTCTTCAAAGCGATCGCTTGGGAAACGAAGGAGCAGTAACTGCACCGGGTAGGACAGTAGGGAATGGAAAGATAAAGGCTAAATTCTTTTTCCCGTACCGACTGAATAATGGGCTGCTGCGCATCCATTGTCTCAAGGCACAAATCGATCTTTTCATCAGACACCATCCAGTCTTCGGAAAATTCTTTTCGAATTTCGTCCCGGGGCTGTCCTTTTCTGATCCGTGAAGTAAAAAGCTTTACGGGCCTAACTCCGGTAATGACGCCCCATGCGGGGTGGATCCCCGTTATGCTTTCCAAAAGGGCGAACAAAAGCCGGCACAACGCCATCTCCTGCTCGCCCTTATCGGGGGCGGGAGAAAGGGCTTTTTGGCTTGTTTCCCTCTTTCCCTGAAACGAGACGGTTACCTTTGCCTGACCGCCGCTGATTTCTGTCAAAATGTAGTCCCCTTGCGGCGTCCCTTCCGTCAGATACGGAAAGTGGCTAAAGGGAAAAAAGAGGCGAACGATATTTTCAATCTCGTAGCGAAAGGAATGTCCCAATAAAAAAACCGTCATTTATGCCTCCATAAAAGGATTTTGTCGCTTTTCCCGTTCGAGGGTTGTCTCTTCCCCATGACCGGGTAAAACCCGAAGCGTCCCCGGAAGGCGTTGCAAAATTTTAAGGGAATCCATTAACTTTCGGCTGTCTCCGCTGTAAAGATCGGTGCGCCCTACCCCGTTTTTAAAAAGCGTATCTCCGGAAAACAAGAGGCCATCCACCAAAAAGCAGCATGACCCTTCGGTATGCCCCGGCGTTTTAATTACCTGGATCTCCCTGCCGGCAAAAGGGATCGTTTCCGAAAACGCCTCGCCGCAATCCAGAAAAACGCCCTTCCCAAGCAGGGAAAGGGAGCCGTTCTTTTTCGGATCGGAAAGCATGGGGAGATCTTCTCTGGAAACGAGCACAGGTACCTCCGAAAAGACGTCTCGAAGAGCTTTTACGCCGCCGATATGATCGAAATGGCCGTGGGTCAGAAGAATTTTTTGAAGCGTCGCCTTCTCCTCTTTCAGCTGCCAGAGGATCCGTTCTCCGTCGCCTCCCGGGTCCACAATCAGTCCCTGCCCCTCTTCAATCAAAAGATAGCAATTGGTGCCAATAGGACCGGTCGTCAAAGAAACTACCTTCATTTTCCCATCTCCTTTGTATCCATCAGGATGGTAATCGGACCGTCCGCCACCATGGAAATCTCCATATGGGCGCCAAAAACGCCGGTCTCTACCTCAATGCCCTGAGCCTTTAAGCTCTCCACATAACGAAGGTATAAGGTCTCCGCCAAGGGCGGCTTCGCCGCGGCGATAAAGGAAGGTCGATTGCCTTTTTTGGCGTCGCCGCCCAACGTAAAGTTGGAGACAACCAGCACCTTCCCCCCTACGTCCTTTAACGAGAGGTTCATTTTATCCTCCGAATCGGTAAAGATCCGAAGACCGGCGGTTTTCAAAGCGAGGTAATCCGCCTGGCTTTCGGTATCTCCCTCCATAACGCCGCAAAGGGCCAAAAAGCCCCGGTCGATGGCGCCGGACAGCGTACCGTCCGCCACCACCGATGCGTTTTTTACCCGTTGAATCACTAACTTCATACATTTCCTACTTTCCGGAACGCTCCACCGAAATAATGCTTCGGATCTTAGAAAGCTTCTCAATAATGGTCTCCAGATGCTCTTTGCCCTGGGTACTGATGGTTACAAAAATTTCGCTGGTCCCGTTTTTTAAATCTTTGCCGCTGAATTCGTGGATAGGAACCCGCATATTGGAGAGCGCGACGCTGATATCCGCCACCAGGCCCTCTCTGCTGTGAGCGAGAATATTCAAGGTAGAACGGAAATTGACGGCGTCGGTAGCGGTCCAGCGGACGTTGATCCACCGCTCCCGCTGCTGGGGATCTTTCATGGAATTGATTACGTTCACACAGTCCCGTTTATGGACCGAAACACCGTAACCACGAGTGATAAAGCCGATGATATCGTCACCGGGAAGTGGGTTGCAACATTGCGCGAATTTGACGAGACAGTTATCGATCCCTTCCACCTCAACGCCGCTCTTATTGCGCTTTTGAGGCTGTACCACCGGTACAATAGAAGGCTCAGTAACCGGTTTGGTATTCATCAGACGGGTATAATCGTCCTTAATTCTCGGGATCAGCCGGGAAAGAAGGATGCCGCCGTACCCGATCGCGGCGTAAAAATCGTCGAGGGTATCTTTATGGTGTTTCTTTAAGAGGTTCTCCATAAAGCTTTCATATTCTTCTTCGCTGTCAAAATGGATCAAATTGCGTTTAAATTCCCGCTCTAACTCCGCCTTGCCTTCGGCGATGTTCTCTTCGCGCCGTTCTTTTTTGAACCAGCTTCGGATCTTGTTTCTGGCTTCGCTGGTCTTAGCGATTTGGAGCCAGCCACGGTTAGGAGCGGCATTGGCGGATTTGGAAGTCATAATCTCCACAATCTCGCCGGTCTTGACCTGGTAATCCAACGGAACGATCCGTCCGTTGACTTTCGCGCCGATCATCCGATTTCCCACGGCGCTGTGGATCGCGTAAGCAAAATCCACGATGGTGGAACCGTTGGGGAGACTTTTGACGTCTCCCTTGGGAGTGTAAACAAAAACATCGTCGGCGGACAGGTCGGTCTTGATATTCTTGACGATATCCTCCGCGCCCTCCGCGTCCTGCTGGGATTCAATGATCTGTCTGACC
>CALXGT010000003.1 GCA_944387915.1 uncultured Clostridia bacterium
TCAATACTTTTTTTCTTTTTTCTTGACAAATTTTTCCCCGATGCGGCCTCGCTTACCCCGTTTTCGGGACAGCTTCCTTACTCTACCACTTTCTTCCCCTTTTGTCAATACCTTTTTTCCTTTTTTCTTTTTTTCTTTTCCCGCTAGCCTATTTGCTTTTCCGCACTGCACCAGATAACAACGATCCCCCGACGCAGCCGGGGGATCGTTACAAAACGTTTACGGACAGGGAACCAAAAAAGGAAGGATCCCCTTTTCGGTGATATCAATAATCCCGTAAGAAGGCTTACCGTCTTTGGGAGAAGCGGGACTTCCCGGGTTCATAATATAAACGCCGTCGAAATAACAAGTGTCGCCGATGTGGCTGTGGCCATATAATAGAATGTTACAGTCTCTTTCCTTGGCCAGGGACGAAAGGCGTTCTTTTCGCCCTTCCGGATTTTTTACATTGTAGCGGTGGCCATGAATCATCAAAATCCGCCCTTCGCCGATAGTGATTCGCTCTTCGTCGGGGAAATCCCTTCCGATGTCGCAATTTCCTTTCACCGCCACAATATTCACTTCCGGGTCCAGGAGCTTTAACTCTTCCACATCGCCTTCCCCGTCCCCCAAATACAGAAAGGCGTCCGCCTCTTTTCGGTGTTTTTCCACAATTCTTCTCAAAAGATTAAAGTGCTTATGCGTATCGGAAATCACAATCACCCGCATAAAATCCATCCCTTCTGTTCTTTTTCTTAGCTTTCCCCGATTATAATAGAAACAGGCATACGTACCGTCATCAGTATAACGGATTTTGGTTTATTCGTCAATTCACGGAGGTGCTTTTATGAAATTACCCGACAATCCTTTCAACCCCAAGGCAGTGGAAGAGTTAAAAAGCCGTCTCACCAAAGAAGAACAGAAGAAGCTTAAAGAGGCATTAAACAATCCGGATATTGCCAAAAAGGTATTGGACACTCCCGAGGCGCAAAAAATTCTTGCAAGCCTTTTGGGAAAGAAAAAATGATTTGCATGACCCGTAGAAAGGAGGGAGCATATGGACGGCTTAAACGACCTGATTTCCAATATTATGCAGGATGAGGAAAGCGTAAAAAAACTTCAGGATATGGCCGCATCCCTCGGCATTTCTTCGGAGTCCCCGGCGGCGGCTTCGGTGGATCCCGCGCCGGGCGGCGCTGTGCCGGAGCTGTCGCCGGAAATGATGGGGACTTTGGTACAGCTGATGGGAAAGATGAGAGAGGACAACGACTCCATTCGTCTTCTCAAAGCCCTTCGTCCCCTTCTCTCCCCGAGCCGTCAGCAAAAATTAGACGGCGCCGTTAAAATCAACCGGCTGTTTTCTCTGCTTCCCTTATTAAAGGAAAGCGATCTTTTAAGCCGGCTCTTATAACGCGGAAGGATGATTCCATGTCCCAAACTACTTACAGCCCTTCGGAACTGCTCAAAATGCAAAAGGATGCCGAACGCCGGGTCCGGGAAATGCAAAAAAGGGCGGAGCAGCGGCTTTCCCATCCCCAAAGCAGCGATGGGGCGCCATCGTCCCCGCCTTCTCCCCCGCCGCCGGCTTTTGCCGCTCCGTCGGACCCCGTTTCTTCCCTTCTCTCTTCGTTTTCCGATGACCGGGCGCTGATTCTCCTGCTCCTTTTGGTACTATATAAGGAAAAAGCGGATCTTCCCTTGCTTCTCTCGCTCCTTTACTTGCTTTTATAGGGGACGAGTGCTATAATCGTAGGCGACAAAACCCTTTGGGAAGGAAGGATCCTATGAATCATCAAGAGGCAGTCGCCTATATCCACAGCCGGAAACGGTTTCCTTCAGACGGGAGCCTGATCCGTATGGCGCCGTTTCTGGAGGCGCTGGACCACCCCGAAAGAAAGCTGTCCTTTGTTCATATTGCGGGAACCAACGGAAAAGGCTCCACCGCGACCATGCTTTCCCGCGCTCTCACCTTAAGCGGCAAAAAAACCGGGTTGTTTATCTCCCCCTTTGTTTTGGATTTTCGCGAGCGGATCCAGATCGACGGAAAGCCCATTCCCAAAGACCGTCTGGCGAAGATCGTCACCGATTTGCTTCCGCTGATGGAAGAGGAGGAAAAAAAGGGGCATGAGCTGGCGGAATTTGAGTTAGACACCGTAGTGGCTTTGCTTTACTATCTGGAGGAGAAGTGCGATGTGGTGGTGCTGGAAGCCGGCGTCGGCGGACGGTACGACGCCACCAACTGTATCGAAACACCCCTTCTTTCGGTGCTCACCGGCATCGCTTACGACCACACCAAAACGTTGGGCAGCACCCTGACCGAAATCGCTTCCAATAAAGCGGATATCATCAAGGGAAATGATGCCGTTATTTATCCGATACAGGATCCCGAGGCGCTGGCGGCGGTGATGAAGCGCTGTGCCGAAGTGGGGTCCAAGCTTATGACCCCCGCGTTATCCGCCATCTCCATTCAAAAGGAGACCCTTTCGGGCACCGACTTCCTTTACGGAGGAGAAAGATTTACCGTTCGCCTTTTAGGGACCCACCAGGTCTATAATGCCGTCACCGTGATCGAAGCGGCCAGGGCCCTTTCCCTTGCCGATGATGTGATCTCGAAAGCTTTGGAGACCGTCACCTTCCCGGCGAGAATGGAAGTGGTTTCCCAAGATCCCCTGCTGGTCATTGACGGCGCTCATAATTTCCACGGGATGACCGCCTTGTTTGCCAGCGTCAAAAAGCTTCTTCCTCCCCGCTACGCGGTGATCCTTGGGATTATGGAGGACAAAGACTACAAGGATGCTGTGCTTTTAGCCGCCAAAAACGCCGCCCGGGTCTGCACCGTCACGGTGGACAACTACCGGGCAATGACCGCCGAGCATTTAAAAGAGCTTGCGGATACCGTCTGCGGCGACGTGATTGCCTGTCAAAGCTACGACGAAGCATTAAAACGCGCGAAAGAGATCGGGTGCGTTTTGGTTTGCGGCTCGTTATACCTAGCAAGCGACATTCGAAATAAAATAATCCCCTTTACCGACTAAAAACTTTTGTACAGGAATTTCAACCGTTTACGACTAAGCGCGACCATACCGGGATTTGGTGTAAAAACGAAATCCCGGTTTTTTACCGGCAATTTCCTTTAAAGTTTTGACAATATATGGGCAAAATAGATAAAAACACGAAATAAAAATTGTTTATTTCCTTCTATTCGCCTATTTTAAAAATTCTTGCATTTTTTTCGTTTTTCCTATTGACAAACGGGAAAAAAGTGATATTATAAAATTAGCACTCAAGAGATACGAGTGCTAATTTTGGAAGAAATCATAGTGAAAGGAGTCTGCGCTATGTTTGATGTAAATAAACTGACTAAAAAATCTACCGAAGCCTTGCTTTCCGCAAAGCAGCGGATGGAGGCGCAAAAAAACGGCCAGCTGGAACCTTGCCATCTGGCGGCGGCTTTGCTTTCCGACCGGGATGGATTGATCCCTTCCCTGCTGACCAAAATGTCTATTGACCCTAACGCCATGCTTGCGGCTATGGAACGGGAAATCGCCGCCCTTCCTAAGCTTTCCTATACCGAAGACCGGCTCTATCTTTCCAAAGAATCCGAAGCGGTCTTTAACGAGGCGGAACAATGCGCCAACAAAATGGGCGACGAATATATTTCTGTGGAGCACCTCTTTTTGGGATTACTGGAAAAAGGCGGCAGCGCGTTTCGTCGGGCGGCTTCCTCTTTTAACCTGTCCAAAGAGCGGTTTTTATCGGCGCTTAAGGAAATTCGGGGAAATACCCGGGTCACCAGTGACGAGCCGGAAGGCAGCTACGACGTTTTAAACAAATACGGCCAAAACTTAGTAGAGCTGGCAAGACAGCAAAAGCTGGATCCGGTTATCGGTCGGGACAACGAAATTCGAAACGTTATTCGAATCCTCTCCCGGAAAACCAAGAACAACCCCTGTATCATCGGCGAACCCGGCGTCGGAAAAACCGCCATTGCCGAAGGATTGGCTCAGCGAATTGTCCGCGGGGATGTTCCGGAGAATCTGAAAAACCGGATCATTTTTTCGCTGGATATGGGCTCTTTGATCGCCGGCGCTAAATTCAGGGGCGAATTTGAGGAACGGCTCAAAGCGGTTTTGAATGAAGTCAAAAACAGTGAAGGAAAGATTATTCTTTTCATTGATGAGATCCACACCATCGTGGGCGCCGGTAAGACGGAAGGCTCCATGGACGCGGGCAACCTTTTAAAGCCCATGTTGGCCAGAGGCGAGCTTCATTGCATCGGCGCCACCACCTTAAACGAATACCGGAAATATATCGAAAAGGATCCGGCGTTGGAGCGGCGGTTCCAGCCGGTTATGGTGGATGAGCCCTCGGTAGAGGACACCATCGCCATTTTGCGGGGATTAAAAGAGCGGTATGAGGTGTACCATGGCGTTAAGATCCAGGATTCCGCCATTATCGCCGCCGCCACCCTGTCCCACCGGTACATTCCCGACCGGTTTTTGCCTGATAAAGCCATCGACCTGATTGATGAGGCCTGCGCCTTGATTCGGACGGAGATGGATTCCATGCCGACGGAACTGGATGAAGTCAGCCGGAAGATCATCCAGCTGGAAATCGAGGAAGCGGCTTTGAAGAAAGAGACCGACAGCATCGCCAAAGAGCATCTGGCGGAGATCCAAAAGGAGCTTTCCGAGTTGAGAGCCTCCTTTAATGAGATGAAGAGCCGCTGGGAGAACGAGAAAAATACCATCGGCAAATCCCAAAAGCTGAGAGAGCAAATCGAACAGGTCAACAGCCAGATCGAATTAGCGGAGCGAAACTACGACTTGAATCGGGCGGCGGAACTCAAATACGGCGAGCTTCCCGCTCTGCAAAAGCAGCTGGAGGAAGAAGAGAGCAAGAAAGTTCCCCACAACACCCTCTTGCGGGATAAAGTAACCGACGAGGAGATCGCAAGAATCGTAGAGCGTTGGACCGGTATTCCGGTAGCGCGGTTAATGGAAGGCGAAAGGGAGAAGCTTCTCCATCTGGAAGATATTCTTCATTCCCGGGTTATTGGTCAGGACGAAGCCGTCGAAAAGGTTTCCGAGGCCATTATCCGTTCCCGGGCGGGAATCCAAAATCCGGATCGCCCCATTGGTTCCTTCCTCTTTTTGGGCCCCACCGGCGTCGGAAAGACGGAGCTTGCCAAGACTTTGGCGGCGACGCTGTTTGACGACGAGAAAAATATGGTTCGGATCGACATGTCGGAGTATATGGAGAAGCACTCCGTCTCCCGTTTGATCGGAGCGCCTCCCGGATATGTGGGCTATGAAGAAGGGGGCCAGCTCACCGAAGCGGTTCGGAGAAAACCCTATTCAGTTATTCTTTTCGATGAAATCGAAAAGGCCCATCCCGACGTGTTTAACGTTTTGCTCCAGGTGTTGGATGATGGACGAATCACCGATTCCCAGGGTCGGACGGTGGATTTCAAGAACACCATTATCATCTTGACCAGTAACTTGGGTTCCTCTTTCCTTCTGGAGGGAATCGACAGCCAGGGCAACATTACTCCTGAAGCCAAAAAAGCGGTGGAAGACACCTTAAAGCATTCCTTCCGCCCCGAGTTTTTAAACCGGTTGGATGAGATCGTCTTCTACAAACCGTTAACTCGAGACAACATCAACGGTATTTTGGAACTTTTGATGAAGGAACTGTCCAAGCGGCTTGCCGACAAACGGATCACCCTTTCTTTGACGGAATCCGCCAGAGAGCAGATCATTGCGGAAGGCTACGACCCCGTTTACGGCGCCCGTCCCCTGAAACGGTATCTCCAGCGGAAGGTGGAAACGTTAGTGGGAAGAAAGATCATTGCCGACGAGGTAACCCCCGGCGATCACCTCATCATCGATTTCCAAAACGGAGAGTTTACCGCTTCTGTGCAAAGCGTTGCCTAAGCAAAAAACCAGGCGAATTTCGCCTGGTTTTTTCTTATGCCCATTTTATACTACTGGTATTATTTTTTTACATTTATACAATATCGACTTCTTCCGATACATGCGCCTGCGCTTCCTTTTGCCGAGCCTCCAGGGAACGCTGGCGCCGCTTCTCGGCCCGCTCCCTTTCTTTTTGGATCTTCTCCTCATAACGGGCGAGCGCCTCGGCGTCGATCTTTTGGGTACAACGGGAAGCGTTTCGTTTCTTTCCCGCCTTCGTCACCGTCAATCGAACCACATAGTCTCCGTGGCAATCGCAGTGGATCAGGGAGAAAAATTTGTTGTTCCCCTGCCGCGTCCAGTAAACATTCGAAGCCAGCGCCTTTTTACAATCGGGGCAAACAACGGCTTGCAGCCGTTTGTCCGTAAGGATCGCTTTGGTGCTGGGATACCCTTTGATAAATTTTCGGTCCAGTTCCGGCGCTTTCTCCTCTTTGGCTTTGCTTAATACCGACGAAGGGTACTCGGCTATGCCTTTTTTTATGTCCAGCTTTTGACAGATCTTCACGGTATAATAGGCGTCATAATAGGCGTCGTGAGCGGGAAGATCCTGGGGGATATCGAAAAATTTGAGCGCCGTTTCCAACGATTTCTGTTGGTGGTCGGATTCGGTTTGGATATTATAAATCACCTGTAGATTATACCATGGCTCCAGCCAATCGCTCTCCAGCCCGTGTACCGTCAAATTTTCCCGAAGGAGACGAACGTCGTCGGCGCCCCATGTCAGCAGGCAAAATTCCTCCCCGCAAAAATCCAAAAAATCCTTTGCCGCTTCGGGAAACGGCATTCCCGCCCGAAGGCGCTCGGCGTTAAACCCGGTAAGTTCTTCTACCTTCCGATTCATTTTTTTAAAATAAACGGGACGGATATCCACATTAAAGGAGTCCTGTTGCTCTAACTGGTCGTTCAGTTTAAACGCGCCAATTTGAATAATTTCCCCCTCCAGCCGGCAAGGAAGGTTTTCCAAAAACGCGGGACGGGCATACATAGGCTGGTTCCATTCCATATCCAATACAATATAATTCATCGCTATACCCTCTATAAAAACAGCAAAAGCCTGAGGGAGTTCCCACAGGCTTTTTTATTTATTCTGTGGCAACGGGATCCCGGTTGATGATCCCTTTGTTTTTCCATTTGCCTTTCCGATAGAACCAAACGGTAAGAAGCATTCCCAGTACCCAGGAAACCAGCAGAGAAACGAAGATGGACTCGGGACGACCGTTTACATATTCTTCGCTCCGGGTCAAGAAAGCCATACCGTAAGCCACCGGAACACGGAAAGCAACGGTCGTAATGAGGGAAATCCACATGGGGGTCATGGTATCTCCGGCGCCCCGCATGGTCCCGGAAAGAGTTTGGGTCACCGCCACGGCAATATACCCCACCGCCAATAAAAACAGCATTTTTTCGGTCATTTCAATCAGCTCCGGCGTATTGGTAAAAATCCGAGCCAGATATTTTCCAAACAGTAAGATCAGTCCGGTAATCACTACCGAAGTGAGTACCGCAATCTTCACGCCGCTCTTGGTTCCACTGATTACCCGATCCATCTTTCCGGCGCCGATGTTTTGGCCGGAATAGGTAGTCAGCGACACGCCGAAGGTCATATTGGGCATCATGGCAAAGGAGTCGATACGCATTACAATTACGTTACAGGCGATAAAGGTTTCACCAAAGCTGTTGGTCAAGGACTGGACAATAATCATCGCCAGAGAAAACACCATCTGGGTAATACCCGAAGGGATACCGAGGTGAATCAGCCGTTTGATATGCTCCTTATAAAAACGGAAATATTCCCGCTTCATATCAAAGGTCTCCCGCATCCGGGAAAGGCGGATCATACAGAGAACGGCGGAAACTACCTGGGCAATGGCCGTCGCCCAAGCCACGCCGGGAACGCCCCAGTGAAAGCTCGCTACGAACCAAACGTCCAGCACAATATTCAAAAGGGTCGCCACCAAAAGAAAGAGCAGCGCCGAAACCGAATCTCCCAGTCCTCTTAAAATACCGGAAAGTACATTGTAAAATGCACCGCCGCAGATCATGATAAATAAAATGTTCAAATACTCCTCGCACCAATCAATAATAGACGCGGGAGTGCTTAATGCCTCCAAGATCGGACGAGACACCAAAGGCCCCAAAATCATAATAACCAGCGAGGCCAAAGCCGTCATAATGATACAGGTCGCTACCGATTCGGAAAGGCGTTTGCGGTCCTGAGCGCCGAAATATTGAGCGATCATAATGCTCGCTCCGGCGGAAACGCCGATAAATAGTACCAAAAGCAGGTTCAAAATGGGTGCGGCGCTTCCTACCGCCGCCAGCGCGTTATCTCCCACATACTGCCCTAATACGATAGAGTCCACCGTGCTGTAAAGCTGCTGCGCGATATTTCCAAGTAGCATAGGAATCGCGAATTGAATAATGCGTTTGGCCGGAGAGCCCACCGTCATATCCTGGGCCGCCAGCAAAGATCGTAAACTTGCCATAATTTCCTCTCTGTCTTTCTGTAAATAACATTATTATTTATTGTCTACCAAAAGCAACGAACATTATACCACATATTTCCCTCGGTGGCAATTCCTTTTTCTATTTTCTACACTGTTAGAAAAAAAGAGGGAAAAGGAGCCTTTTCCTTTTTGACTCTTTGACCAAAACACCTTATTATTGCCGCAAAATCCTTTAAAAATGCGTCGAAATATTTCCAAAATCGCTCTTTTTTTCTGTTTTGTGCTGTGCTATACTAAAACAAAAGCAAATAACAAAGGAGGTTTCCTTTTTGAAACAGTTTTTGATGGGCAACGAAGCCATTGCCTTAGGCGCCTGCCATGCCGGCGTCCGGCTGGTGGCGGGATACCCCGGGACCCCCTCCACCGAAATTTTGGAATCGGTGGCAAAGCAAAAAGACCCGGACATCTATGTAGAATGGTCCGTCAATGAAAAAGCCGCTTTGGAGGTAGCCGCCGGCGCCGCTTACTCCGGAGCGCGAACGATGGTGACCATGAAACAGGTAGGACTGAACGTGGCCTCTGATCCACTAATGAGCCTTGCCTATGTAGGCGTCAAGGGCGGTATGGTGGTGGTTGTCGCCGACGACCCCGGCCCCATCTCCTCCCAAACGGAGCAGGACACCCGCACCTTCGCTTCCTACTCCAAGCTTCCCGTCTTCGATCCTTCCTCCCCCGAGGAAGCCTACCAGATGATCCAGGACGCCTTTACCCTCTCCGAAGAGGAAGGCACCCCGGTGCTGTTTCGGCCCACTACAAGGGTCTGCCACAGCTGCGCCGATATCGAGGTATTGGATCAAAAGCCCGCTTTCCCCGCGCCGGAGGGCTTTATGAGAGACACCGCCCGGTTTGTGATCTTCCCGAAAGCCTCTTACCAAAACCATCTTCGCATCGAAAAGCGCAACCCGTTGATCGGAAAGCGGTTTTCCTCTTATCGGTACAACACCTTAACGGGAAAAGGGAAAAAAGCCTTAGTCACCGGCGGCATCTCCACCGCTTACGCCAAGGAAGCCCTTCTCGGCTACGATGGAGAATTTCTCCATCTTTGTGTCGCGACGCCCTTCCCCTTCCCCGAAGAGCTAGGGAGAAAGCTTTTAAATGAAGTAGATGAGGTGCTGGTTTTGGAAGAGCTGGATCCGGTATTGGAGAAGGCTTTGATCTTCCTTTGCGGAAAGTATCATTTCGACGTCGCTATCCATGGAAAATTAGACGGCTTCGTCCCGGCGGCGGGAGAAAACTCGGTAGAGATCCTCAAAAACGCCATGTACGAATTTTTCGACGATTTCCCCCGTCCTTCCCGCCCCGAAGCGGTTTTGGAAGACCTTCCCGTCCGGCCTCCCGTCTTATGCGCCGGATGTCCCCACCGAGCTTCCTTCTACGCGGTCAAGCAGGCCATGAAAGGAAGGAAAGCGGTCTTTTGCGGAGACATCGGCTGTTATACCTTGGGAAACGCCATGCCCTTGGATATGGTGGATACCTGTCTTTGTATGGGCGCCGACGTTACCATTGCCCAGGGAATTCGGCGAGTGGATCCGGACACGACATGTTTTTCCTTCATTGGCGATTCTACCTTTTTTGCCTCGGGAATTACCGGCGTAGTGAACGCTGTGTATAACCAATCAGATATTATACTTATTGTTTTAGATAACTCCACCACCGCCATGACCGGGCATCAGCCCCACCCCGGCACCGGCCAGACCATGATGGGCACCATTTCGGAAAAGATTTCCATTGAGAAGATCCTTACCGCCATCGGCGTCACCTCGGTCCAGACGGTGGATCCGTTAAACTACAAGGCCGCCGTCAAAGCGGTTGCTGACGCGGCGAAGGAAAAGGGTGTTCGGGCGATCCTTTTCCGTTCTCCCTGTATCGCGGTGGTCAAACCGGAAAAACCGGTGGTCATCGACCGGGAAAAATGTGTGGGATGTAAAAAATGTATCCGGGATTTAGGCTGTCCCGCTTTGATGATGAACGACAACAAGGCCTCTGTGGAGGAAAGCCTTTGCACCGGCTGCGGCCTTTGCAGCCAGATCTGTCCCACCTCGGCCATTTCAAAGGAGGGAAAATGATGGTAAACAGTTGTCTTCTCTGCGGCGTCGGAGGGCAGGGAACGGTTTTGGCTTCCAAGCTCATCGCTTTTGCCGCCATGGAAAAAGGGAAACGGATCCGTACCGCCGAAACCATCGGTATGGCCCAGCGGGGAGGCTGCGTCGTCAGCCATGTCCGCATCGGCGACGAAATCTTTTCCCCCATGATTCCCCTCAAGGGCGCCGACATCCTCATCGCCTTTGAACCGGCGGAGGCGGTGCGCTGTCTTCCCTATCTGAAAGACGGGGGCACGGTAGTGGTCAATCAGAAAGCGGTGCGTCCCGTTACCGCTTCGTTAGCTGACTCCGGCTATGACGGAAAGGAAATGATCGCCCATTTGAAGGGTCTCCCCATCCGCCTGATCGTAGTGGACGGAGACGCCATCTGCCAAAAATGCGGCTCTCCCCGGGTGCTGAACGTAGCGCTGTTAGCGGCGGCAGCCAAGAGCGGCGCTCTGGCGATGACCGCAGAAGAGCTGAAATATGCTATCCAAAAACGCCTTCCCGAAAAATTTCACCAAATCAATTTTGCGGCTATTGAAGCTGTGGAAATCGAAACCGAAAGGAACCCAATCGTATGAAAATGACCGATACCCAATTAGAAATTATTCGCAACCAATTAAAGGAGCTCACCTCCAAAGACTGTTTCTACAAAGAAAAGCTCAAGGGATACAACATCGATATCCATTCCCAGGAGGAATTCGAGCAGCTCCCCTTCACCTGGAAGGGCGATTTGAGGGAAGCCTATCCTCTGGGGCTCCAGGCGGTACCCGACGAAAAGATCGTTCGGATCCACTCCTCCTCGGGAACCACCGGCACCCCGGTCATCATCCCCTACACCCAAAAGGACGTGGACGACTGGGCGGAGATGTTTAAGCGCTGCTACGAGGTGGCGGGGCTGACCAATTTGGACCGAATCCAGATCACCCCGGGGTACGGACTTTGGACAGCGGGAATTGGGTTTCAAATCGGCGCTGAACGGCTGGGGGCCATGGCGATTCCCATGGGGCCCGGCAACACCGACAAACAGCTTCGCATGATGATAGACCTCAAATCCACCGTTCTTTGCGCCACATCCTCTTATGCCCTTTTGCTGGCGGAGGAGATCGAAAAGCGGGGAATCGGCGACCAGATCTGCCTCAAGAAAGGCATTATCGGTTCGGAACGTTGGGGCGAAAAGATGCGCAAACGGATCGCCCAAGAGCTTGGCGTTCGGCTGTACGACATTTACGGGCTCACCGAAGTCTACGGTCCCGGTATCGGTATTAGCTGTGATTACGAATGCGGTATGCATATGTGGGACGATTACATTTATTTCGAGATCGTCAACCCCAAAACCGGCGAAGTGGTCCCCGACGGCGAGATGGGCGAGTTAGTCATTACCACCCTTCGCAAGGAGGGCGCGCCTCTCATCCGCTACCGCACCCACGACCTCACCCGGGTGATTCCCGGCGAATGCCCCTGCGGCAGCCCGTATCCCAGGATCGACACCATTTTGGGCCGCACCGACGATATGGTCAAGGTCAAAGGCGTCAACATCTTCCCCAGCCAGATTGAGGAGATGTTAGCGGGGGTCCATGGCGCTTCCAGTGAGTACCAGTTTATGATCGATCATTTAAACGGTCGGGATATCTGCACCCTCTTTGTGGAGGCGGAACCGGACGCCAACCGCTACACCTTAGAGATCGACGTTCAAAATAACTTTAAAAATAAGATCGGCATTTCGGTCATTGTTAAACCGGTAGACATTGGCGAACTTCCTCGAAGCGAGAAAAAATCCACAAGAGTCTTTGATAACCGGTATTGATGCCGATGAACTGTAACAAAAATAGAACGCCCGCCTTCCTTTGGGAGGCGGGTTTTTTCGGCTTTTTTGTTAGCTTCCGTAAAAATCTTTATATTTTAATATCACTTTTTTTCTTCAAAAAAACAAGCGGTAATCCGACCCAACATTTGGTACTGCTCCATCTCCGCTTTTTTGCCAAGCGACCCGTTTTGCAGCTGAAACAGCGCCGCCAGATCCCGAAGAATCTCCGTTTGTTCTTTGGAAAGGCCGTACAGCGGCAATGCTCCCGCCGGTTCGTTTCCGTACAAAAAATCGAGAGAAACGTTGAAAATCGCCGCTATGGCGCGCATAGTCTCAAAAGGCGGCGTCGCCGTGTTGCTTTCATATTTGCTGACAGTGGCCTCGGTCACGTTCAGCCGATCCCCAAGCTGTTTTTGGGTTAGGCCCCTTTTCTTTCGTTCTTCTTTTAAAATATATCCAAAATCATACACGGTTTCACCCCCAAAATACTTTCCTATAATTAAATATTATTGGCAGAATATTGAATTAAATGCAAGTATGTGTTATAATATTTTCCGGAAAAGAAAGTCGATTGAGATAAATCGGAACGATATTCCGATCCAAAACACTTTCAAAACCGTATCTATTTTGGAAAGGCGGATGTTTATGTGGACATGCAGACAATGTAAAACCGATAACGGGGATTCCAGCACCTATTGTATCCAATGCGGCGCAAGAAGGGTAACGGGGTCCAAAACAGCCGTTGGCACCTACCCGACGGCTTCCCTATCCAAATCTTCCCCATCGGCAAAAAGGAGCGGCATCTCTCCCTATGAGCGGACCTGCGATCAGGCCAAGGCGCTGGATCGCTGGGCGGGTATTGTTTTTCTTTTGTTTCTCCTTGCGGCGGCAGTGATCTTTTTCCTTCCCTTTTTGAAAATATGGGATATTACGTACCTGGATATTCTCCTCAATATCCCTACCGCGCTCCTTCTGTTTGCAGGAGGTCAGATCGCCGCGACGGTGATGCAGGGCTTGGCTATGGTAACGGAAGCCGCTTACCGCCGCATGCAGGAACCAAGGGGATGAAAAGCCTCTTGAGAAAAAAACAAAAACAAGGCAAAGGAGAATATTTATGGAAGAAAAGAATCAAACAGAAAATGTAGTAGCGAAGTTATGCAAAGGAATCGCGGGCTTGTTTATGGGTGTGATAATCGTTGCGGGATTTGTAATCGCGTCGGAAGAAGACAATGTCCTGTGGTTTTTTGGTTTTTCCCTGAGCGGATTGTTTTCCGGGATGATGCTTTGGGGAATCGGAGAAATCATCCGCTTGCTGCATGAAGGAGCTGTTGCGCAATCCTGTCCCCCGAAAAAAGAATCTCTTTAAAAATATACAGCAAAAAAAGGAACAGGCAATGCCTGTTCCTTTTTGTTTGGTTTCATACACCCTGCGCAAGCAGAATCAGTCGAGAATCTCCATCACTTTGCCGCAGCAAATGGGAATGGGCTCGCCCTTTTTCACATGCACGGTTTTATTGCAGGTCACACAGTAGACATCGGTGTCGTACGGAGCGATCACCTGAGCCGTCGTATTCTTCTCTTCTTCAGAAAGACCCTGAATAAAGAAACGCGCTACGTTATTTTCCTGAGGCTGATACACGCCGATAGGCTCAAGGCTTTTGGAATCGCCGATACAGTTTCCCATCTTGATCCAAAGCGCTTCCAGCTCCGCCGTTTCGCGCGCATTTTCGGGGATAAACTCAGCAATCGCTTTATCCAATCTGATTTTCATAAGAACACCTTACCCATTCACGAATCTTATTTGCCGAAATATCTCTCCAGCAGACCTTTGAGGGCTTTGCCGTGTCTCGCTTCGTCTCTGGCCATCTCGTGAACGGTGTCATGGATGGCGTCGAGGCCGTTTTTCTTCGCGCAGGCAGCTAGGTCAACTTTACCCTGGGTAGCGCCGAATTCGCAATCTACACGCCAAGCCAGATTCGCTTTGGTGGAGTTTTTCATATTGGGCTCCAGCGTTTCGCCAAGCAGCTCGGCAAATTTTGCCGCATGCTCCGCCTCTTCGTAAGCGGCTTTCTCCCAGTAAAGACCGATCTCGGGATAACCCTCTCTATGAGCGATACGCGCCATGCACAGATACATACCCACTTCGGAGCACTCGCCGTTGAAATTGGCTTTCAACTGCTCAAGGATGTACGCTTTGTCTTCGGCGCTGATGTCGTTATTATTGGCAACGGTTTTCTCGTAAACGCCAAAGTCATGCTCCGCAGCCAGTACCAAATCGCCCTTTTGCTCTACAAATTTCGAAGCAGGCGCCTTACACTGGGGGCAAGCCTCGGGGGGCGTTTCGCCTTCGTAAACATAACCGCAAACGGTGCAAACAAATTTTTTCATTTTGATTTCCTCCTTAACTTTTTATGCGCTTTCTTGTTGTTGCCTTTATTATACCGGGCAAAAACGCGTTTGTCAATAGTTTTTTAGAAAAATTCTAAAATATTTTTTTCAAAGAAACGCCGGGGTAAACGCATTGTTCTCCCCGGCTGTTCCCTTAATAATTTACTTTCCGAACCTCAAAGTAGCTTCTCGGATGGGCGCAAACCGGGCAGACCTCGGGCGCCTTTTTGCCGATGACCAGATGGCCGCAGTTTCTGCACTCCCACATGGTCTCCTCGCTCTTTTCGAACACCTTTTGCATCTCCACATTGTTCAAAAGGGCACGATACCGTTCCTCATGAGATTTTTCGATCGCGGCGACGCCGCGAAATTGAGCGGCAAGCTCCTTAAAGCCTTCTTCTTCCGCTTCTTTGGCAAACCGATCATACATATCGGTCCACTCGTAGTTTTCGCCGGCAGCAGCCGCAGCCAGATTTTCCGCCGTTTGGCCCAGCTCGCCCAGCGCTTTAAACCAGAGTTTGGCATGTTCTTTCTCGTTGTCCGCCGTCTTCTGGAAGATTTCCGCGATTTGCTCATACCCTTCTTTTTTCGCCACCGAAGCGAAATAGGTGTACTTGTTTCTCGCCTGGCTCTCGCCGGCAAAGGCCTCGAGGAGATTTTTCTCCGTCTTGGTTCCCGCGTAAATCGATTTTTTCTGTTCCATATACCGCACCTCCTATGTTGATTTTACCGAATCCCGTCTCTATTGCGGCGGGCTTCCTCGCTCTCAGTCTACACATCTTTTCCTTTTTCGTCAAGGGGATAACGGAAAAAAGTCTGCACGAAATTCTTCGCGCAGACTTTTTCGCCCAGTAGGTTATCTCTATATCAAAAATTTAGAAAGAATCATTCCATAAAACCGTTCCGGTAGAAATTTGTATCGCCGTAATGTTATTTTCGTTTACCAAATACAACCTATCTCCCGAAATGGTTCCCCATTCATACAACGCACCGCAGGGAATTTTCGCCACCGGCTCAAAGCCGCCGGTATACCGATACAGGTAACAGAAAGTTTCCGTTACGCCTTCCCCGGTGGTCTTTTGCGCGGTAAAGAAAATCAGATTGGTGGCGGGATCAAATTGCAAGCCGGTGTACGCCCCTACCCCTTCTTCCGCGGGAATCAAAAGGGAAGAATACAACGTCCCCTCCGCCAAAGAGGTAATCGCGAGGGAAAGGCCGGTTTCATCCGAAACCAGTTCCAGCTCATAACCTTCCACAAAAGGAATCGCATCCTTTTCCCCTAAAATTACATCGGAGGAGAGAGATTCTGACTCGCCGGTAAAGGAGAGGGTGTGCACCTGCCCGCCCGAGAGATAATAAACGGTTCCTTGCCGGAACATCGCAACTCGCACCGTCGATTCCACGGTCGTCGAAATCTCCGCCACATAGCCTAAAGACGGGTCAAATTGAGTGAGAGCCAAAGTACCGTCTCCAGATTGGGTCAAAAGGAACAAAGACCCCAAATTTTCTCCCGCCGACGCCGTATGGTACAGCATACTCCCGTATACCGCCGTCTCTCCCGCAAAGAAAAACGCGCCTTTATCGATGGTGTATTTGGAAATTACCGTCCGGGGAACGCCCTTTTCTTCGCTTGCGCCAAAGAGGTATATGCCTCTATCGGCGAGATAAAGGCCCTTTCCCCCTCCGGCCACCGCCACAATATCCACATAATAAGGCGACGTCCCCATAGGCATAGCGCCCAACACGCGATATCCTCCCACGCCGCTTTCACTGAGATCCACGTCATTGGCGCTCAATCGAGAAGATACGCCGCCCGCGCCATAGCTCGGCATAAAGGAATCGGGATTCTCCAAAGTATATCCGCTAAGGGGAAGATAATCGGTCACCAAATACAACTGGGACGCATAAACTCTTCCGGCAAGATATTTCCCGCTCTGGAAAAGAGTATTTTGATACACGGGCAAAGCATTGGAAAACTGGTAAAAGCTCGCCGCCGTATACACATTGCCGGAAAGGGTTTCTACCTCGGTAACTACCGCTAAAATCCCGTTTTCGTAAAACACATCCCGCAAGGAGAGGCTTACCGTCTCTTCCGCCGCCGAAAGCTGTACCGTTACCGGATACTCTCCCAAAACGCCGGTACTGCTCTCCGCCAGATCGTAAACCCGCAAAGCGGGACCGGTCTCCCCTTCAATTACGGTAAGGCCATAACCTCCCGAGAAGAAGACCGGTTCCTTCTCCTCCGAAAACGGCTCCTCGGTAAATATCGTAACAGCCTCTTCCCCCACATTCTGCGTCAATGCGTCGAAAATTCCCTGGTAAGGAGACGCCACTGCTACGAAAACACCAACCTGGTGCGCCATCGACATAAATTTCCCCAAAGGGGAGCTAAGAATCTCGTTTTTCAAAATGCCCGCCGATTCGGAAATGGTATTCGAAGGATTCGAAACGGTTTCGGAAGATTCTTCGCCGTCTTGCGGCTTAGAAGAAACCGACTCGGATTCTTCTTTCCCGGCGTCGCCGCTTTCCGACCCGCTATTTTCTTCAATGTCCGGCTCCTCATTCGAATCGGAAGACGTCGTTCCCGACGGTTCCCAATCGTTTTCCTCTCTCGAAGGCTCAGATACCGGTTTGCTATTCTCCTCGGATGCTGTCTCAGATCCGCTTTCTTCGGAAGTATTTTCCTCGGAAGCATTTTCTTCGGAGGGAGGCTCGCCTAACGCCGGCCCGGGAAAAGAGGATGCAAAGGAGTTTCCGTCAGGATCATGAATAATGGGGTTCTCCGGAGGATGTTTCTTTCCGGTATTTTCCTCTCCGCTTTCGGAAGAAGAACTGCTTTCCGGCGCCTTTGCGCTGCTTTCCGTATGGGAAGATTCTTCCGAGGAAACGCTGCTGTCTTCTGAACTCGAGAAAGCGGAGGAAGCAGAAGAAGACGCATTCCATTCACTTTCCTCCCGACTTTCCTCGCTGTTGTCAACGCGAATGTACTCGGAGGAAGAAATGGGCTGAATGGAGCGCCCGGAAAGGTATTCCTTTACCGCCGCGTTCCCGGTAATGACCAAGGCGATACATGTCACCGCCGCCAGCGCATAGGGCGACAATCTCCGGTAAAGGGAACGGGGCTTTTTGTCCGGCAGGCGCTTCATCATCATTTCCGGCGAGACAGAAAGAGGAACCGGCGTAGACTCCGCTTTCTTTAAGATCTGTTCTACAATTTCTTCTTTCCATAAGTTATCGCGATTTTCTTTGCCCATCGGATTCCCCTCCCTTCTCTGTAAACTATTAAAACTATGTTTCTTTTAGATATTCTTTCATCTTTCCCAAAGCCCTGCTTTGCTTGGAACGAACGGTATTTCGATTCTTATGAAGCATCTTTGCGATTTCGTCGCTGTTGTAGCCGCCGAACACGTTTAACGAAATAATCATCCGTTCCTCGTCGCTCAGCGCTTCGAACGCCTTTTTGAGATCCATACGCTCCGATGTATCCGATTCAAAGGAAAGCGCGGAGAGGTCGGTCTCCGAAAGAAGCGTCTCCCGGCTCCGACCAGCGTAGCTTTTTAGTTTCCGTTTACATTTTGCCGACAAAATCTTAAACATCCAGCCTCGAAAAGCATCCGCGTTTTTCAGCTTTCCAAGGCCGACATACGCATCCATCACCGCGTCGCTCACCGCGTCCTCGGCATCTTGCTGATCTTTTAGTACATAATAGGCGAATTTATACAGATCGTTATATATTTTTCCGTACAGAGCAGAAAAAGCTTCCTTGCTTCCTTTCTGCGCCGCCTTTACTAAATCGGCGGATTCCGACATCTCCTCACCTCTTTTCCAAAAGGAAGGAATGCGAATTGCCGTTTCTATAATAATAGTGTCTTTTTTCGGCAATTCTGTTGCATTTTTCCTTTATTTTAGCTTTTCCGGTAATTTTTTCCGTTTTCCGTTTCCCCAAATGTCCCTGCTTCCGTAATCAAAAAGATAGAGGCACATTCCCTCTTCCCCGGTGTCCGGGTCGAACGAAAAGCCTTGGATATCGCTTCGGCGCTCCCGTTCCTTTCCGCTTAGCGGGGCGAAAGGAGGATACACTTCTCCGATCCTTGTTCCTCGATAAAAATCGAGGATCTCTTTTCTCCGCTCCCTTAACGGGTTCTCCCCGAAAAAGGCGGGAGCTTTTTTCCCGTTTTCATGGATACAGTAATCAAACCGTTCCCGCTCCAACACCTGTGGCGGGTCGAGGGCAGGATTTTTCATAAGAATAAACTCGTAAAGAAGCCGGTACTGGCTCTCCACCGTTTTAGGACGATGCAATACGCCCATCCCCTTCAAGTAGGAAGCAAAATCCCGATAAAACCGATAGGGGGATTCATATTGAGAAACAGCATAAGTTAATGTGCGCCGAAACCGACCGCTGTTATAATACAAATCCAAAACACATTCCACTTCCTTAAGCTCCAGCATATCCCAAAAGGAAAGATCCGGCGTACTTAAAACCGGGTAGGGAGGCGTTTCATCATATACAAATTGGAATTTTTCTCTATTATTATACAATCCAGATCCCTTCAGCAGCTTCAAAAAGCCCAGCTGGAGCTGGTTTGGCTCCAAGGCATAGACCTCGTTGAAGGATTGCGCAAACCGCTCCTTCGTTTCATAGGGCAGTCCGGCGATCAAATCCAGGTGGATATGGATGTTCTCCTTTTTCTTGAGCCTCTGGCAGACCGCCGCAATCCTTTGCAGATCGGTGCGCCGGCGCACCGCCTCGAGAGTAGGAGCAAAGGTAGACTGTACCCCGATCTCGAACTGAAACAGCCCTTCCCGCACCGTCTCCAAAAAGGAGAGGGTCTCCTCGTCCAAAAGCTCCGCCGCCAGCTCGAAATGAAAATTGGTAACGCCGTTGTCATGCTCCGCCAAAAACTGCCAGATGGTCAGCGCGATATTCCGGTCGCTGTTAAAGGTGCGGTCCAAAAGCTTGACCTGGGGGACTTTTTTCTCCAAAAAAAAGGAAAGCTCCCTTTTGACCATCTCCATCGGCCGGCGCCGCACCCGCTCTCCCCGGCCGGAAAGGCAATACTGGCAAAAAAAAGGACACCCTCTTTGGGTCTCATAGTAAAGGATCCGGTTTTCAAACTGGGAGAGATCCTGGTAAATAAAAGGGATCTCCTCTATGTTCGGAAGACAAACCCCGGTATTTTGAAGAAGCGCCTCCCCTTCCCGCCATGTCAGAGACGGGACATCCTTCAAAGGGCTCCCCTGGATCAGGGCGAGACAGAGCAGCGAGAAGCTCTCCTCCCCTTCTCCCGAAAGCACCAGATCGCACATCGTCTCGCAAAGGGTCTCCTTTGGCGTATCGCTCACCTCGGGACCGCCCAGAAGGATGCGACATGCGGGAGCGAGCTTTTTGATCCGGCTACAAAGGCGCTGTACCAAAGGGTAGTTCCATATATAACAGGAAAACGCCAAAAGATCCGGCTGGCGCAGAAAAATCTCCTCGAGGATCTCCTCTTCGTCCTGATTGACGGTAAATTCTACCGTTTCGCTTTGGATCCCGTAACGCTCCTTCGCGTACGCGCTCAAAAGATAGACCGCGGGAGACGGATGGATATATTTCGCACTGATTCCCACCAAAAGGATCTTCATAACGGCCTCCGGCAATAAAATTTCTTCTTATTGTAACATAAATTGCCGTTTTTATCAAGGGAAAAAGGGTGATAACGACGGTAAAGGGAGGCAAAGCCTTACGGTATGGGCACAAAAAAACCCGCCAATATTTTTTTCAAAAAATTGTTGCTTTTATGGATGGAAGTTGTTTTCTCACTTTGTTATCATATAAATGAGTGTCAGAAATGGATAACATCCCCATTGGAAACGGGAACAGAAGGAGTGAGCGTTTTGGCATTAGTCACCATAAACTTTTTTTCCACAGTGCTCGGTATGAATACGGCCATGCATGTGATTTTGCCGGATAAATATCCCAAAGCCGGCGGGAAAGCGAGGAAAGAACCCTTCCCCGTTTTGTATCTCTTTCACGGGGGCGGAGACAACCACACCAAATGGCTTCGCTATACCGCGATCGAACGGTACGCCGAGAAAAAGCAGATCGCCGTGGTGATGCCCACCACCATGCAAGGCTGGTACACCGACATGAAATACGGTTACGACTTTTTTACCTTCCTTTCCGAGGAACTCCCCGAAATTATAAAGCGGGATTTCCCGAAAATCTCCACCGATTCCAAAGATACCTTTGTCGCCGGCCTCTCTATGGGCGGCATGGGCGCGTTAAAATGGGCGTTTGTCAAGCCGGAGCGGGTCGCGGCGGTGGCGTCGTTATCCAGCTCCATTGACATGACCGTCTCCATGGAACGGGCAATGAAAAGAGACGGTAAGCTCCCCGACAATATGCGCAATATCTGGGGTTCCCCTGAGGAAATCAAAGGGACGGTGGACGATGTCCCTTATTTGATCGACCAAGCCATCGCCTCGGGCAAGCCTCTTCCCAAGGTCTTTATCGCGGTGGGTACCGAGGACTTTACCTACCAGTGCAACGTGGACTTTAAAAACAAGTATCAGGATCAGCTGGATCTCACCTACCTTGAGGAGCCGGGGACCCATAGCTGGGAATTTTGGGACAGAAACATTGAGAGAGTCTTAGACTGGCTTCCCCTGGACGATTAGAAAGGAGAGAGAATATGTCTTTTTTACAGCTTGATTTTTACTCCCGCACTCTTGGGATGGACAGCCAGCTCAATATCGTCCTTCCCGAAGAAAAACAGGGGGTTGGTTTTATCCCGGTTCCGCGAAAGGGACAACATCCGGTGTTGTATCTGCTTCATGGCACGTCGGGAGACCATACCGACTGGGAACGCTGGACGTCGGTAGAACGCTACGCCGCCAAAAAAGGGATCGCTTTGGTTATGGTAGCGGGACAGCTTTCCTCTTACACCAACATGGTCTACGGACAGAAATTTTTCGACTACATCGCCTACGAGGTACCCGAGGTCGTCAAAGACTTCTTCCCCATTTCCGACAAGCGGGAGGACACCTTTATCGCCGGTCTTTCCATGGGAAGCTACGGAGCATTAAAGATCGCTTTGGCCCTTCCCGAAAACTACGCCGCCGCCGGCGCCCTTTCCAGCGGCAACCACGCCTACAACCCGGAGCGGTTTAATGAAGGAAAAGGCGGCATTGCCCATATGATGGGGAAAAACGTCTCCGAGGTCACCAAAGCCGACCAGGACAAGGGGATCTTTTCCACCGCGGTGCTGGAGAGAAGGTTAAAACTTTGCTGGGGATGGGAAAAGGGCGATTCCATCCTGAACACGGAGGAAGACTGGTTTTTCCTTGCCAAACGAAACCTTGAGGAAGGGCGGCCTTTGCCCAAGATCTTCCATGCCTGCGGCACCGAGGATCACAACTGGAACGAAGCGGTGCGGGCGAGAGATTTCTTCCAATCCCTCCCGGGCAATCCCTACCAGTACGAGTTTCACCAGGGTCCCGGCCAGCATAACTGGGAATTTTGGGACAAATGGATCGAAAAGTTCATCCAATGGCTTCCGGTGTCCCTGTAAAAAATAAACAATGAGTAGAAACGGGTCGGTTTATTCCGGTTCGTTTCTTTTTTTCTCCCCTTTTTTGCCGGTTTATGGTATAATAGGGAAAATGACTGCGATATGAGGAGGATATTATGCCGGAAAAGACCAATGTGATGCGGCTGCTGGATCAAAAAAAGGTAGGATACACTCCCCACTTTTACGATCCGGGAGATGGGATCAGCGGCGAAGAAGTCGCCATAAGCTTAGGGGAGGATCCCAAAAGGGTATTTAAAACCTTAGTCACCGAAGGGAAATCGGGAAAATATTATGTTTTTATGATTCCGGTTTTAGAGGAACTGGATCTCAAAAAAGCCGCCAAAGCAGTGAAGGAAAAAGCCATTTCCATGCTCAAATCCAAGGAGCTTCTCCCCCTTACCGGATATATCCATGGGGGCTGTTCCCCCATCGGGATGAAAAAGCTCTTTCCCACGGTGATCCACCAAACGGCAGCCGGCTTTCCCACCATCTTTTTTTCCGGGGGAAAAATCGGATGTCAGGTGGAATTGCCGCTCGACTCTTTAAAGAAAGTCATTCCTCTTTCCGAAAACGACCTTACCGTCTCGTAGAAACGAGAGAATTTTTGGAAAATGTTTCCTTGCTATTGCCCGAAAACCGCTTTTGTAGTATACTGAAATCAGTTATACTTTAAGGAAAGGATTTCTGTCGGATGCTTTATTTTACCGGGGATACCCACGGGGATTACCACCGTTTCAAGGACCCCAAAATCAAGAAATTGTCAAAAAAAGACACCCTCATTATCTGCGGAGATTTCGGCTTTCTCTGGGATGGCACCGACGAAGAGAAAAAGCTCCTCAAAAAAATCGGGAAAAGGCCCTTTGACACCCTTTTTGTGGAGGGCTGCCACGACGCTTATCCCCTTTTGGAAGCGTATCCCATCGTTTCCTACCGGGGTGGAAACGCCCGGAAGATCAGCGGCAATCTTTACCAGCTTTTGCGGGGAGAAATCTACGAAATCGAAGGAAAAACGGTGTTTGCTTTCGGGGGAGGAGACAGCGGCGAGGAAGCGATTTTAAACTCCGCTTCCCGCTGGTACCAGGAAGAAACCCCTACCGTAAAGGAAACCCAAGCGGGACTGGAAAACTTAAAAAAGCATGGAAATAAAGTGGACTACATCGTGACCCACGACGCGCCGGAGTCCCTTCGAAGGCTTTTTATCGAGGATCAGCAAAAAACATCCTTCATTCACCGATATTTTGAGACACTCCTCACCACCGTTTCCTTTACCCAGTGGTATTTCGGCGCTTACCATGTGGATCGAATCATACCGCCCCGTTACACTGCTTTGTTTTCCCAGGTAGCGGCGGCCAAATCAGCTTCTACGGAGGAATGACAAAATGAAAGTGCGCGTAATTATCTGCGGAAAAAGCTACACCTTAAATACCGACGAAAGCCCCTCGTATTTGACCACCTTAGCGGAAGCGCTCACCGAGCGGATCAACGCCTTTATGGACGAAAACGACAGCGCTTCCCTCACCAGCGCGGCGGTGATGGTGGGACTTTCCCTCCTCGACGAAAGCAATAAATCTACCTGTGATGTGGACAACTTCCGCGCCCAGATCAAGGGATACGTCGAGGAAGCCGCCAACGCCCGCATCGAAGCGGACCAGTTAAAGCGGGAGATCGCTCTGCTTAAGCAGGAAAACGAGGATCTCAAAAACGATTTAGCCCTTTTAAAATTGCGGGACGACGTTCCGGATGCGGAAAATACCGATGAATAGCTTGGAAATTCTTGCTCCCGCCGGATCTATGGACGCGCTGATCGCGGCGGTTCGCTGCGGCGCCGACGCGGTCTATCTGGGACAAAAATCCTTCAGCGCCCGGAAAAACTCCAAAAACTTTGACGAAACGTCCTTAAAAGAGGCGGTCTTATACGCCCATGAACGGGGAGTCGCCATTCATCAGGCGTTAAACATTGTAGTGTTTGACCATGAGCGCGACGAGCTGAAACGTTGTATCGAAACGGCGCTAAACGCCGGTATCGACGCCTTTATCGTTCAGGATATGGGCGTCGTTTCCATTTTGCGGCAGATGGCGCCCACTGTTGCCCTCCACGCATCCACCCAAATGGCGATCCATTCGGTAAACGGCGTAAAAATGGCCGAGGAGATGGGCTTTTCCCGGGTAGTGCTGGCAAGGGAGCTTTCCAAAAAAGAGATCGCGAACATCCGAAGCCACACCGACTTGGAATTGGAGGTCTTCGTCCATGGCGCCCACTGTATGTCGGTGTCGGGGCAATGCTATTTAAGCGCCGTTATTGGGGGAAAAAGCGGAAACCGGGGACAATGCGCCCAGCCTTGCCGCCTTCCTTTTTCCACCGGCGGAAAAAACGAATATGCCCTTTCGCTAAAGGATTTAAGCTTATTCCCCCGGATCGAGGAACTCAAAGCCCTTGGCGTCCAATCGCTAAAAATCGAAGGGAGGGCAAAACGCCCCGAGTATGTGGCGGCGGCGGTGACCGCCTGCCGGCAGGCATTAAACGGGGAGCCTTACGATCTGCGAAGGCTGGAAGCGGTGTTTTCCAGAGACGGCTTTACCAGCGCCTATTTTGACGGCAATCTCACCAAAGACATGTTCGGCGTCCGGCGAAAGGAAGACGTTCTCTCGACGGAGGGCGCTTTAAAAGAGCTGTCCCTTTTATATCATAAAGAGGTCCCCCTCGTTCCCCTTACCCTCGCTTATTCCTTTAGCGAAAACGAAGGGACGCTCACTTTGTCCGACGGGGTCCATACCGTCGTAAAGACTGTCCCTTTGGAAAAAGACGGCAAGACACCCCTTTTGGAAGGGCGGATCCGGGAAAACGGCGGAAAGCTCGGGGGAACGCCTTATTATGCCGCTTCGGTTACCGTAGAGCGCCCGGAGCTTGCTTTTTTGCCTCTTTCCGGGATCAACGCCCTTCGCAGAGAAGGGATAAAGGCTCTTTCTACGATTCGAACAGAGCGCCCCTCCCCGCCTTCGGGAACCTTTCCGGCGATTTCCTCTGGTGTTTTACCCTCGGCTTCTTCCCCCGCGCGTTACGGAAAAATTCCTTCTCTCGCGCTGGTCAGCAAAGAGGCGGAGGCATTTTTCCAACGGCTGATCTTACCGGCAAGGGAGCTTTTATCCCTTCCCTCCATCAGCGAAAAAATCACCGCGTTTTTGCCGCCCTTCCTGTTCCGTGGCGAAGAGGAAGCCCTTTCCCTTTTGAAACAGCTTGCCGATAAGGGATTAACAAGCCTGTACTGCGACGGGCTTCATCATCTTTCCCTCGCCAAAAAAGCGGGGCTTTCGGCGATAGGAAGCCCTTTTTTCAACATCACCAACTCCTTTAGCGCCAAGGAAGCCGCCCGCCTCGGACTGACGGAGCTCACCCTTTCCTTTGAGGGAAAATGGAAGGCGTTAATGGAGATCCAAAGCCCGATACCCGCCGGGGTCCTCGTTTACGGCTTTTTGCGGGTGATGGCCCTTCGAAGTTGTCCGATGCGGGCAAGAAAAGGATGCAGCCAATGCCGTCACCTTTTGGTGGATCGAAAGGGCGTATCCTTTCCCCTTTTTTGTGATGAAACCAAGACCGCCTTTTTATATAACAGTCTTCCTTTGTGGATGGGAGAGCAAAAAGAAAGAAAACCGGGCTTTTCCTTTTTCCTCTTTGATTTTTCTTTGGAGAGCAAAGAGGAGATCAAAGAGGTTATGGACTGCTTTTTAAAAGGCAAAAAATTAAGCCGCCCCACCACCAAAGGGTTGTACTACCGGGGCGTAGAAGGAGAATAATTATGGAGCAGGCACTCTCTTTTCCCATCAAGATTAAAAAGCGGCGGGAAAACGCCATTTTGCCGGTGCGAAAAACCAAAGAAAGCGCCGGATTCGACTTATGCGCATGCCTCGACGCCCCTATGGCCATTTTGCCGGACGAGATCGTCAGAGTCCCTACGGGATGGGCGTTTTCTCTCCCCAAAGGAACGGCGGGATTTCTTTACGCCCGGAGCGGTCTCGGCGGGCATGGCATCACCCTCCCCAACGCCGTGGGCGTGATCGACAGCGACTATCGGGGAGAGGTCTTCGTTCAGCTCATCAATTTGTCCCCGAAGCCCTTTTTCATCCGCCATGGCGACCGCATCGCCCAGCTGGTGATCGCGCCGGTCTTTTTCCCCGTTTTAGAGGAGACCGATACCCTCGATGAAACGGCGCGGGGAGAAGGAGGATTCGGTTCCACCGGACAAAACGAAACAGAAGGAGGAAACGTATGAAACGGACGTTTTGGTTTTTGCTTTTCTTACTGGGAGGGATCCTTTGCGGCGCCTTAGTATCGGAGCTTGCGAGCCAGGTCTCGTTTTTGCGCTTTCTCTGTTACGGGGAAAGCATCGGGGTAGGCTATCCCTCTCCGGTGACGGTGGATCTCGCGGTGATCCAGTTCAGCTTCGGTTTTATGATTGAATTGAATTTGGCGAAATTCCTTTGTATTATCGCCGCGATGGCGCTGTATATTAAAATCGGGAGAAGATTATGATACAAAATTTACCGGTGATTCTCGCTTCCCGCTCCCCCAGGAGACGGGAGCTTTTGTCCCTTTTGTTTGATGCATTTACCGCTGTGACATCGGACTTTGACGAAGAAAGCGTAAAAACAAAAGGACTTTCCCCAAAAGAAACCGCCGTCGCCCTTTCCTTTGGCAAAGCGAAGGCGGTTTTGGACGCCCTGGATTATGACGCTTTGGTCATAGGAGGCGATACCGTCGTCGTTTCGCCAGAGGGAGAAATTTTCGGCATCCCCAAAGATAAAGCCGACGCCAAACGCATGCTTCTTTCCCTGTCGGGGAAAAAACACCGGGTGATCTCCGCCGTAACCTATCTCACCAAAAACCGGCGCCGTTCCTTTTCTTCCGAAACGGCGGTCTTTTTCTACCCTCTTTCCGAAGAGGAGATCGACGCCTACATCCAAAGTGGAGAGCCGTTTGACAAGGCAGGGGGATACGGAATCCAAGGGAAAGGAAGCCTTTTGGTGGAAAAAATCGAAGGCGATTACTTTACCGTAGTGGGATTTCCCGTAGCGAAAGCCAAAAAAGAGCTGGATTCCCTTTTTTTGGAAGAAAATTTACTTTTTTCGGCAGAAAAATGATTGTGCTTTTTAGGGGAAACGGTTATAATAAGGAAAGGTAGATCTTTGGATTCTACGAAAATGGAGAGGAGAATGCATGTGTTTCCGTTTTTTTTAAAGGACATCGGAATTGATTTGGGAACAGCCAACACCTTAGTATACATCAAGGGAAAAGGGATTATTATTCGGGAACCCAGCGTGGTTGCCGTGGATATTAAAAACAACAAGGTCAAATGCGTCGGACAGGAGGCCAAAGAGGTCATTGGAAGGACTCCCGGCTCTATTGTGACGGTACGGCCGTTGAAAGACGGGGTTATCGCCGATTTTGACATCACCACCGCCATGCTTCAGGACTTTATCCGCAGAGCGGTAGGAAAGAGCTTTTTCTCCCGTCCCAGAGTCATTATCTGTATCCCTTCGGGCGTTACCGAAGTGGAGCGCCGGGCGGTGAGAGACGCCAGCGAGCAGGCGGGCGCCAAACGGGTCTCCATCATTGAAGAGCCCATGGCGGCGGCGATCGGCGCCGGTCTTCCCGTAGCCGAACCCCAAGGCTCCATGGTGGTGGACATTGGCGGCGGCACCTCGGAGGTGGCGGTGATCTCCTTAGGGGGCATTGTCGCCGCGAAATCCGTGCGGGTAGGCGGCGATAAATTTGACGAAGCGATTATTAACTTTATCAAAAAGAAATATAATCTTTTGATCGGCGAACGCACCGCCGAAGATATTAAAATCCAAATTGGCTCCGCCTATCCGCTGGAAGACGGGGAACTGGAAATGGAAATCAAGGGAAGAAATCTTTTAAACGGACTTCCCGAGAATATTGTCATTACCTCGGACCAGATCCGGGGCGCGTTAAAGGATTCCCTTTCGGCGATTTTAGAAGCCATCCGCATTACCCTGGAAAAAACCCCGCCCGAGCTTTCCGCCGATATTATTGACCAGGGCATCACTCTCACCGGAGGCGGCGCCTTGCTTCGAGGATTGGATAAGCTGATCCACGAGGAGACCAATATGCCCGTCAACATCGCGGAAAATCCGCTGGACTGCGTTGCCGTTGGCGCAGGCATGGTTTTAGATAACATTGACAAGCTGACGGATGTTTTAAGCGAAGAGGAAAATAAATATTAACGGTAAGCGGACAGGAAAACGGCAAAGCCTTTTTGCCCTGTCCGCTTTTCTTTTCGAAAGGAGGGGAGCCTTTGCGAGAGTTTTTAAAAAGCCTGCGGTTTAAAATCCTGCTGGGGGTACTGGCTGTGCTTTTGGGGATGATGATTTACGCGGCGGGAAGCGGCGGTATCGATACCCTTCCAGAACGTATCTTCGCTTCCATTGTAACCCCTGTCACCAAATTTACCGCAACGGTCACCGACGGATTTGTAGACTTCTTTTCGGTCTTTTTCAACGCCAAAGACAATTATGAAGAAAACCTTCTCCTCAAGGAAGAAAACGCCAAACTGAAACAGCAGCTTGCGGATTACGCAACCATGAAAACCGAAAACGAGCGGCTAAAGGAAATTTTAAATATTACCGAGTTGGACGCGGACATTGAGTTGATCGACGCCGGCGTCATCAGCAGAGACCCCACCGACAGCTTTTACAGCTTCAACATCGACAAAGGAAGCGCCCATGGGGTTTCCCTTCGGGATCCGGTGGTCACCGCCGACGGACTTGTGGGATTTATCAGTTCCGTAGGTCCCACCTACTCCACGGTAACCACCCTTTTTAGTCCCCAATCCAACGTAGGCGCTTTGGATTCGGTTTCCCGGGAAACGGGAAATGTCACCGGTACCATCGAGCTTGCCAAGGACGGTCTCATTAAAATGGAATTTCTTTCCACCGAAACGGCGATCGAGGAAGGCAACCTTATTGTCACCTCGGGAAGCAGCGGGATGTATCCTGCCGATTTGGTAATTGGCGAGGTAAAAGAAATCGTCACCGAGGATTCCGGCATCTCCCTTTCCGCTTACCTAAAGCCGGCGGCGGACATTACCAAAACCAAATACGTTTATATTCTGACTTCTTTTTTGGGACAAAACAGTGAGGAGGAAACGCCGTGACCTTGGGAAAAAACGGAAAGCTTGCAGTAAAATGGGGAATTTACCTGTTGCTGCTCTTTCTTTGCTGCGGACTTCAAGGAACGCCCAGTCTTTTTTCCATTGACGGAATCAAGCCCCTTTTCCTACCCGCTCTCGCCGTCTCCCTCGCCTTTTTCGAAAATGAGATCGCCGCCGGCGCTTACGGCCTTGCGGCGGGGCTTTTATGGGACGTTATGGCGGGAAAGGTATTTGGATTTTTCGGTATTCTTTTGATGCTGTGCTGTATTACCGCAACGCTTCTTTCTATGTACTGCCTGCGGGTCAACTACATCAATATGATGCTGTTAAACGGCGCCGTAATTGTTTTATGCCTTTTGTGGGATTATTCTTTCAACTATTTGCTTTGGGGATATGAAGGCCACGCCGCCTATCTGCTCCGGTACTTTTTTGTCACTCTTTACAGTCTCCCCTTTTCCTTCCTAACCGCCTTTTTGATTCGGAAAATCGCATCCCGTTTCTCCCCGGTGATCCGGGCGTAAAGGAGTTGTTATGCAAAAAAAATTGTCCACCCGGGTCCGCCTTTTGTTCTTAGGATTTTTCGCTTTGGGAATTTTTATCGTTTATGGGCTGCTCTTAATGACCTACCAGGTGGTCCATGGCGCCGAATACCGCGCCCAGATGAACCGAACTACGGTTACCCGAATCACGATCGATGCCGCGAGAGGAAATATTTTAGACCGCAACGGCGTTTTACTCGCCACCAATGAAATCGGGTTAAATGTGGTATTTTACTACTCTTCCTTGCAATCGGGGAGTGAAAACGAAATTATTGCCGGCCTTATTACCCTTTTCGAAGAAAAAGGAGAAGAATACACCGACCTTCTTCCCCTTTCCGACGACGGGACCTCTTTCCTTCCCGATACCGAAAAAGAAGTGGAAACCTTAAAATCCGCATTGGGGTTAAACGTTTACGCTACGGCGGAAAACTGCTTATACCACCTCATTGAACAGTACGATATCGATGGGTACGACACCGAAATGGCTCGAAAAATCGCCGGCGTACGATACAGTATGTACCAATCGGATTTTTCGGTCAATAATAACGTATACCGGTTTGCCCAGGACATCTCCTACGACTTGGCGCTAACCCTCAAGGAGCTTTCTTATCGGTTTCCCGGCGTAGAAATTGAGGAAACCGACCTTCGGATCTACCCCGAAGGAGACACCGCTCCCCACCTTGTGGGAACCATTGGCGCTATGAGCGCCGAAGAATACGCGGACACTTACAAAGACGCCGGGTATCCTATGAACGCGTATGTGGGAAAATTCGGCATTGAAAAGGAATATGAGTCCATTCTTCATGGCGAAGAAGGCATTTTGGCAGTAGAGCGAAACGCCAAAACCGGCGAAATCCTCTCCGAGGTGGTTACCGAAGCGCCGCAGGCGGGAAGCGATGTGGTCCTTACTATCGATAGCGTCTACCAGCAAAAACTTCAGGAAATTTTGGATAATCACCTTGCCGCTCTTCGTGAGGAGCAGGAGGGAGAAGACGGAAACCATGCCGAAGGCGGAGCGATCGTAGTATTAGACGCCCGAAACGGCGACGTGCTGGCTATGGTTACCTCCCCTTCTTACGATATTAACGATTTCTTTACCGAGTACGATACCATCAGCACCGCCGAATATAATCCCTTAACCAACCGAGCCATTTCGGGGTTATATCGCCCCGGCTCCACGTTCAAAACCGTGGTGGCGGCGGCGGGACTGTCGGAGAATATTATTACCCCTACCCAGACGGTATACTGCGCCCATGTTTACACCTACTACGACTATATTCCCGGCAACACCTTTCATCCCACATGCCTTGGGACCCATGGAAATATTGCGGTCAGCGACGCTTTGACGGTTTCCTGTAACATCTTTTTTTACGAAGTAGGACGACTTTTAGGGATTGACACCATCAATCGTTACGCCAACGCCTTTGGACTGGGAGTGGATACCGGATTAGAGCTCTACAGCCACCCGGGATATCTCTCCAGCCCGGAACGAAGCGAGGAATTGGGGACCGAATGGTTCCAAGGAAACGTGGTCCAGGCATCCATCGGGCAGATGGACACGGCGGTTACCCCTTTACAGCTCGCGGTACAGGCAATGACCCTAGCAAATAAGGGAAGCCGCTATCAAGCGCACTTAGTCAAGGAAATTCAATATCAGGACGAAACGGTTTCCCAGACAACCCCCCAAGTGCTAAGCGAAATTTCTCTTTCCGACGAAAACTACCAGGCGATTTTAAACGGAATGATCGGCGCCGCCAACCGGGTAACCGGCGAGTATGCCCTAACGAATTTAGGATACGCGGTGGCGTTAAAAACCGGTACGCCCCAGGTTACCACCGAAACCTACAACTCTGTCGCTATCGGCTTCGCCCCCGCCGACAATCCGGTTTTGGCTTTCGGTATTGTCTTGGAGGAAGGGGAATACGCAAACCAACTGGTTCGACAAATTTTAGATGCGTATACCGATCTTTACGGAAATTTTTAATGAAAAAAGAGGTTTTCGGGCAAAAAGGAAAAGAAAATTGAAAAAAATATCCTTTTTCTATAGAAAAAAGCAAAGGTTTGTGTTATACTGGACTTATGTTATGCTGAGATAATGGGTAGGTGGGGCTTTTGGCAGAAATTGTTTCGGTTCTTTCCGGAAAAGGCGGCGTCGGAAAGTCCACCGTTATCTCCGCATTAGGGTATTCTTTAGCCGCCGAAGGGAAAAAAACGCTTATCATCGAGCTGGATTTGGGGCTTCGCGGATTGGACCTTATGCTTTCCCTTTCCGACCAGATCGTTTTTGATTTGGGAGACCTTCTTTATGGGCGCTGTATGCTAAGCGACGCTTTGGCGCGCTCTCCGTATACGCCCTGGCTTTCTGTGATTCCCGCTCCGGTCTCTCCGCTTAAAGAGCTGGACGCCGGCCGCATGGCGGTCCTTTTACGGGAACTTTCTCTTCATTTCGACTTTATTCTTTTGGACATGCCCGCCGGTCTTTACTTGAGTCCGTCTCTCACCGCTTTGTTAGCGGATACCGCATTGATTGTCGCTACGCCGGATCCGGTTTCTATCCGCAGCGCGGGCAAAGTTCGCGCTCTGTTGGAGGAACAGGGCTTTACCTCCCACCGGCTGCTTATCAATCAATTTCGCTGGTCTACGTTTAAAAAGAGCGGCTTTTCCAATATGGACCAGGTAATTGACGCGGTAGGAAGCCAGCTTATAGGAATTTTCCCCAAAGACGAAAAGGGGATCTCTTTTTTAATCCACGGAAACAAACCAGTAGAGGGCAGCGCCTTTTTGACTGTCGCCAGAGCGATCGCCCGCCGTCTGCTGGGTATCTATATTCCCTTACTGATTCACTGATACATAAATAAAAGGAGGAGACAGCACATGAACATTGCTTTGACCGCCCACGACTCAAAAAAAGAGCTGATGGTACAGTTCTGCATCGCTTACTGCGGTATTATGAGTCACCACAATCTTTGCGCCACCGGAACCACCGGAAAGTTGATTTCTGAAGCCACCGGTCTCAATATCAAGCGTTTTTTAAGCGGCCCTCAAGGCGGTGATCAGCAAATTGCTTCTTTGATTGCTTGCAATGAAATTGATCTACTCTTATTTTTCCGGGATCCGTTAACTCTTCAATCCCAAAACACTCATGAGCAAAACCTCCTGCGTCTCTGCGACGTGCATAATATCCCGGTCGCTACCAATATCGCTACCGCCGAAGTGTTGATCCATGGACTGGAACGGGGCGATTTGGACTGGAGAATGATTTTAAATCAAAACGGATAACAAAAATGAAAACGGTCGAAATGAGCTTATCGGAAGATAGGCTTATTTTGTCTGTCAATCCTTTCAGATAGGAGTATCATATGGCACTGGAAATTCGATCCATCAAAGGCACACAGGACATTTTACCCTCGGAAAGCTATCAGTGGCAGTTTGTGGAACGGCTGTTTTTGGATATGGCGAAAAATTACGGCTTTTCCGAGATCCGGGTTCCGGTTTTTGAAGACAAGAACCTCTTCATCCGCTCGGTGGGAGACACCACGGACGTGGTGCAAAAGGAAATGTACACCTTTACCGACCAGGGAGGCAGAGAGCTCGCTCTTCGTCCCGAGGGAACCGCCGGCATCAACCGGGCGGTGATCGAAAACGGGATCTTAAACGAAGCCCTCCCCGCCAAGCTTTGCTATAACATTTCCTGTTTCCGGGCGGAAAAGCCCCAGGCGGGACGTTACCGCCAGTTCCACCAGTTAGGCATGGAGCTGTTCGGCGCCCATTCCCCCGCTGCCGACGCCGAAGTCATCGCCTTTGTGGACGAGTTTTTCGCGGTACTGGGGATCCAGGGAATTTCCCTGGAGATTAACTCCATCGGCTGCCCTACCTGCCGCAAGGAATACCACAAGGCGCTTAAGGAGTATTTTTCCGCGCGGAAAGACGAGCTTTGCGAAACCTGTCTTACCCGTCTGGAAAAAAATCCTCTTCGGATCTTAGACTGCAAAAGCCCCGCCTGCCGGGAGATCGCCAAGGACGCGCCCGTGGGGCTCGACTACCTTTGCGACGACTGCAAGACCCACTTTGAGGGACTGAAAAAGCGGTTAGACGCTTTAAATATTGCCTATACCGTTAACCCCCGGATCGTTCGGGGACTGGATTACTACACCAAAACGGTGTTCGAATTTGTCTCCGGGGATATCGGCGCTCAGTCCACCGTCTGCGGCGGCGGCCGCTACGACGGGCTTATTCGTTCCCTTGGCGGAAACGACCAGCCGGGTATCGGCTACGCGATGGGGATAGAACGGCTGCTTATGACCTTAAAAGCCCAAAATATCGAGATTCCCAAGCCTCCCACATGCGACCTTTATATCGCTTCTATCGGAGAGGACGCATCCCTTCGGGCGATGCAGCTCACCGCCCTTCTTCGGGGCGAGGGATTTTTCGCCGAATGCGACTTGATGGATCGAAGCGTCAAGGCGCAGATGAAATACGCAAACAAAATCGGCGCCAAATTTTCCATGGTGCTGGGAGACGATGAACTGAAAAACAATCAGGCCGCCGTCAAAAATATGGAAACCGGGGAGAGCCGGCCCCTTTCTTTGGAAGAAGAACCCTTTCTTCGGTTTTTCTACGACGCCCAGATTGAGGATCTGAGCGATTCCGTCAACGAAATGTTAAAAAGTGAGGAGTAATACGTCATGGCAGAAACGATCAAGGGGCTGAAACGCACCCACTACTGCACCGAGGTATCCACAGCGGATATTGGAAAAACGGTAGTGGTAGGCGGTTTTGTCCAAAAGCAGAGAGATAAGGGAGAACTTTGTTTTATCGATTTACGGGATCGGACCGGCATTCTTCAGCTCACCTTTGACGACAAAACCGACCGGGGCGTGATGGAGAAAGCCAAGTCGGTGCGCTCCGAGTATGTGTTGATGGCCAAGGGCGAAGTCAGACGGCGGGAAAGCGTCAATCCCGAGATCGAAACCGGGGAAATCGAGGTTTTCGTTACCGAGCTTCGGATCTTAGCCAAGGCGCAGACCCCTCCCTTCCCCATCACCGACGACACCGACACCAACGAGGAGCTTCGGCTTCGGTACCGGTATTTGGATCTTCGGAGAAAAACCCTGCAAAAAAATCTGATGATGCGCCATAAGATCACCAAGGCGGCCAGAGATTATTTTGACGACCATGGTTTTATCGAGATCGAAACGCCTATGCTGATGAAATCCACTCCCGAAGGCGCCAGAGACTATGTGGTCCCCTCGAGAGTGCATAAGGGAAGCTTTTACGCCCTTCCCCAATCCCCCCAAATTTACAAACAGCTTTTGATGGTGGCGGGATTGGACCGGTATGTCCAGTTTGCCCGGTGTTTCCGTGACGAAGACCTTCGGGCGGACCGCCAGCCGGAATTTACCCAGATCGACGTCGAGATGTCCTTTGTGGATATGGAGGACATTCTGGAGATGGGAGAAGGACTGATCGCGCATGTAATGAAAGAGGTCCTTGATACAGATATCCCCACCCCCCTTCCCCGTATGACCTACAAAGACGCTATGGAGCGGTTTGGAAGCGATAAACCGGACGTCCGGTACGGTATGGAGCTCACGGACCTTTCGGACCTTGTGAAAGACTGTAACTTTTCGGTCTTTACCTCCGCATTGGAAAACGGCGGTTCGGTCCGGGGTATCTGCTTAAAAGGCGGCGCTTCGATTTATACCCGAAAAGAGATCGATAAGCTGACGGAGCAAGCCAAAGGCATTGGCGCCAAGGGCCTTGCGTTTATCCGGTTTGTGGAGGATGTGCCAAGCTGTTCCTTCTCGAAGTTTATGACCCAAGAAGAGATGGACGCCATCCTTGCCCGTCTCGATTGCCAAAAAGGGGACGTGGCACTGATCGTCGCCGACAAAAATCGGGTTACCCTTCCGGTGCTTGGCGCTTTGCGCCAGATGACCGCCAAGCGGTTAGGAATCATCCCCGAAGGCTACGCTTTCCTTTGGATTACCGAGTTCCCCTTCTTTGAATGGGACGAAGAAAGCGGCTCTTTTGTGGCGATGCATCATCCTTTCACTATGCCCATGGACGAATGTCTCCCCTATTTGGACAGCGATCCCGCGTCGGTTCGTGCCAAGGCGTACGATCTGGTGTTAAACGGCGTCGAGCTTTCCAGCGGCTCCATCCGCATCACCGACTACGAGCTGCAGCAAAAAATGTTTGAGGCGCTGGGTTTAAGCGACGAAGAAATTGAAGCCAAGTTTGGATTTTTGGTAGACGCTTACAAGTTTGGAGCGCCTCCCCACGGAGGCATGGGCTTAGGGTTAGACCGGCTGAGTATGATTCTCTGCGGCGCGGACAATATTCGTGACGTCACCGCTTTCCCCAAAGTGCAAAACGCCAGCGAGCTGATGAGCGGCTGTCCGTCCCCCATCGATCCCATTCAATTAGAGGAACTTTCCATCGTGATTGACGAAAAATAAAGAAAAAAGCGCGGATGACCGCGCTTTTTTCTTTATCCACATTTTTTTCTCTTTTTTCATTCTTAAAACAGCGTAAGCAAAAGGCGCGCCTTTACGGCACGCCTTTCGCTTTTTGGAGAGAGGTTATGAAAACCTTTTCGGTGGCAGGCAAATTTATTATTCCACATCCTGAAGAGCGTCGAAATCTTCTTCGCCGGTACGAACCTTCACAACCTTGTCAACCCGGTAAACAAAGATCTTTCCGTCGCCGATATGGCCGGTATAAAGAGCTTTCTTCGCCGCGTCAATTACCGCGGAAACCGGAATCTTGCTGACAACAATTTCCACTTTCACTTTCGGAAGTAAGGTCGCGTCCATCTCAACGCCACGGTACATCTCCCCGGCGCCTTTCTGGATGCCACAGCCCATAACCTGGGTTACTGTCATACCAGTAACACCCAAATCGTTCATCGCTTTCTTCAGATGATCGTACCGAGCAAGCTTAGCGATGATAACCACTTTATACATACCCGTACTGCTGAGAGCCGCGGGCTCCTCGATATGTACAACCGAGGTTTCCCGAACGGGAAGAGCTTCCGCCGCCACACCGAGATCGGTGTTTTCATTGACTTCCATGGTCATGCTGCCGGAAACATCCATAATGCTAAAGCCGGAGTAAGCGGAAGCCAAACCATGCTCGCAGGAATCCAAGCCAACCTGCTCTTCTTCCTCGCTGACCCGAAGGCCAAAGATCGCTTTAATCAGTAAGAAGGACAGCGTCATCGTCACTACCGTCCAGGCAGCAACCGTAACAACACCCAGAATTTGTTTGCCTAACAGCTCGAAACCGCCGCCGTAGAACAAACCGGTAAAGGTATCGTTTCCGGGAACAGTGGTGGTAGCGAATAAACCTACCGCAAGAGTTCCCCACACTCCGTTAAAGCAATGGACCGCCACAGCGCCCACCGGGTCGTCGACGTGTAATTTGTAATCCAAAAACCAAACGCCGAAAACTACCAACACGCCGGAGACGGCGCCAATGATAATAGAGCCTAACGCATCCGTTACATCACAACCCGCGGTAATACCTACAAGGCCCGCAAGGGAAGCGTTCAGACACATGGAAACATCGGGCTTTCCGTATTTCACCCAGGTGAAAATCATGCAGACCACCGTCGCAACGGAGGGAGCAATCGTAGTAGTAAGGAAGATGGAGCCTAACTGCTCTACCGAAGTAGCGGCAGCGCCGTTAAATCCATACCAACCAAGCCAAAGAATAAATACGCCCAGCGCGCCAATGGTTAAGTTGTGACCAGGGAAAGCGTTTACCTTAGTAACCTTTCCCGCTTCGTTCCGCACAAACTTTCCAATACGGGGACCCACCATTTTCGCGCCGATTAAAGCGGTGATACCGCCTACCATATGAATGGCGCAGGAGCCGGCAAAATCATGGAACCCGAGCTGAGCGAGCCAGCCGCCGCCCCAGATCCAGTGGGCTTCGATGGGGTAAATCAGCGCAGAAATAACTGCGGAGTAAACGCAGTAGGAAAGGAACTTCGTCCGTTCCGCCATAGCGCCCGAAACGATGGTAGCCGTAGTCGCGCAGAATACTAAGTTAAAGACAAAGCTGGACCAGTTAAAGTTTTCGTAACTGGTAAAAATATCGAAGCCGGGCTTTCCAATGAACCCGAGCAAATCCTCTCCCAGCAGCAGTCCAAAACCAATCAGGATAAATACCACCGTACCGATGCAAAAGTCCATCAGGTTTTTCATCAGGATGTTTCCGGCGTTTTTCGCTCGGGTAAACCCAGTCTCCACCATCGCGAATCCCGCCTGCATCCAGAACACCCATGCGGCGCCGATCAAAAACCATACGCCCCATACTTCCATACCAATTCCTCCTTGACCCTTTCTCTTTTTCAAAACAAAAGAGCGCTGTAGGAATCATTTCCTACAGCGCCCTTGCTGTTTATGGGAACAGTATAACACCAAATGAGAAAAAGTCAATCCCTTTTTCCCAAAAAATTCCGATTTCAGCATAGTGGATAAGGAGAGCCGGTCCAAAAAACCGCTTTTTTGTGAAAGTTTAAGAATCAGTTCCTGCAAAATTCAACGATTCTGTCAGCGCATCCGCTATAGCGGCAAAGACAGGCGCGGCGGTTTCATTGCCGTAGCCGCTGTTTTCCGACAACACCACTACCACGTATTCCGGCGACGCGGCGGGGAAAAATCCGGCAAACCATCCATGCTCATATTCTTCGCCGTTTTCGTTGTATTGACCGGTTTGGGCGGTAGCGGTTTTTCCGCCGGCGGTGGTATGAGTGGGAACGGCCTTAGAGTCCTCCGCCACCATGACACAGTGGATCAAATAGGTTTGAATGGCGGCGGCAATGTCCGAGGAAAGAATTTTTTCGCTGTTTATATCCCGATATCGATTTTCGTTTTCCCCGTCGTACTCCCCTTCAATTAGCCTCGGCGTCACCCGATACCCTCCGTTGACCACCGCGCTAAGCATCACCGCGATCTGGACTGGCGTAGCCGTCAACTTTCCCTGGCCAAAACTTAAATTGGCCACCGCCGCCGGGTTGATCATCTCCGATTCCGAAGGAAGTGTTCCCGCCGCAGAGGTAATCCCCTCGGTAAATATCGTTTCCTCTCCAAAGCCAAACGACTTTGCCATGGTAAGGAGCGCGTCTCCCCCTACCGAAAGGCCCAACGTAATAAAATAGGGGTTACATGATTCTTTTAACGCGTCTAACAAGTCCACCTCGCCATGGCCGCTTCGCAGATGACAACGAAAAATTTGTCCGCTTACATCCAGATACCCTTTGCAAACCATCGTTTCCTCCATTTTGTGCCCCGCGTTTAATCCGGCGGCGGTAGTCACAATCTTAAAGGTAGAGCCTACGGCGTAAGGATAAAACGCCCGATTGATCATAGGGGTATTCTCCTCGTCCAGAAGGTCGTCGGAAAGGGTGGAAAGCTGGTAATCGGGAAAGGAGGCAACTCCCTTGAGAGCGCCGGTGTAAGGGTCCATGACCACAATTGCCCCCTTATTGAGCATCTCTTTGCCGATGGATTCAATTACTGATTGTATATTTTTATCAATAGATAACATAATTCCCGTTTCCGAAGGGGTTTCCGCGCGAATTTTTGGCTCGACACCACTCATTACCCTCCCCAATCCGTTTACCATTACCGTCGCTGTTGTCTCACAAGCGAGGGAGGAGAGGAAATTATTAAAGGCCGCCTCCACGCCGCTAACCCCATTTCCTTCCCCATCCAGATAACCAATAATGTGCTGCGCCAGCTGATCCTCCTGATACCGGACCGGAACCGAAAAAGGATAAACCCCTTCCCCTTCCGGTGGCGTCAGAGGATCGTAAAGCAAGAAAGGCTTGCCCGCCTGAAACTGTGCCAAAACGCTTTCCCGTCGGGAAATAGGTACCGTTTTCAGCACCTGGGTCACATTATCCGCCGACGGCAAAATAAGATACACGGTTTCCTCTTGCTCCGCCACCAATCGCTCCCCGTTGCAGTCATAAATCAATCCCCGACTTTGCGACACTGTCAGAGTGTAGGAAGATTGATTTCCGGCGGCGGTAGAAAGCACCTCCGATGAGGTAAGACTTCCAATTCGGGCGAACAAACCTACAAACAGAAAACTGTAAATGCAAAAAGAGATTAATACCCTTTTTTGAATCCTTTTTGTATATTTCCCCATAATATCTCCTAATCGTAAAGGACGTTTCTTTTTAGTATGGGCATTTTTGCTCCCAATATTCGGAAAAAGAAAAGCCGGAAAGGACAGAAAACTGTCCTTTCCGGCGTCCTTCTCATCAAGAGACCCAAAAGTTTTATTCAAAAGTCAATTTTGCAATGAAGCACTCCCGATCCTGCAAAAGGCCTTTTACCATCACCGTATTTTCCTCAAAGAGTCCGAAAAAGCGAATCAAGTCACCCTCCTTGGCCTCGTGGAGATAATTCATTTCGTAACCGGTCACAAACCGATCCCGATACGATACGGGGAGCACATCCATAATCAGATCCGCGTAGGTAGCGTTGTGGAGATGGCCGTTGGCGTCCAAATGGGAGTACAGGACCTTTAGCTCTCCCAACGGCTCCCCTTCATGCATCCGAAGCCGCTTACAGTCCTCCACGCCAATCTCTTTTTGGAAGAAATTCCCTTCCCCGAAAAACTCCGACGGACGATGAATTTTCCGGGTCAAAGGATTGACCGCAATCCAATCACTTGTAGCGGCAAAAAGGGTCTCCCCTTTCTCGTTGACCGCCTCGAAATCCCGAACGAAAGCGGCGCCTCGAATTTCCTTTTCCCAGGTATGCATTTCCACCACGTCATAGGCCACCACCGGCTGGAAAAAGCGAATATGAATCTTGGAAACCAGGAAAACAAACCCCCGTTCCCAAAGCATTTCATGGCTCAATCCCCGCTTTCGAAACGCCCAGCCGGCGATCTCGGCAAAGTAAGCGTTAGCGGCGGAGAGTTTCAACCGTTTATGGCTGTCACATTGAAAAAACGGGATTTGATGGCGCTCCCGATATACCTTTTCCATAGGTTATCGGATCTCGCTTTTCCCGCCCATATAAGGGCGAAGCGCTTCGGGAATCCGTACCGATCCGTCGTCGTTCAAGTTGTTTTCCAAAAAAGCGATAAGCATTCTCGGAGGCGCAACTACCGTATTGTTTAAGGTGTGCGCCAGATATTTGGTACCGTCGGCGCCGTTGATCCGGATCTTTAACCGGCGCGCCTGGGCGTCGCCCAAATTGGAACAGCTTCCCACCTCAAAGTACTTTTTCTGGCGAGGAGACCAAGCCTCTACGTCCACCGATTTTACCTTCAAGTCCGCCAAATCGCCGGAGCAGCACTCCAAAGTCCGCACCGGGATATCCAAGCTCCGGAACAGATCTACCGTGTTCTGCCACAGCTTATCAAACCACATTTTGCTGTCCTCCGGCTTGCAGACCACGATCATTTCCTGTTTTTCGAATTGGTGGATCCGGTAAACGCCCCGTTCCTCGATACCGTGGGCGCCCTTTTCTTTCCGGAAACAGGGAGAATAGCTGGTCAAAGTATAGGGAAGATCCTTTTCGTCCAAAATGGTGTCGATAAATTTTCCGATCATAGAATGCTCCGAGGTACCGATCAAATAAAGGTCCTCTCCTTCGATCTTATACATCATGGCATCCATCTCGTCAAAGCTCATAACGCCGGTCACCACGTTGCTCCGAATCATAAACGGAGGTACGCAGTAGGTAAAGCCCCGGTCAATCATAAAATCTCTCGCGTAGGAGATCACAGCGGAGTGAAGCCGCGCAATATCTCCCATCAGGTAGTAAAAACCGTTTCCGGCGACTTTTCTGGCGCTGTCCAAATCAATCCCATGGAAAGATTCCATAATCTCGGTATGGTAAGGAATTTCGAAATCCGGCACTACCGGCTCGCCAAACCGCTCCACCTCTACATTTTCGCTGTCGTCCTTACCGATGGGCACCGACGGGTCGATCATCTGGGGGATGACCATAAGGATGTTTTTGAGCTTCTCCTGAAGCTCTTTTTCCGACGCCTCAAGAGCCTCTAACCGGTTTGCCTGTTCGGCCACCAGTTTTTTCATCTCCTCGGCTTCCTCTTTCTTCCCCTGTGCCATCAGCCCGCCGATGGACTTGGAAATTTGGTTGCGCTTTGCCCGCAAAGCGTCGGCTTCCTGCTGCGCCGCCCGGCTTTGCCGGTCCAGCTCGATCGCTTCGTCCACCAAAGGCAGCTTTTTGTCCTGAAACTTCTTTTTAATGTTTTCTTTGACCAGATCCGGATTTTGACGGATAAATTTCATATCCAGCATGACGTTTCCCTCTTCCTATTTGGTTAATTTTTCCGCAATGGCGGTTAAATCCTCTTTGTTGTAAAAGTGGATGGTGAGCGTCCCTTTGCCGCTTTTCCCCACCGACAACTTTACTTTTCTTCCCAGTTCCTCCTCTAACGCCTGTTCCATCATCAAAAGGTAGGAATCAAACGAGGCGAAGGTTTTCGGGTCTTTCTTTTCCGCTTTTTCTCTGGCGACCCGCTTTTCCACTTCCCGCACCGAAAGGCCCTTATCCGCCGCTTCCTTGGCGACAGCGGTCATCGTTCCTATATCCTCGATTCCCATTAAGGCCCTGGCATGTCCCGCCGAAAGGCGACCCTCCTCGACAAGAAGGCGGACCTGTTCGGGAAGCTGGAGCAGTCTTAAGGTATTGGCCACCGCCGAACGGGACTTCCCCACTCGTTTGGCGGCTTCCTCCTGGGTCAAACCGTAGGTTTCCATCAAATCCCGGTACCCCGCCGCTTCCTCCAAGGGAGTTAAATCCTCCCGCTGGAGATTTTCAATCAAAGCCAGCTCCATAACCTCGGCGTCGGTCATCTCCCGCACAATCGCCGGTACTTCGTCCAATCCCAGCATCCGACATGCCCGCCAGCGCCGTTCTCCCGCTACCAGCTGGTACCGTTCGTCTCCCAAAGGACGCACCAGCAGCGGCTGAATCAGGCCATGTTCCTTAATAGAATCGGCAAGCTCGGACAACGCCTCTTCGGAAAAGGTTTTTCGAGGCTGATTTTTATTGGGTTCAATCGCGGAAAGCCGAAGCAATCGACTGTTTTCCCCAGAAGATTCTTCGGAAGCGTTGATCTCAAAAAGAGATCCCAATCCTTTCCCTAACCCGGTTTTTTTCGCCATCAGCCATTCCTCCTTTCCTTCTTCGCTTTTCGTTTTTGCCATTTTAAGAACTCTTTTGCCAATTCCTCATACGCCTTGGCGCCCTTGGAATGGCGGTCGTAGTACATAACCGGCTGGCCGAAGCTCGGCGCCTCGGAAAGACGGACGTTCCTCGGGATGGTGGTCTTATAGACCTGCTTCGGAAAGTATTTTTTGACTTCCTCCACCACCTGCAAGGTTAAATTTAGCCGCCCGTCGTACATAGTCAGCAGCACCCCTTCCACCTCGATAGCGGGATTGTAAAGGCGCTTAACCTGTTTAATGGTGGAAAAAAGCTGGGACAAGCCCTCTAACGCAAAATACTCGCATTGAATGGGGATTAAAATACTATCCACCGCCGAAAACGCGTTTAAGGTAATCAAGCCCAAAGAAGGCGGACAATCCACGAAAACGAAATCGTACCGGTCCACCACCGAGGCTATGGCCTGTTTCAATCGAAAAATTCGATTCTCCAGCGCCACCAGCTCGATCTCCGCCCCCGCCAAATCCATACTGGAAGGAATAATGTCCACCCCGGTAAAGGGCGTTTTTCGTAAGGTTTCCTCGGCGGAAGCCTCACCGATGAGCAGATGGTAGGAATTTTTTCCTAAATTTCGCTTGTCCACACCGAAACCGCTGCTGGCGTTGCCCTGGGGATCGATGTCAATGAGCAACACTTTTTTCTTTAGTTCTCCCAAAGCGGCGGCCAGATTCACTGCCGTCGTCGTTTTTCCGACGCCGCCTTTTTGATTGGCTACCGCCACAACTGCGCCCATAGCAAGCCTCCTTTTTTTTACCTTTTTTCAGTATACCACACTTTTCCCCCTTTTAAAAGCCCTTTTCCTGTTTCACGTGAAACAAAAATAACCGGAAGGAAAATCCTTCCGGTTATTTTTGTTTTGTTGCCGCCACGGGGATCTTGACCACGTATTCGATATAATTTTCCCGTTCTCGTTTTTCCGCGGTGGCGTCAATACCCGCTGTTTTCATGGTGTCCACCGCTTTGTTGATGGTGTTTAGAAAAATGCGCACATCCTTTAGCATAATAATCTTGCGTTTGGGTGGCTTCGGCGTGAGAAGGCGTTCAACATACTGCTCGGTTTTGGCAACGCTTAAATTTTCTTTGGAAATATGTAAAATCGCTTCCTTTCGCAATTCCCCCGCCGGGAGCCGCAAAAGGGCTCTGGCGTGGCGTTCGGTGAGATGATTTTCGGTAATAAGCTTTTTCTCCTCTTCGGTAAAGACCAAAAGCCGCAGCTTATTGGCGATGGTGGACTGGGCCTTCCCCAGCCGTTTCGCCGCTTCTTCCTGGCTGACACCCCACTCCACAATCAAGCTGTGAAGCGCCGCCGCTTCCTCAAAAACGGAGAGATCTTTTCGCTGAATGTTTTCCAAGATCGCATACACCGCCGACTGGCGGGCGCTGGTATCCATAATTACCGCCGGAATGGTCTTTTTTCCCGCTAAAATAGAAGCTCTTGTTCTTCGTTCCCCGGAAATCAACTCGTACCGGCCGTTTTGCCCTTTCCGCACCAAAATCGGCTGCAACACCCCGTTTTCCGAAATACTGTCGCTTAGCGATTGCAGCTCCTTTTCGGAAAACACCTGCCTTGGCTGAGCCGGATTGGGGTCAATTTCGGTTAAAGGAAGCAAAACCACTTTGTTGACTGTCTTTTCTTTTTGCAAAAATCCCGCCATTTGCCATCCTCCTCTCTTTCAAGACCAGTATAACAAAGGCGGGAAATAATTTCCAGAAATTTCGGTCGCACAAACCGACATGGTTCTTTCTTTTTACCGGCGAATCAAGGGTTCTTTTTTGATTTTTCCGGCGTTTCTCGGGTATTTTGTCGGGGTGGGTCGATTTTTTCTTAGGACAAGCAGGGTGCGTTTACTTCCCTCAGGAAGAGAAAACTCGGTAACCGATTCCACTTCCCCTCCCATCTGTTCAATCGCATAGCGGCTTTCCGAAAGCTCGGTTTCCATATCCGGGCCTTTGAGGGCGACAAATACCCCTCCTACCCGGACAAAAGGAAGGCAATATTCCGAAAGTTCCCGAAGATGCGCCACTGCCCGCGCGGTGGCACAGTCGTACTGTTCCCGGTATTCTTCCTTTCTTCCCAGCTCCTCCGCCCGGCCATGGACCCGTTCCACCGAAAGAGAAAGTTCCTTCGCTACGGCATCCAAAAATAACAGCCGCTTGTTTAAGCTGTCCAACAAAGTCACCGATAAATCCCTCCGCGCAAGCGCCAAAGGCACGCCGGGAAATCCGGCGCCGGTACCTACGTCGATCAAACGGCTCCCCTCTTTGGGCGTATAAACCTTGAGGAAAAGGAGACTGTCTAAAAAATGCTTTACGGCGATTCCTTCGGGGTCGGTAATGGCCGTTAAATTCATCTTTTGGTTCCATTCCCATAAAAGCGCCCCGTACCGGTCCAAATTCTCGCAAAGCGCCGGATCGGAGGGAAGGCCATACCCGGAAAGCAGCGACTCCATCCTTACAAGATCAATCATCGGTATGCTCCTTTCGCTCCAAAAAAATAAGCAGCGCGGTAATATCCGCCGGGTTGACGCCGGAGATTCGGGACGCCTGGCCTACGTTTTCCGGCTGGACTTTGTTCAGCTTTTCGATCGCCTCTAACCGCAGCCCGTTGACCTTGGTATAATCAAAGGGATAAGGGATCTTTTTCCGTTCAATGCGGTGCAGTTCCTCCGCCTGCGCCAGCTGCTTTTTAATGTACCCTTCGTATTTAATGCGCACTTCCACCTGCTCCCCTACCTCGTCGGGCAGATGGGGACGGCCGGGGTCAAAGGGGGCGAGGCCTTCATAGGTGAGCTGGGGACGGCGAATGAGATCGGCAAGTTTGACACCGGTGTGAATAGGGACTGTTTCACGTGAAACAAGAAAGGCGTTGAGTTCCTCGGAGGGGGCGATGTTCACCTTTCGCACCCGTTCCTCCTCGGCCTTGACCTGTTCCATCTTCTCCAAAAACCGGCGGTACCGTTCCTCGGAAATGAGTCCGATTTCGTAACCAATGGGGGTGAGGCGCTCGTCGGCGTTGTCCTGGCGCAAAAGAAGGCGAAACTCGCTTCGCGAGGTCATCATCCGATAGGGATCGGAACAGCCCTTGGTCACCAGATCGTCAATAAGGGTACCGATGTAAGAGCTGGACCGGGGGAGAATCAGCGGCTCTTTCCCCGAAATCTTCCGGGCCGCGTTGATGCCGGCGATGAGTCCCTGGGCCGCCGCTTCCTCGTAACCCGAGGTGCCGTTAAACTGGCCGGCGCCGTACAAGCCCTTAATGTTGCGGTACTCTAACGAAGCGAACAAAGCGGTGGGGTCACAGCAATCGTACTCGATGGCGTAGGCGTTACGCATCACCTCCAAATGCTCGAAGCCCTTGATGCTGCGCAAAAATGCCATCTGGACATCCTCGGGCATAGAGGAAGAGATCCCCTGGAGATACATTTCCTCGGTGTCCAGGCCCATAGGCTCTACAAAAAGCTGGTGCCGCGGCTTATCGGAAAAGCGGACGATCTTGTCCTCGATACTGGGGCAGTACCGGGGGCCAATGGCTTCGATCCGGCCGCCGTAAATGGGAGAACGGTCTAAATTTTCCCGGATGATCCGGTGGGTCTCCTCGTTGGTGTAGGCAATATAGCAATCCACCTTATTTTCCAAAGGACCTTTGGTGGTAAAGCTAAAGGGGACGATCTTCTCGTCGCCGCTTTGCTTTTCCAGCACCGAAAAATCAATGCTCCGGCGATGGACCCGAGGCGGAGTTCCCGTCTTAAACCGGCGCATGGGAAGGCCCTCTCGTTGAAGGGCGGCGGTCAGCCCTTTGGCGGCGGAGATCCCGTCAGGTCCGCTTTCATAGGAAACCTCCCCCACATGGATCATCCCCCCAAGGTAGGTCCCGGTGGCGAGGATACATGCCTTGGTTTGATAAAGGGCGCCCAATTTGGTAACCACGCCGGTCAAAACACCGTCCTCCACCACAATATCCACGATCTCGCCCTGTTTCAAATCCAGATTGGGGATGGATTCCAACAATTTTTTCATATAAGTATGGTATTTCCGGCGGTCGGTTTGCACCCGAAGGGAATGGACGGCGGGTCCTTTTCCCATATTCAGCATCCGGCTTTGCAAAAAGGTGGCGTCGGCGGCAATACCCATTACCCCGCCCAGCGCGTCGATCTCCCGCACCAGGTGCCCTTTGGCGGTGCCGCCGATAGAGGGATTACAGGGAAGGTTCGCCAAAGCGTCTAAAGAGAGGGTAAACAAGACGGTGCGCATCCCCAGCTTCGCCGCAGCCACCGCCGCTTCAATACCCGCATGGCCGGCGCCCACCACACAGACGTCATATTGATCCATCAAATATCGATTCATATTGTTCCTACTTTCCAACGCAAAAATGGGAGAAAATCTCTTCCACCACCCGTTCGCTTACCTTTTCTCCGCTTAACGCCAGCAGCGCCGACAAAGCGTTTTCCCCGTCCAACGCTATAGCGTCCAAAGGAAATCCGTTATCAATGGTGGCGATGGTTTCATCCAGAGCGCCAAGGGCCTGTTTGGCGGCGGAAAGCTGGCGCTCATTAAACAAAAACGCTTCGTTTCCCGTCAGTGACGAAAGGGAAAGAAAAGAAGAGATCGCCTCGGTAAGGGTTTCTTTGCCAGTTCCCTCTTTGGCGGAAACGGAAACCACTACGGGAAATCGCTCCCGGAGCTTTTTGGAGAGCACATCCCCTAAATCGGTTTTGTTCACCACCGCGATAACCGGTAAACCGTTTAACTGTTCCCAGAGGGCGTCGTCTTCCGAGGAAAAATCCTCGGAACCGTCGAATACCGCTAAAATTAAGGAAGCCGTCTCCACTCGTTTTTTCGCTAACTCCACCCCGATTTGCTCCACCGGGTTATCGGTTTCTCGAAGCCCGGCGGTGTCCGCCAAATTCAAGGTAAGATTTCCAAGGGAGATGCGCTCTTCTACCACATCTCTGGTGGTGCCGGGGATATCGGTCACAATGCTCCGCTCCCTTTGGGAAAGAAGGTTCATCAAGGTCGATTTTCCCACGTTGGGTTTTCCTACGATGACGGTGTCGATGCCATCCCGCAAAAGCTTCCCCTTATCGAAATCCAAAATCAGCGCCGAAAGGGCGTCCTTAGCGCGGCAAAAGCCCTCCCGGATCTGGGACCGGGCAAGGGGATCCAAATCCTCTTCCGGATAATCCAGATAAGCGGCAATGGAACCGATTACCGCCACCAAATCATCGGAAATCCCTCGAATCTTTCGGTAAAGGTTCCCGTCCATCGCGTTTTTGGCGGCTTTTAAAGCGTTTTCATTTTCCGCCTGGATCATCTCTAAAACCCCTTCCGCCTGGGTCAGGGTCATTTTTCCGTTTTCAAAAGCCCGTTTGGTAAATTCCCCGGCTTGGGCTAACACCGCGCCTGCATCCAAAACCAAACGAAGCACCTTTTTGGTGACAAATAAACCGCCGTGGCAGGAAAGCTCCACCACATCCTCCCCGGTATAGCTGTGGGGCGCTAAAAAAACGGTAGCAATCCCCTCGTCTACCGCTTCCCCTTTTTCCATTAACCTGCCGTAGGCCGCCCGGTAGCCTTTTAACTGGGAAAGCTTGGTTCCTGAATAAGCGGAAAACACCTTATCCGCCACAGCAATCGCATCTTCACCGGAAATGCGAATGATGCTGATACCCCCGGCAGCCAAAGGCGTAGATATGGCCGCAATTGTCTTTTCCATCTTTTTCTCCTAAAAATAACGGCGTCCCCTTTTAAGATTCGCTACCAAACAGTACGAACTCAAAGCAGGACGCCGGATACGACATTTTATCGTTCCTTGCCGATATCGCTTACAGCTCGATCTTGCTGTAAAGCTTAATGTTATCATTCAATTCTTTCGGTTCCTTATTGGTGGTTTCCGAAGAAACAGGCGAGGATTTCTTCTCCTCTCTCTGATTTCTGGAACGGTTGTAGCTTCCCTTCCGATCGTTCCGACGATATCCACCCTGCTGTCTCGACGGCTTAATCACAACCTTGCGGTTGGGTTCCTCGCCGCTGGACTTGGAATAAACCCCTTCGATCTCAGTAACCACCGAATGGATGATCCGCCGCTCATAAGGATTCATGGGCTCCAACGCCGCGGGGCGACCGGTCTTTAACACCTTTTTGGCCATTCTCGCAGCCAGCGCCTTTAACGTCTCTTCCCGTTTTTCCCGGTAATTTCCGGCGTTTAAGGTGAAGCGGATGTAGTCGCCTTCCAGCCGGTTGGCAACCAAACAAACCAGATATTGAATCGCGTCTAAGGTCTCTCCCCGCTTTCCAATAACTGAACCAATATCATTTCCTTCAAGACGAACGTAAATCGTCTTATTGGCGCCCTCCAAAAACGTCGCCGTTACGCTGGACGCGCCCATTTTATCAAATACCTCGCGAAGATACGCCTCCGCCACCTGGACTTTGGGCATCAATTCCGCCGAGGGCTCTTTTAACGCCTCTTCCGCCGAAGAAGTTTCTTCTTTTGCGGCGGGCCGCGCTTCCTTTTCTTCTTTGCTTTCTTCTTTTGCCACAACAGGCGCCGCCTCTTTTACAGGCTGCTCCTTGCGGGGCTTTTGTACCGGCTTTTTTTCCTCTACGGCCTCTTTTTTGGGCTCACTTTTTACCGCAGGGCGCTCCGAACGCGCTTCTTCCAGCGTAAACTCGTCGTCTTCCACCGTAAGGCGAACCCTCGCCGGCGTTTTAATCTTACCGAAAAATCCCTTTTTCGGGTATTGCAGGATTTCAGGAATCCCAACGTCTTCTCCGATTCCCATTTCGGCTCTCGCTTTGGCGATTGCTTCTTCCACGGTATTTCCCGTCGCTTCGTACTGCCGCATATGGATCCTCCTTTATTTTAGATCGTTGTCACTGACTTCTATATACTCTTCGCCGTATTTTTCCGCGTCTCTTCTCCGGGCTTCCGCCAGTCTTCGACGGTTCCTCTCCTTTTCGGAAATGCCCTCTTCGTCGATGGGAAGGACTTTCCTCTTTCCATCGCTCGTTTCCTCTTTGTCTTCCTCTTCGTTTTCCGGCTCTTCTTCTTTGAGCTTTCCGCCCGAAGCCTTTCTCCGTTTTTCCCGCTCCAGCCGTTTTCTTTCCTTCTCCGCTTCCAAAGCGGCCTCATATTCCGCTTTATATTTCGCGGGGCTGTAAAGCTTGTTCATCAAAATACTCTGAAGCACTGCCAGAATATTGGACAAAATCCAGTATAAACCGACGCCGATGGGCACCGAAAAAGTAATCCAGATGGACATTAAAGGCATCATATAGATCATGCCCTTCATCATGCCCGCGCCCTGGCTTTGGGCCGTTCCGCTCATTTTCATGGAAACATAGCCGGACAGAAAAGAAGTCAAACCGGATAAAATGGGCACCAAAAGCAACACATTAAAGGCAAGAGTGGGCGTCTGGCCCAGATACAATCCAAAGAGGGAGTAATTAAAATCGGCAATTTGCTGCGTGGTTTCGGTGCCGATGACCGAAGCAAAGGTATCAAACTGCCCGCTTTGAATAGCGGAAATAATTTGCAGCTCAATCTGCCGTACCGACTGTCCCAAGGTGTTGGTGACGACATCACTGGCTAACGCGATGGTCTCTGAATCCAGATGGAGAATATGGGTCAAAGGCTTATACACCACGTCGATAACGCCAAATAGCACTAAAAACGTCACCAGCAAGGGAAGACAACCGCTCATGGGGTTGAAGTGATGCTCCTGGTAAAATTTCGCCAGCTCTTCTTGCTGTTTTTGCTTATTGTTGGCGTATTTTTTCTGGATCTCGTTGATTTTAGGCTGAAAAACCGACATTCTTGCCGTGGATTTCTGCTGTTTAATACTTAAAGGGAAGGTCGCGACCTTTACCAAAACGGTAAACAGAATCAGGGCGACACCGTAATTTTTCACCAGCGAATAAATCGCCCACATAATCCAGCCCAAGGGCCAACCGAGAATTCCCATTTCATTATTCCTTTCAGCAAACTATTTTCTTTTCTTAAAAAAAGTAAACTCTTCCGGGGCCGGATCAAAGCCTCCGGGAAATAGAGGATTACAACGCAAAATCCGTTTTATACTCAAATATCCGCCTTTTAAAGCGCCGAAGCGACTGATCGCTTCATAGGCGTACGCGGAACAAGTCGGATAAAATCGGCAGCATGGCGGCTTTAAACCGGAAAGATACTTCCGATAAAGGGCAATCAATTTCAAAAAAAGCCATCGGATCATTTCGTTTTCTGGGGCGCTTCCTTTTCTCCCTCCGGAGAAAAAAGGGCTTTTTCCATCGCTTTGGCGACCTGGGGCATTTTGGCGGAAAGAATCCTTTCCCGGGCGACAAAAACAAAATCCCGGTTTTCCTTTTCACGAAATTCCATGGTCAAAAAAGCCGTCCTCAAAAGACGCCGCGCCCGATTCCTTTCCACCGCGTTTCCCAGCTTTTTCGACGCTGTAAGGCCGTAACGGATCCCCTCGTGTCGGTTTTTGACGATGTAACAGAAAAAATAAGGCGAAACTCTCCGTTTTCCCCGGTAATACGCGCGTTTAAACTCCTTATTCAGCGTCAGAGTCCGTACTTTCGGTTTCATATTTTCTCAATCCGTTTTCCTTTTTTCGGAAAATGAAGGGAAACTGCCCCGCGTCGCTTTGCAGGGCAGTTTTACCATTTCCGGGTTCAGTTAAAATCAATAGCTCAATCTTGCTCTGCCTTTTGCCCGTCTCCTGGCTAAGACCTTACGACCGTTTCTGGTGCTCATTCTGGCACGAAATCCATGAACTTTCTGTCTGTGCAGCTTTTTGGGCTGGTAGGTTCTCTTCATAACAGACCCTCCTTTTTCCATCATCCGTTTTTAAGCTTTCGCCTTTGCTTTCTATGCCGTCCCAAACGCCCCTTATTTTACCCAAAAAAGACGGTAGGCAAGTCCTAAAAAAACCGGTAAAAAAGCGAAAACTCTCAATTTAGTATTATATTGAAGGAACCCCCTTTTGTCAACTGTTTTTTTGTAAATTCAATAGACCCCCTAAAAAATTCTCTTTATTTTTCTCTATTTTCTTTTCCCCTTTTTGATGTGGAAAACTTGAAATTGATTTTCCTTTATGCTATATTTATAAAGGTATGTTTTTTTCTTATAGGATTGTTTTCCTTTTTTCCTTCCGGCGAGGGTATTGGAAAAAAGGCTTTTTATATTTAAGGAGGACTCGCTTTGAATTCTTTTATGGAAGTACTGGAGTATGTGAAGGAATATTTTCTCGAAAAGGTTCGCAACAATGAACTTTCCCAAACCGCTTACAACTGCTGGATCAAAGACTTGGAACCCATCCGGCTGGAAAACGATACGGCGGTGGTGGCCGTTCGGACCAATTTTCACAAAAAAATCCTACTAAGCCAGTACGAAAGCCGTTTATTGGAGGCTTTTGAGGCGGTTTTGGGCTTCCCCGTAAAGGTGGAGATCATCGCCACCGAAAATCTCTCGGGAGAAGAGGAAGAGGATATTTTAAAGCCCACTTACGCCCCGAAAGAAGCCAGCGCCGAAGACACCTCTTTCCAAAGCGGCGACTATATCGACGACCGGTACGAATACACCTTCCAAAACTTTGTCGTGGGAAGCAAAAATGAATTTGCTTACACCGCCTGTAAATCGGTAGCGACCTCGTCCACCGTCAAAACCTACAACCCTTTATTTATCTACGGCCCCTCTGGATTGGGCAAAACCCATCTGCTGATGGCGATTAAACATGAGGTTCAGCAGCGAAACCCGGAAATGAACATTGTTTACACCAACAGCGAAACCTTTACCAACGATTTGATTTATGCCCTCGGAAACAAAGGCATCGACGATTTCCACTTAAAATATCGCCACGCCGACTTCTTTTTGATCGACGATATTCAGTTCCTTTCCGGCAAGGAGCGTTCCCAGGAGGAATTTTTCCACACCTTTAACGAGCTGTACCTTTCGGGAAAGCAGATCGTCATTACCTCCGACCGGCCTCCAAAAGATATTAACATCATTGAGGAACGGTTAAAAAACCGGTTCGAATCGGGTCTTTTGGCGGACATTTCCTATCCGGACACCGAAACGCGAATCGCCATTATTAAGCGGAAAGCAGAATTTTTACAGATCGACATTCCCGACGACATTGTCAATTTTATGGCCAACAAGCTGAAACGGAACATTCGTCAGCTGGAAGGGGCGGTCAAGAAGATGAAGGTATACAAGCTTCTTTCCGGCTCCAATCCCAATATGAGCGTAGCGCAAAATGTCATTAAGGAGATCCTAAACGAAAACCAGCCGGTGGACATCACTATCGACAAAATTATCGAAGAAGTGGCGAAGACCTACAATGTCTCCGCCGAAGACATCCGTTCCAAAAAGCGGACAGGCCCCGTTTCCGCCGCGAGACAGGCGGCGATTTATGTCACCAGAGAGATCACCCAGATCTCCATGAAACAGATCGGCCAGGAATTTGGAAACCGGGACCACACCACCATTGTCTATGCGCTAAAGCAGGTGGAACAACTGATGAAGGTCAACCCCCATGAAAAAGGGATTATCGAGGATATTATCAAAAACATCAAGAACCGATAACTTTCCCCAAAGTTTTCCTTTTTCTTTCCCCTGCTCCCTCCTTTTTCCCTGCGCGTTTTTTCCTTTTTTTCTCTTTTCCCCTTTTCCCTATTTTTTTCCTTCCCTTTTCCAAAAGGAAAAAAGAGGGAAAAATGCCGTTGTTTTCGGAAAAAGAAGGGCTGTTTCCACTTTTTAGAACCCCCTATTACTACTACTAAAATAATACTATTCTATTCTCTATATATAGTATGCATCATAAAATTAGAAGAAAGGATCAGCGGTATGAAATTTGTCTGTGACAAATCGGTATTATCCGAAGCGGTAAACAGCGTCTCTCCCGCAGTGGCGCAAAAATCTACCCTTATGGCGTTGGAATGTATTTTACTTCGCTTAAAAGCCGATTCTCTTACGGTAATCGGTTACAATTTGGAGCTGGGAATCACCAAAGAGGTTTCGGTGCGGGGCCTGGAAGAAGGGGAAGTGATCGTCAACGCGAGACTGTTTGGCGAAATCATCAATCGCATGCCCCAAGGAGAGCTTCAATTTACCATTGACGAAAAACTGCTTATGGTCATCAAAGGTGGCGGAGCCCAATTTACCATTTTGGGGATGGGTGCGGAAGAATATCCGGAGATCCCCTCGTTAAACGAAGAAGATACCCTTTCCCTTTCGGTTCCCTTGCTTCGGGATATGATTTCCCAAACTCTTTTCGCCGTTTCCCAGGACACCGCCACTCCGGTACTTACCGGCGTTTTATTTGAAACCAAAGAGCAAAACCTCTATTTGGTTTCCGTCGACGGAAGAAGGCTCGCTTTGCGAAAAGAACCGGTGGAGGTTACAAAGGATATTCGATTTATTGTTCCCGGAAAGACATTGTCCGAGCTTTTAAAGCTCACCTCCCGTTTTAACGACGAGGAGGAAAAGATTCTTGTGCGGGCGGGAAAGCGGCATATCGCTTTTGAATGCTGCGGCTATCGGATGATTTCCAGACTTTTGGAGGGGGATTTTATCGATTACGAAAACGCCATCCCCAAAAGCTATACCGTTTCGGTGACTCTCAACACCAGAGAGATGATCGAAAGCATCAACCGGGCGTCCATTTTAATCAGCGACAAGGTAAAAAATCCCATTCGCACCGTTTTTGAGGACAACATGGCGCATCTCTCCTGTGAAACATCCATGGGAAAGGTCAGCGATTCTCTCCCGGTGGAGATGGAGGGAGGCCCGTTAAAAATCGGTTATAACAACCGGTATATGACCGACGCCCTCAAAGCGACACAACAGGATAAGGTCATTTTACAGATGTCCTCTCCGGTTTCCCCCATTCGCATCGTTCCCCTGGAGGGAGACGACTTTATTTTTCTGGTTATGCCCATGAGGTTGAAAGACGATGATTAAGGAAATTATTTTGAAAACGCCGTTTATCAAGCTGGATCAGCTTTTAAAATACGCCGGTGCCGTCCAAACCGGAGGGCATGCTAAAATCCTGATTGCGGAGGGCGGGGTCAAAGTCAACGGACAGACCTGCACCCAACGGGGGAAAAAGATTTTTTCCGGCGACCGGGTTTTGGTAGGCGACGACGAGCTTTTGATCCAGTAATATGAATATTTGTCGCCTTTCCCTGCGCTCTTTTCGAAATATTGAACAGGCGGATTTGACTTTTGCGCCGGGAATTTACGTGATTTACGGAAACAACGCCCAGGGGAAAACCAACCTTTTGGAAAGCATTTACCTTTGCAGCGGAAACCGAAGCTTTCGAGGCGCCAAAGAGAAGGAAATGACCATGTTCTCTTCGGATCGCTTTGAGATCCGTATGATTTTTAAAGACCGGCAGCGGGAGCAGGAAATTTTGTATCAGGGAGGAGAAAAGCGCAAAATCACCCTCAACTATGTCCCTCTTTCCTCTCCTTCCGCTCTGTTCGGCGTTTTTTCGGCGGTAGTGTTCCATCCCGAGGATCTTTTTATCATCAAAGAGGGACCGAAGCTCCGGCGGGAATTTTTAGACTCAGCCATCAGTAAGGTGAAGCCGGTTTACCAAAGCTATCTCTCCCAGTATCACGACATTTTGGAACAGCGAAACGCTTTGCTTCGGAGTATTCGGGAAACGGGAAAAGGAAGGGAGCTTCTCTCCCTTTGGGATGAGCCTCTCGCCAAAGCCGGCACCGCTATTTCCCTTCTTCGGAAGGATTATCTGCAAAAGCTCAACATGGTTTCCAAAGAGATTTACAGCGGGTTTACCGAACAAAAAGAACAGTTTTCCGTTTGTTATGATTCCTCTGTGTTCCCTTTCGAGGACGAGGATACGGTGTATTCCGATTCTTTGATCGAACAATACAAAAAGGCGTTAGCGGATTCCCTCGAGGAGGACATCCGGCTTAAATATACAAGCGTGGGAATTCATCGGGATGATTTGGATATCCGCATCGACGGTCTTCCCGCCAGAACCTACGGCTCCCAGGGACAGCAGCGAAGCGCCGCTGTGACGTTAAAGCTGTCGGAAGCCAAGCTTCTTTGCAAAATTACGCGGGAAAATCCGGTGATTCTTCTGGATGACGTAATGAGTGAACTGGATAAAACCCGTCAAGACTATATTTTAAACCAAATCCAAAATTTTCAAGTTCTCATTACCTGTTGCGACGAAAAGGATTTCGCGCTGTTTCGGCATGGAAAAAAAATCAGAGTGGAACAGGGAAAATTTTACGAGGAGTAAATAATTACTATGATTATACATGTTGGAAATGACATTATTTTGCATCAAGAAGAGATTATCGGAATTTTCGATTTGGAAAACAGCTCCATTTCCAAATTTACCAAGGAGTACCTTCGTAAAAAACAGCAGGAAAATGAGGTAATCACCGTAACCAAGGAAATGCCGAAATCCTTTATCGTGACGGTGCATCAAAAAAAAGAAACCGTTTATCTTTCCCAACTTGCCCCTTCCACTTTGAAAAAGCGGAGCGACAGTAAATACAATAAGTAATATATTTCATATTTTATACAATTTTTTAAAATGGAGGCAGCTATGGCTGAACGGAAACCCAACGAACAACATTACGACGAAAGCCAGATTCAGGTACTGGAAGGCTTGGAGGCGGTGAGAAAAAGACCGGGCATGTATATCGGTTCCACCGGTCCCGCCGGATTGCATCATCTGGTGTATGAGATCGTAGACAACGCCATTGACGAAGCGTTGGCGGGATATTGCGATCGAATTACGGTAGACATTCTTCCGGGAAATACCGTCAGAGTGGAAGACAATGGGCGGGGAATCCCCGTAGGAATCCATCCGAAAGAAGGCATTTCTGCCGCTACGGTAGCGTATACCATCCTTCATGCCGGCGGCAAATTCGGCGGCGGGGGGTACAAGGTCGCGGGAGGCCTCCATGGCGTCGGCGCGTCGGTAGTGAATGCGTTAAGCTCCTCTTTGGACCTCACCGTTTATAACGGGGAGCATATTTATTTCCAGCATTTTCATAACGGGGGAAAGTACGACGAGCCGTTAAAGGAGATCGGAGATACCGACCACACCGGTACAGTGGTGTCCTTTTGCCCCGATGACACCATTTTCGAAACTATAGAGTTTCAATATGAGGTTTTGCAAGACCGGCTCCGGGAACAGGCGTTTTTAAACGCGGGGATCCGGATCATCCTCACCGACCAGCGGGACCCTCAAAACATCATTTCCGACGATTTTCATTACGAGGGAGGCATTCGTTCCTTCGTTACCCATCTCAATAAAAACAAAACGCCGATCCACGAGGAACCCATCTACCTCTACAAGGAGGAAAACGACTGTATCGCCGAGGTGGCGTTCCAGTATAACGACGGATTTTATGAGAATATCAAGTCCTTCGCCAACAACATCCACACCATCGACGGCGGCACCCATGAAACTGGTTTTAAAAACGCGCTGACCAAGGTGTTCAACGATTACGGAAGGCGGTATAAGTTATTAAAGGATTCCGACGCCAACCTTTTGGGCGAGGACGTAAGAGAAGGGATCACCGCCATCATCAGTGTCAAGCTTCCCGATTGTGAATTTGAAGGCCAAACGAAAGGAAAGCTTGGAAATACCGAGGCGCGGACGCTGGTGGACGGATTGGTTACCGAGGGGCTTAGCACCTATTTTGAAGAGAACCCGTCCATCGCGAGAGTTATTTTCGAAAAAGCCACCAGTGCCCAGCGGGCGAGAGAAGCGGCGAGACGCGCCAGGGAAACCGCCAGAAGAAAGTCGGCGTTAGAGGCGGGAGGCCTTCCGGGAAAGCTTGCGGACTGTTCTTCGAAGGATGTTTCCAAAACCGAGATCTTTATCGTCGAGGGAGATTCCGCCGGCGGCTCCGCCAAAAGCGGACGGGACCGGAACACCCAGGCGATCTTACCCCTTTGGGGCAAGATGTTAAACGTAGAAAAAGCGCGGATCGATAAAGTGTATACCAACGAAAAGCTTCTTCCCGTGGTGGCGGCGTTAGGCTGCGGCATCGGGGATGAGCTGGACGTTACTAAGGTCCGGTACGGAAAGGTCATCATCATGGCCGATGCGGATGTGGACGGAAGCCATATCCGAACGCTTCTTTTGACCTTCTTCTTCCGGTATATGCGGCCTTTGATCGAAGAGGGGCATATTTATTTTGCCCAGCCTCCCCTCTTTAAGGTGTTTCGGGGCAAGCGGGTGCGCTACGCCTTTTCCCCCGAGGAACGGGACCGGTACGCGGCGGAGCTTGCGGGAGAAGGAAACGCCAAAGTGGATATCCAGCGGTACAAAGGTCTTGGTGAGATGAATCCCGAGCAGCTTTGGGAAACTACCATGGATCCGGAGAACCGGACCATTATCCAGGTCACGTTAGAGGACGCGCAGAAGGCGGACGAGACTTTTTCTATGCTGATGGGAGATAAAGTGGAGCCCAGACGGGATTTTATCGAGCGAAACGCCCACTTTGTCCAGAATCTTGACGTGGAAAGGGGAAGACGATGAAAGAAAAGGAAACCATGTCGAATATGGAGCAAGAGACCGTCTCTTCTCCGGAAAACGGCGAAGAAAAAAAGGAATCGGTGGTGCCGGAGAGCTTAACGGCGGACGAATACGCCGTGAGCGAGCCATGGGTGGACGCGGCGCCCGCCGAGCAGTCGGAATATGAAAAGCGCATCGAAATTGAATACAGCTTTACCGGCGAAGAGGTCGCCGTGGCGCTGAAAATTTTCCAAAAAAAGATGATTTTCAAAAAAAATCTCATCTATACGGCGGTTCTTCTCTTTTTGGAGGTATTGTATCTTCAATCCCTTATCAAAAACCCGGATTACTTTGTGGGAAAGCTGATGGCGTGTCTTTGTATCATTGTGATCGCTTTTTTGTGGTACATGCCCTGGCAGCATATCCGGAGAGTGGCCAAAGCCACCGACAGTATCGATCAAAGCTATCATATTGCCGTTACGGAAAAGGGGTTTATTACCAATAACAACGGAAAAGAGTACTTGATTGACTATAACGCCGAAAAAACAAGCGTTGTGGAAACGGTGGATTTGTTTGTAGTGGCAATCAGTAAGGAGCGTTGCTTCGCCATTCCCAAACGCTGTATTGATCCCTCAAAGCTGGAAGACGTCAAGGAATTGATGAAGGCGGGACTCAAAGAAAAGTACCAGGTTGCCAAGGTAAAAGGCGAGCGGCGGTAAAGGAGTAAATGATGAATCAGGAGCAGGAAAATAATAAAAACCCGGAGGGAACAAAAATACTGTCTGTGGATATCGAAAAGGAGATGCGAAAATCCTTTCTCGATTATTCCATGTCGGTAATCGTATCCAGAGCCCTCCCCGATGTGCGGGACGGTTTAAAACCGGTTCACCGTCGGATTTTATATACCATGTACGATAATGGACTGTACCCCGAACGGGCGTACCGGAAATGCGCCGATACGGTGGGAAGCGTTTTGGGTAGCTACCATCCCCATGGCGACGCCAGCGTTTACGACGCGTTAGTGCGTCTCGCCCAGGACTTTTCCCTTCGCTATCCGTTAGTGGACGGCCAGGGAAACTTCGGTAACATCGACGGGGACCCCCCTGCCGCATACCGGTATACCGAAGCGAAGATGAGCAAAATCGCCATGTCCATGCTTACCGATATCGATAAGGATACGGTAGATTTTGTCCCTAACTACGACGACCGGTTAAAGGAGCCTTCGGTTTTGCCTTCCCGGTTTCCCAACCTTTTGGTCAACGGCGTTACCGGCATCGCGGTAGGTATGGCCACCAACATTCCTCCCCACAACTTAAGGGAGGTCATCAACGCCATTATCGCGTTGATTTCCGATCCGGACAAAAGCTTTGAGGAGCTGATGGAATACATCAAAGGGCCGGATTTCCCTACCGGCGGTATCATTATGGGCCGAAGCGGCATTCGTTCCGCCTACGCCACCGGCAAAGGAAAGATTACTCTTCGGGCGAGAGCCGAAATCGAAGAGGACAGCAAAGGAAGAGCCTCCATTATCGTCACCGAGATTCCCTATATGGTACGGAAAACCGCTATTATTGAGGGAATCGCCAATTTGGTGAAGCAAAAACGCATCGAGGGCATCTCTTTTATCCGGGACGAATCGGATAGAGAGGGTATGCGGTTGGTGCTGGAGCTAAAGCGGGACGCGGTGCCCCAAATTGTTTTGAACCAGCTTTACCGTTTCTCCTCTTTGCAGGAGACGGTGGGCGTCATTATGCTGGCGCTGGTAGACGGACGGCCCAAGATTTTAACCCTAAAGGAAATGCTCCAGCATTACATCGATTTCCAAGGAGAGATCATTACCCGCCGGACTCGGTTCGATTTGAAAAAGGCGAAAGATCGGGCGCATATTTTAGAGGGTCTCAAACGGGCGGTAGACATCGTGGACGAGTTGATCGCCGTGATCCGGGGATGTAAGGGAGGCCGGGCGGAAGCCAAAACCGCCATTATGGAGACCTTCGGTTTCGACGACGTCCAGGCCTCCGCCATTATCGCTTTCCAGTTAGGCCAGCTTGCGGGACTGGAGATCTTAAAGATCGAGACCGAGTTAAACGAGCTGTTGGAAAAAATTAAGGAATACGAGCGGATTTTGTCTGATTACAGCTTAGTGATGGAGATTTTGGAGAAAGAGCTTTCCGAGATCCGGGAGAAGTACGGCGACGACCGCCGCACCGAGATCCAGACGGTGAGCGGCGAAGTGGACATCGAGGATCTCATCCCGGTGGAGGACTGCGTGGTGACGCTGACCCATTTCGGGTACGTCAAGCGCCAGCCCGCCGATGTTTATAAGATCCAGCGCAGGGGCGGCAAAGGCGTTTCCGCCATGAAACAGCGGGAGGAGGACTTTGTGGAAGAAGTCTTTATCTCCTCTACCCACAGCAATCTTCTCTTCTTTACCAGCAAAGGCCGGGTGTTCAAGCTGAAATGCTACGAGATCCCCGAGGGAAGTAAAGCATCCAAGGGCGCCAACCTTATCAATTTTTTGGCGCTGGACAAGGACGAAAAGATTTCCGGCGTGCTGCCGGTGGCGGATTTTAATACCGACCAGTATCTTGTCATGATTACCCAAAAGGGAATTATTAAGCGCACCCGTCTTTCCGCTTACCAAAACGTTCGGAAAAAGGGCCTTATTGCGCTGGGACTCAAGGAAGGGGATTCGCTGACCCGGGTGGCTTTGACCGACGGCAAGGCGGAGCTCTTGGTGGCGACCAAATTCGGCATGGCCATTCGATTTGACGAAAACCAGATCCGGCCTATGTCCCGGACCGCTTCCGGCGTAAAGGCAATCGCGCTGAAGGAAGAGGATCAGGTTGTGGGCATGGAGGAATTAAAGCCGGGAATGTCGGTGATGACCGTGACCGATAAAGGTCAGGGACGGCGTACGCTGGCTTCCGATTACCCCCTGCAAAGCCGCAACGGAAAAGGAAAGATCAACTACAAGGTAAGCGAGAAAAAGGGATATGTCTGCGGCATTAAGGCGGTCAACGAGGACGACGACCTTATTTTGATCTCCAACGAGGGAGTTATCATCCGTATCGCCGTAAACGAAGTGAATGTGATGTCCCGTTACGCTTCCGGCGTTCGGGTGATGCGCCTTTCTGAAAACGACCGGGTGGTTTCCTTTGCCCGGGCTGACCATTCCGAAGAAGAGGTGGAGCATCTCCCCGATGAACCGGCGGAGGAGACGGAGGTTTCCGACGAAAATGCGGTGGAAATGGAGGAGGATGAAGATTGATCTATCAATATACCTTTTCCTTTCCCGGATTTTTTGATATGACGGCGGTTTGTAACGAAGAGGCGATTACCCATCTGCTTTTTGACGGCGCTATCGACGCTCCGGTCAAAAAAACGCCGCTCCTTTTGGAATGTGAGCGCCAGTTAGAGGAATATTTTTCCGGAAAGCGCGCCGTCTTTACCCTTCCCCTCGACCCCAAAGGCACCCCTTTTCAAAGACAGGTCTGGCAGGCGCTTTTGACGATCCCTTACGGGGAGACGAGAAGCTACGGACAGATCGCAAAACAGGTAGGGAGAGAAAAGGCGGCGCGGGCGGTAGGCGGCGCCAACCACAATAACCCCATCTCCATTTTGATCCCCTGTCACCGGGTGATCGGCGCCGACGGCACGCTGTGGGGCTACGGCGGCGGTTTGGACAAAAAGAAAGCCCTTTTGGATTTAGAGCGAAAGTACAAAGATGTTTTGACTTTAGGAGGATCCTATGAACAAAGAGCTGCTACAGAAAAATTTTGAAGACCGGGGCTTTACGGTGCGGTTTTTCGAGACGGGAGCGGAGGCGAAAGACTATCTCTGCTCCAAATTGACCGCCCGTTCCATTGGATTTGGCGGCAGCGTCACCTTAAAGGAGCTTGGACTGTACGAAGCTCTTTCCGAGAAAAATGAGGTGGTTTGGCATCATCGGATTTGGGGCGACGAGATCAAAGACCTCGCAAGTCATGCGAGAATTTACCTTACCAGCGCCAATGCGGTGGCGGAAACCGGCCAGATCGTCAACATCGACGGGGCGGGAAACCGTCTGGCTATGACCTTATGGGGACCGGAGCAGGTGTACTATCTGGTGGGAAAAAATAAGATCGTTCCCGATCTTTCCGCCGCGCTGGATCGGGCGAAAAACGTAGCGACCCCGAAAAACGCCTACCGGCTGGGCGCTAAAACCCCCTGCGGCGTCAAAGGCGACCGCTGTTATCAATGCAACAGTAAGGAAAAGCTTTGCCGGTTGACTTTGGTTATGGACGGCGCGCCCCATACCCCTTCCGAGATTCTCTTTATCAACGAGGAGCTTGGCTATTAGGGAGAGCTTGTCCTTTTTTGTCCCATTTTTCCTTTTTTCGTCTGAATGAGGCGATGTCCGAATATACTGAAACAAAAAGTATACGGAGGCGACGCTTTATGAAAAAACGAAGAGTGGGAAAACTGATTGCCCTTTTTTTGGGTGTGTTTGTGACCGTATTTTGCTGTACCCTGTTTGAGGGGCAAAGCCTTCCCGTTTTTTCCGAAACGGAGGACGGAACTCCTCTTTTGATCCTTTCCTACGGAGACATTAGCTCTACCGAGAGCAATAAGTCTGTCGTTTCCTTGGACACCCTGAAATCAGATATTGAATTTCTTTCCGAAGCCGGCTATGTGTTTATTAACAGCGCGGATCTCATCGCCTATAAGCAGGGGCGGACCACCCTCCCCGAAAAGGCGGTCTGGCTCACTTTTGACGATGGCTTTGAAAGCGTATATACCTTGGTTTATCCTCTGTTTCAGGAGAAGGGGATTAAGGGCGATGTGTTTGTAGTGGGAAGCTACAGCGATCTTTACTCGGGAAATCTTTCGGAAAAGCAGGGCGGTTACCTCTCTTACACTCAGCTTAAAGAGCTTTCCGACAGCGGCCTGTTTGAGATTGGAAACCACACCTACGCCCTGCACGAGAAAAAAGGGATCGATGGAAGAAAAGGGGTCAAACAGCTTCGGGGAGAAGATGACGAAAGCTACCGGAAAATGCTGATGGAGGATATCTTAACCCTCCAAAATCGACTGAACGAGACCATCTATAAGGACAGCCGGGTCTTTTCCTACCCCTTTGGGGTTTACACCGAATTCAGCGAAGAAATCTTACGGGATGACCTCGGCTTTTTAATTACGTTGACCTATGACGAGGGAATGAACTACCTTAAGGAGGGAAGTTCCCTTTTTGCCCTTCACCGCTATCAGCGGGACGGAAGAAAAGAAACGGAAACCTATTTTAAAAAGATCTTATAGTTATTAACAGTTTAAGGAGACATGTGTGGAAAACTTAACCAACCTTTCGGTGATCCGGGATTTGTGCGAACGGTACCAATTTTCCTTTTCCAAGGGCTTGGGACAGAATTTTCTCACCAATCCCGGGATCTGTCCGAAAATGGCGGAACTTTGCGGCGCAGGGAAAGAAAGCGGCGTCATTGAAATCGGCGCCGGCTTTGGGGTTTTGACCAACGAGCTGGCGAAACGGGCGAAAAAGGTGGTGGTCGTCGAGATCGACCACCGCCTACTCCCTGTATTGAACGAAACCCTTTCGGAACATGAAAACGTCAAGGTGATTCTTGGGGATGTGATGAAGGTAGACCTTCTTCGGATCATCGAAGAGGAGTTTTCCGGCATGGATGTGTTTTTGTGCGCCAACCTACCCTATTACTTGACTTCCCCGATTTTGATGCGGCTTTTGGAGAGTAAGCTTCCCCTAAAGGCCATCACGGTCATGGTTCAAAAAGAAGCGGCGAAACGGCTGACGGCGAAAATGCCCTCCAAGGAAGCCGGAGCCGTGACCGCGGCGGTGCGTTATTATAGCGATCCGAAGCTTCTTTTCCAGGTCAACCGGGGAAGCTTTACCCCATCTCCCAAGGTGGATTCCGCCGTGATCCAACTTTCTGTGAAAAAAGAGCTGCCGCTGATGGGGAAAGAGGAAAAACGGTTGTTTTTTTTGATTCGAAAAGCATATAATAATCGAAGAAAGACATTGGTGAATACCCTTTCTTTGGGCGGATCCAAGGAAGAAACGGCCTTTCTTCTGGAGAAGCTCGGCATTCGCCCCACCGCCAGACCGGAGGAGCTTTCTTTGGAAAACTGGCTTTCGCTGGCGGTATTGCCGGAACACAGATAGGAATCAGGCAGGAAATTTTAAAAAAAGTGTTGACAAACGGTAGCCACTATGATAAAATAACTCTCGTTCCACCATCGTCTGTCTATGAGGGAACTGTAAACGGCGGTATAGCTCAGCTGGCTAGAGCATTCGGTTCATACCCGAAAGGTCGTGGGTTCAAGTCCAACTGCCGCTACCAACCGGCCCGTTGGTCAAGAGGTTAAGACACCGCCCTTTCACGGCGGTATCGCGAGTTCGATTCTCGCACGGGTCACCAAAAACGGTTCTGTCGAAACGATAGAACCGTTTTTCTTTTCTCTTTTTGTTGGAATCGTGATTTCGAAAATAGAAGGGAAGCTGTATGAACGATTTTTCCTCGCTTCGGGAACGTTATCCCCTTTTTTTGTATCGGGACTACACCATTACGGAAACGGAGACGGAGATCTCCTTTTCCTACCATTTTTCGGTGCCGGGACTTTCGGATTTTTGTCCCAGCTGGAGACTTCAAAAAAACGGACGGGAAACGCTGAAAACGGATACGCCCCTCTTTCGAAAGCTGGTGTTTTCCTTGGGGATGGTAGAGTTAATCAGCTATTGGAAGATTGCATGCCCGAAAAAGGTTCGGGTTTGCTGCGGAAAATTGACAAAAGAACAGATTTCCTGGTGGAAAAAGCAATATTTTTACGGCTTGGGAGAATTCTTTTACCGCAACGGGATAAAGACGGAGGAAAGTACCTTTATGGAGTTGGAAAGCGAGGGCGAAACCCTTTTTACGAACCCCCTTTCTCATCTGAACGGAGCGCTGATCCCCATAGGCGGCGGGAAGGATTCCATTGTGACGTTGGACCTTTTAAAAGACTTCGCGGAAGAAAACGAATGTTATCTTTTGAATCCCCGCGGGGCCATGACCGGTACCGCCGAAGCCTTTGGCTTTTTTAAGGATCGCCAGATTTCGCCGGTGCGGACGCTGGACCCCAATATGCTGCGCTTAAACAAAGAGGGTTTTTTAAACGGCCATACCCCGTTTTCCGCCATTTTGGCGTTTAGCGGCCTTTTGTTTTGCGCCTTGTACGGAAAAGCATGTCTCATCCTTTCCAACGAGGGCAGCGCCAATGAAGCCACCGTCGAGGGAAGCGAAGTAAACCATCAGTATTCTAAGAGCTTTCAGTTTGAGAAAGATTTTTGCGCGTACGAAAAAGCGTACCTCTGTACGGGAATTCAGTATTTCAGTTTGTTAAGGCCATGGAGCGAGCTTCAGATCGCCCGGCATTTTTCTACCCTTCCAAAGCTTTTTTCGGTATTTAAAAGCTGCAACGCGGGAAGCAAAACCGATAGCTGGTGCGGTCACTGCTCCAAATGTCTTTTTGTTTGGATCATTCTTTCCCCCTTTCTTTCCACCGATACCTTACGGGGTATCTTCCAAAGAAACCTTTTGGAGGAGGAAACGCTTCTCACCGACTTTGAGGGATTGATTGGATTGCTCCCCGAAAAGCCTTTCGAATGTGTAGGAAGCATCGATGAAATCAATACCGCCATCTGTCTTGCAATCGGGCGGATGAAACGGGAGGGCGAACCCCTTCCGAAACTGTATCAAAAGTATATTTCAACCGAATTATACCATCAGTATTCCCATAGGCCCAATCCGTATCAGAATGCCTTTCAAAAAGAGCATTTGATCCCGGAAAAATACCTTCCGGTTATCGAAGAGGCCACCCGGCGGGAAATCTGGTAGGAGGGTCAAAATGGAACGGCTCATTCGTTTTTTAGAGGATAAAAAAATTCTGGTGTTAGGCTATGGACGGGAAGGAAAGACGACCTGTCAATGGATTCAAAAGCATCTTCCCGGCAAAGAGATTACCGTAGCGGATCTACGCCCCCAGCAGTTAGAGGGAGAAAACATCCGCGGCGTTTTCGGCGAAGGGTATCAAAAGACCCTTTTGGATTATGACCTCATTATCAAAAGCCCGGGGATTGTGCTGGAAAATAAAAGCAAAGAGGTCATTAGCCGGGTCACCTCCCAAACCGAATTGTTTTTGTCCCTTTTTCGCAACCAGGTGATCGGCATTACCGGCACCAAAGGCAAAAGCACCACTTCGGCGCTTACCGCCCACATTTTCAAGGAGAGCGGTTTCGATACGTTGCTTTTGGGGAATATCGGCATTCCCGCCTTTAGCAAAATGGACGAGATCCACGAAGATACGGTGATCGTCTATGAGCTTTCCTGCCACCAATTGGAATACACGAGAGTTTCTCCCCATATCGGCGTGCTTTTGAATCTGTATGAGGAGCATCTCGACCATTACGGGACTTTCGAAAATTATAAAAACGCCAAAGCAAACCTTTATCGGAATCAAAAGGAGGGGGACTATCTTTTCTGCTTTGAGGAATGCCTTCCGAAGAAAAATGAAACCAGAGCGACGGTAATCCCCTTTGGACCTCATGGCATCCTTCAAATCGAGGAGGATGAGGTGTCCTATCGACGGACCACGCTGATGATCGGTGAGGCGGAAACGCATCTCAAGGGGAGACACAACCTCAACAACATTGGCGTCGCGTATGCCCTCGCCAAGGAATACGGCATTTCCGACGAGGATTTTCTAAAGGGGCTTTCTACCTTTGCGCCCCTTCCCCACCGTCTCCAGGAAATCGGTACCTTTGACGGAGTCACCTACTACGACGACTCCATTTCCACCATCGGTCAAACCGCGATTCAGGCGGTGGAGGCGCTGAAAGCGGTGGGAAGTATTTTGATTGGCGGGATGGAACGGGGGATCGATTACAGTGATCTCGAGGAATTCTTTTTTGAAAGCGATGTTCCCGTTTGGATCTTCTTGCCGGACAGCGGGTATCGGATCGCGGAGGAACTGAAAAAGAAACGGGACCTTCCTTCCGGTAAAGAGATTTATTTGGCGAAGGATCTCAAAGACGGGGTGGCAATCGCCAAAGAAAAAACACCCAAAGGAACCATCTGCCTTCTTTCTCCCGCCGCCGCAAGCTACGGCTTTTTTAAGGATTTTGAACAGCGCGGCGACGCGTTTGCCCGATATGTCCGGGGGGAAGAATAACATCTGCCTCATAAAAACCGCTCCCAAAGGAGCGGTTTTGTTTTTGGAAAAGGATGCATACTTTTTCTTTGGTTTCCTATACTGAAAAGAGAAAAGATTTTTGTGTAACTTGACAGATATATAAAAAGAGGGTACAATAGCTTTAACATAGGCAAATTTTGCCTTTTGTCCGGCTCAAAGGGGATTCCCCGTAAGATAGAATTTATTTTAAAACAAGCGACGCCGCCAGGCACGGCATAAGCTGGCGGGCAGCTTTGTGAAAGCACAAGGGAACACAAAGAAACGGCGTTTTGGCGGAAAATCGCTTTCCGTTTGGATTTGTGTTGCCAATTATTGGAAAAAGGAAGGTTATATGGCAGAAAAAAACAAAGAACCAAAGATTATTGACGCCACGTTAGGCGGTCAAGGTGAGGGGAGCAACCGTTTTGTCCCCTACCGAAAAAATACCAGAAAGACGACAGCGCTGTCTTCTCGGTCCAAAGGGGCAAAGCCCAAAGCCGAAAAGCCAAAGACGGAAAAACCAAAAGCGCCGCTGACGGAAACCAAAAAGGAAGCGACGAGGAAACGAACTGCCTCCAAAACCCCAAGAGGTCAAAAAGGGGGAAGGAAAAAACTCCCCACCATAAAGATCATTCCTTTGGGGGGCTTAAACGAAATCGGGAAAAACATTACGGTATACGAATACGGAAACGATATTATTTTAGTGGATTGCGGCATGACCTTTCCCGACGCCGATATGCTGGGCGTGGATCTGGTGATCCCCGATTTTACCTATCTGGAGAAAAACGCTTCAAAGATTCGAGGGCTTTTGGTCACTCATGGCCACGAGGATCACATTGGCGCTATCCCCTATCTCTTAAAGAAGATCAATGTCCCTATCTACGGTTCCCGGCTCACTTTAGGGCTGATTGAGGGGAAATTAAAAGAGCATGGCCTTTTGCGAAGCACCGAGATGCATGTGGTGACGGCGGGGCAAAAGGTAACGCTGGGCTGTTTTACCGTTGAGTTTATTCGGGTCAACCACTCCATCCCTGACGCCATGGCCATGGCGATTCAAACGCCGGTGGGAATGATTGTTCAAACCGGAGATTTTAAAATCGACTACACCCCCATCGAGGGAGAGATGATCGATCTTGCCCGATTTGCCGAGCTGGGAAAGGAAGGGGTTTTGTGCCTTCTTTCCGAATCCACCAACGTGGAGCGCCCCGGCTTTACCCCCAGTGAGAAAACGGTGGGCGCCACCTTTGAAAACCTCTTTGAGCAGGCGGGAAGCCGAAGAATTATTATCGCGACCTTTTCCTCTAACATCCATCGGGTGCAGCAGATCATCAACATCGCCGCCCGGACGGGGAGAAAGGTGGCCGTATCCGGAAGAAGCATGGTCAATGTGGTGACCAAGGCGGTGGAGCTTGGGTATTTAAAGGTACCCAAAGACGTTTTGATCGACGAAAACAATATCAACCGGTACTCCAACGACCGGCTGGTGCTGGTGACTACGGGAAGCCAGGGAGAGCCGCTAAGCGCCTTGTCCCGCATGGCGTCCGGCGAGCATCGAAAGTTTTCGGTGACCGCCGACGATTATATCATCATTTCCGCCACCCCCATTCCCGGAAACGAAAAGCATGTTAACCGGGTCATCAACGACCTTTTGCGGTTGGGCGCCGAGGTCATCTACAGCTCTATGTACGACGTCCATGTTTCGGGGCACGCATGTCAGATGGAATTAAAGACCATGCTGTCTTTGGTCAAGCCCAAATTCTTTATTCCGGTCCATGGGGAATATAAGCATTTGAGCCGCCATGCCGCTTTGGCCCAGGATCTGGGATTGAGCCCCGACCACACCCTCATCGCCGATATCGGCCAGGTGATTGAGCTAAACGCCGAGCAGATGAAGGTTACCGGCAATGTGGAAGCCGGTCGGGTGTTTGTGGACGGCTACGGCGTGGGCGACGTGGGAAGCGTGGTGCTTCGCGACCGGAAGAATCTGGCGCAGGATGGCATCATTATCGTGGTCACCACCATCGAGAGCGAGACGGGAACGGTAGTCGCCGGACCGGACATCGTTTCGAGAGGGTTTGTGTATGTAAGAGAGTCGGAGGAACTGATGGAGGAAGCGCGAAAGCTGGTCCGCCAGGTTTTAAACGAGTGTACCGGAAAGAAAGTGAAAGAGTGGAGCGTTATGAAAAACGCGGTAAAAGATCGGCTTTCTTCCTATATCTACAAAAAGACCAAGCGGGATCCCGTTGTGCTTCCCATCATCATGGAAATCTGATTCATATTGACAGAAAAGGAGGGATTGGATGAAAAACAGAAAGCTTTCCGGCATACATGTATATGTAATCAGCCTTTTGATTATCGTAAGCTTTTTGATGATTCCCGTCTGGTTTTACAGCCGGCCGCTTTTTTGGGTAGGCGCGGGCGTGGTCGTCGTCTTTTCCTTCCTGTTTTTCTTTTATCTTCGGTCGGCTTACCGTAAGACCGGGGATCTGATCCGAAATGTGGTATCCCATTTAGACAACAACAGCAGAGATTTCCTTTTGCGGTTTCCTATGCCGGTGCTGGTGGTTTCGGAAAACAGGGAGATCTTATGGTACAGCGATCCTTTTGCCGCCATGCTCCCTGAGGGAAAGGAGCTTTACGGGCTTTCTCTCGACGAGATCACCAAGGCGGATTTTACGGATATGGAAACGGCAAAAGGGGCTTTCGCCGAGCTGTACGGGCGGCAGTTTCGGGTCACAGCCATCTACACCGATTTAGAGGGGAAGCTTTACTATACCCTTTACTTTTTCGAGATCACCGAGCTTTACGCCGACGCCAAAGAGTATAAGCTCACCAGACCATCGGTGATGATTTTGATGGTAGACAATTATACCGAGCTGACCCAGCAGGCCAAAGAGAGCGAAAAAACAAGGATCTCCGGCGAGATCGAGGGGCTTTTGGAGGATTTTGCCGCCAATTACACCAACGGCTTTGTCAAACGGTTTGACAGCGACAAGTTTCTAATGGTGGTGGAAGAACAGCACTTGGAGAAGATCATCGAGGGGCGGTTTTCCATTCTGGATCAGGCCAGAGGCATCCAAACCTCGGAGAATATCCCCATCACCTTTTCCATTGGCGTAGGACATGGAGAGGAAACTTTGGCAAAGAGCGAACAAGCCGCGAGACAGGCTTTGGATATGGCGTTAGGACGGGGCGGAGACCAGGCCGCAGTCAAGAACAAGGAAAACTTTGAGTTTTTTGGAGGCGTTTCCAAGGGAGTGGAGAAGCGAAGCAAGGTCCGGACCCGGATCATCGCCAATTCCCTTTCGGAACGGATCGCCGAGGCGGATAAGGTCTTTGTTATGGGACATAAATTTGCCGATCTGGACGCTGTAGGTGCGGCGGCGGGTATGGCTTACGCCATTCGCCAGGCGAAAAAAGACGCCTTTGTGGTGCTGGACCGGGAAAAGAATCTGGCGAAGTCCCTTTACGATTATCTGGCAGAGGGAGGATTAGAGGATCTGTTTATCGATCCCGACGAAGCGCTGTTTTCCTTAACGCCGGAGACGTTGGTGGTGATCTGCGACACCCATGTCCCCTATCTTGTGGAGTCGGAGCGTCTTTATGAAAAGGCGAAAAAGATCGTAGTGATCGACCACCACCGGAAAATGGTCAACCATATCGATAACGCGGATATCTTTTACCATGAACCCATTGCCAGTTCCGCTTCGGAGCTGGTGGCGGAGCTGGTCCAGTATCTGGGTGAGGAATACCGGCTAAACGGAAAGGCCGCCACCGCGCTTTTGGCGGGCATTACTCTGGATACCAAGAATTTCGCCTTGAAAACCGGCGTGCGGACTTTTGAGGCGGCGGCGTATTTAAAACGTGCCGGCGCCGATACCATCGCGGTAAAGCGCCTTTTTTCCAGCTCGATGGATTCCTACCAGAAAAAAAGCCGGATCGTGGCGTCCGCCCAGATCTATAAAAACTGTGCCATCGCGGAAAGCGATTTTTCCACCGAGGATATTCGGGTGACGGCGCCTCAGGCAGCCGACGAGCTTTTGGGTATCGAGGGGGTCAAAGCTTCCTTTGTTTTGTTTGAAACAGGAAATATTCTGAACATTTCCGCCCGTTCCTTAGGGGAGGTCAATGTTCAGATCATTATGGAGATGCTCTCCGGCGGCGGGCACCAGACCATGGCTGCTACCCAGCTTAAAGGGGTAGACCCCCATAAGGGGCGGACCATGCTGTTAGAGGCCATTGACCGCTATGAACAGCAGCAAACGGTACAAAAATAAAAAAGGAGAAAAGTATGAAAGTTATTTTATTGCAGGATGTAAAGGGCAGCGGCAAAAAAGGAGATCTCATCAACGCCGCCGACGGATACGCGAGAAATTACCTCATTCAGAGAGGGCTTGCCATGGAGGCCACGGCAGGCGCGATCAACAACAAAAAGACCCAGGACGCCGCCAAAGCGCACCATGCGCAGGTAGAACTGGATCAAGCCAAAGAAAAGAAGGCGGTTTTGGACGGCAAAACGGTGACGGTGACGGCGAAGGCCGGCGCCGGCGGAAAGCTGTTTGGTGCGGTGACCGCGAAGGAGATCGCTTTGGCGTTAAAAGAACAGTATCAGATCGACGTGGACAAGAAAAAGGTCTCTTTGGATTCTGAGATCAAAGCGTTTGGTACTTATGATTTTGAGCTCAAGCTCCATACCGGCGTTTCGGCGTCGATGAAAGTGATGGTCAAGGAGTAAAAGGCAAAGGAGGCAGTTATGGACGGGGCGTTTTACGACTATGGGGACAACCTTCCCTTTAACCTGGAAGCGGAACAGTCGGTTTTGGGAAGTATTTTGGTGGATCCGGAGATTTTGACTACCGTTATGGAAAAAATCAAATCCCCTACCGTCTTTTATACCGACCAGCATAAGACCCTTTATTCTCTGATGCTGGAGATGTTCAGCGTCTCCAAGCCCATTGATTTTATCACCCTTTTGGAGGAAGCCAAAAAGGAAAGCCTTTTCGACAGCGATGAAGCGGGAAAGGCGTATCTTCTTCATTTGATGGAGATGGTGCCTACCACCGCCAATGTGGGATGGTACTGCGATATTTTAGTGGAGAAGTTTTATCTTCGCAACCTTCTTTCCGCCACCACCGAGATCGCCGAGGCGGTGCGGGAAAATGAAGGGACCGCCTCCCAGCTTTTGGATGTGGCGGAACAGAAGATCTACGACATTCGTCAGGGGCGCCAGGTTTCCGAGCTGACGCCTATTGCCGACGTGGTCATCGGCGTTTACGATAATATCTACAAGGTCCAAACCCGGACGGACAGCCGTTATACCGGACTTCCCTCCGGGTTTACCGATTTGGACGCGGTGATCTCGGGGCTCAACAAAACCGATTTGATTTTGGTGGCGGCCCGTCCCGGTATGGGAAAGTCCGCCTTTGCTTTGAACGTCGCCTTTAACGTCGCGGTGAAAAACGACGTGGATGTGGCGATTTTTTCTCTGGAAATGTCCAATGCCCAGGTGGTCACCCGTATGCTCTCCTCCGATTCCCTCATCGAAAACGAAAAGCTTCGTACCGGCCATCTTTCCACCGATGAGTGGACCAGGCTCGCCGTTTCGGCACGACGGGTGAGCGGCACCCATATTTATTTGGACGATACCGCGGGTATGACTGTGCAGCAGATGAAAGCCAAGCTTCGGCGGCTTAAAAATCTGGGGTTAGTGGTGATCGATTATCTCCAGCTGATGCAGGGGGGCGGAAGAAACGAAAACCGGGTATTGGAGATCTCCAACATTACGAGAAATTTAAAAATTATGGCGAAGGAATTAAACGTTCCGGTCATTTGTCTGTCCCAGCTTTCCCGTACCGCGGAACGAAGAGAAGGCCACCGGCCCATGCTTTCCGATTTGCGGGATTCCGGTTCTATTGAGCAGGACGCGGATATCGTCCTCTTTTTGTTCCGGGAGGCCTATTATAAAGACGAGCCGAAAGACAGCAAAAATAAAGAGGAGGCCCCTCCTCCCAACCCCAATATCGCTACCCTGATCGTTGCCAAAAACCGCCATGGCTCCACATGCGACATCACTATCGGATGGCAGGGAGAGTACACCCGGTTCGGCAACGCGGAGCTTCGCCGAAATGAACCCTAACACCTCTTTGGAGCGAAAGCTGAAGCGAAAGCCTTTGGCGGGGAAAAAGGTGGTGGTGGCATGTTCGGGGGGAAAGGACTCGATAGCCCTTTTGTCATGCCTGTGCCGTCTTCGCCAAGAGCTTTCCCTGACCCTTTTCGCCGCTCATTTTAACCATGGCCTTCGGGGAGAGGAAAGCGACCGGGACGAGAAATTTGTGGCAAGCTTTTGCGAAAAGGAAGGGGTTCCCCTGTTTTTGGGGCGAGAAGATGTGAAAGCCTTTGCGAAAGAAAAAAAGCTTTCGCTGGAAGCCGCCGCGAGAGAAGTCCGGTATCGGTTTTTATTTTCGGTATCGAAGGACGCGGATTGGATCCTGACTGCGCACACCGCTTCAGACCAGGCGGAAACGGTGCTGTTTCGGTTGATTCGGGGAAGCGGGCTCAAGGGGCTTCGCGGTATTTTGGAAACGAGGGGAAAACTGTTTCGCCCTATGCTTTCCATTACCGAAGAGGAGGTGCGGGAGTATCTTACCGCTTTTTCCATCCCTTACGTAGAGGATAGCACCAACGCTTGTGAAAGCTATACCCGAAACCGGATTCGCCACCGGATTTTACCGGAAATTCGAAAGATCAATCCTTCCTTTGAGGACAGTGTCCTCCGTCTCGTCGCTTCGGCGTCGGAGGATGAGGAATATCTTTCTTCCCTCGCGGAAGATGGGTTAAAAAAAGCGCTTTTAAACGGCCGTCTTCGCCGGGACGTTTTGATTTCCCTTCCCCTTCCCGTGCGAAAACGGGTCTTGTCCCTTTATTTTGCGAAAGAGGGGCTATCGGTGACCTGGGATGGACTCTATCAGGCGAACGCCTTGCTTCAAAAACCGGGAAGCCGCCTCAGTATAGGAGAGGGGTTTTTGCTTTTCGACGGGGAAAGCTGTTATTATCAAAAAGAAGAAACTATAAAGCCTGTGTCCTTTTTGCTTACGCCGGAAAGCGGGATTTGGAAAGAAACCTGCGGGTTTGTGAAAGAAAATGAAATTTATCGGCTTCGATACCGGCTTTTTTCGGCGGAAGAATGGGCTTCGCAAGAAAAAATTCATAAAAACTACTACATTTTTTCTCTGAACTATGATACAATACATGGTAAACTTTTTCTGCGAAATCGAATCCCCGGGGATCGGATTCGGTTGGAAAAACGGAGAAATCGAACGTTGAAAAAATTGTTCTCCGAAACACATCTTTCCCCAAAACAGCGCAGAGAGACTTTGCTCCTCTCTGATGAAATGGGCGTTTGTTGGGTGGAAGGCTTCGGGCCCGATGAACGGGTAAAAAAGACGGAGCGTTGCACCGTATGCGCCGGTGTTTTAGAAAAAAGCGGAAAAGAGGATGAAAATGAA
>CALXGT010000004.1 GCA_944387915.1 uncultured Clostridia bacterium
AACTAAAGGAGAAAGTGCGATGGCTATGAGATAGGAAGAAATCAAAAAGAATAAAACAAAATATTGCATTTATTCGTGGATCAATCAGAAAGGTTTCTATTACAAAAAAAATAAAAAAGCGGAAGGCATTTATATGTACGATTTTGAAGGAAATCGTTATTCGGATATGTCGTCCCAGCTTGTGAATTTGAATGTGGGACATGGTAATCGCGCGATTATCGATGCAATTAAGGAGCAGGCGGAAAAATACTGTTATCTTTCTCCTGCGTATGGAAGCGAACCGCGGGGCGAGCTTGCCAAAATGGTTATAGAGCTTTTGCCCGACAATATGGGAAAGGTATTTTTTACGAATGGCGGCGCAGACGCCAATGAAAACGCGGTAAAAATCGCTAAAATGTTTACCGGCAGACAGAAAGTATTCTCCCGTTATCGCAGCTATCATGGCTCGACTTTCGGAGCGGGAAACTTGACCGGTGAACCGAGACGGCATCCGTTGGAGCCCGGGATTCCCGGGTTTGTAAAATTTTTTGACCCGTATCTTTACCGGGAATCGATTCAATTTGAATCGGAAGAAGCCGCTTCCGCCTTTTACGTCGGTAAGCTGCGCGAACAAATAGTTTATGAGGGCGCGGACAATGTGGCGGCAATCGTGCTGGAAACCATTACCGGCTCCAACGGTGTCATTATTCCGCCGAAAGGGTACTTGGAAGGAGTTCGGAAAATTTGTGATGAATTTGGCATTGTGATGATCTGTGACGAAGTCATGGCCGGATTTGGCAGAACGGGTAAAATGTTTGCTTTTGAGCACTACAATATAAAGCCTGATATTGTTACCTTTGCCAAAGGCATTACCTGTGGCTATGTGCAGTTGGGCGGCGTTGCGGTTTCCAAAGAAATTGCCGCATACTTTGATGATCATGTACTCTCTTGCGGACTTACCTACAGCGGACACCCCCTTGCTTGCGCGGCGGGCGTCGCATGTTTGAAATACTACCGCCAGGCGAATATCTTGGAAAATGTAAACCGTTCCGGAAAAGTGTTGGGCGAAATTCTCGAACAGATGAAGCTGGATCATAAGTGCGTTGGAGATGTTCGGTATATCGGTCTTTTTTCCGCAATCGAGTTAGTTCGTTCCAAAGAGACTCGTGAACCAATCGTTCCTTATGGAAAGGATCCAGACGGAATTATGGGAAAGCTGATCGGAAAGCTGAAGGAAAAAGGTTTTATGACCTATTCTCACGAAAATATGATTATGGTCTCGCCTCCTTTGATTATCACAGAAGAACAGGTGCGCGAGGAAATGAAAAAACTCGATGAGGTCTTGTCGGATTTTGATAGTCAAATGTAACGGAAACAGAGGTGATAAAAGTGGCACCTAAGCATTATCAAAACATGAAAGATGCCGTCCTGTCGGACTACATTACTGTGGATACGGCAAGGCTCGTTCCGGAGTCGTTGCGCAGTGTTTCGGCAGGATATACAGAAGTCCCTCTTACAATTCAACTGCAACCCAAAACAGTCGAAAAACTCAGCTTTTGCGTTCCCTGGGACGGTGTTTTGGATGGTTTTGTTCGAGGCAAAGAGCAATTAAGACAGAAACTTGGGCTTACTCTCCCGATACAGTCGATTACCATATCGGACTGGGATGAAGGTTTTGCTTTAATTTTTGAAACGGCAAGCGCGAGTCAAACGGCGGCTTTCAAAATCAACGAAAAAGATGTGCTGTATTTGTTGGAAAATTGCAGACGTCCGCCGGAAATAGAAAACAAAGAATAATTTGATACAGAGGGGTGATTTCAGTATGTATAAGTGCAGTGAAGCGCGAATGGAGGATAAAATCAAAACGTTTTCCAAATTTGGGGACGCAGGTCATGGCGGGATTACGAGATATTCTCTTTCGCCCGAAGCCATTGCGGCAAGAAATGAATTTGTAAAAAGAATGACGGCAATCGGGGCTGAAATCGTAACAGATGATTTGGCAAATATGTATGCTACTATACCCGGTAGCGATCCGGATGCGAAACGAATCGTTATGGGTTCCCATGTGGATTCCGTAAAAAACGGTGGCAACTATGACGGTATCTTAGGTGTTATGTCGGCTATGGAGGTGTTGGAGACTGTAGTGGAGCAAAACATTCCCCATAAACATCCGCTGACAGCTATGATCTGGACAAACGAGGAAGGGTCCCTCTATCCTCCGGCTATGATGTGCTCCGGCGTCGTATGCTATGATTATCTTCCGGAAGATATTCGAGTTAAATTCAAAAAGGAAGATATGCTCAACTCGAAAAGTATTTTAGACCATACTTCCACATTTGGGCAGGCACTTGAAAAAAGCGGCTTTAAGGGAGACGAAAAAAACCGTCTTTCTCCCGAAAAATACAAGTGTATGTTTGAAACCCACATAGAGCAGGGCCCCATCCTTGAGGACAACGGCTGCGATATCGGTGTGGTGGACTGCGTATTGGGAATGTTCAATTACAGAGTGCGCTTTTACGGACAGACAGTTCACGCTGGAACGTTCCCCATGCCGAAAAGACGCGATGCGTTTTTTGCCGCTTCCAAGGCGCTGTGCTATCTGCATGAGGAAATCGATAAGCTTGGCGTCCCCGATTTGGTATATACGACCGGCGAAGTGGTATGTCATCCGTGCGTGCACACATGTGTACCGGATTATTTCGATTTTTCCATCGACGCCCGTCACGAAAATCCGGATATTTTGAAAAAGGTGCTTGATATTGTTCTTTCCTGCGCGGATAAGGAATGGGCTGGCTGTCGTTGCGAGGTGTCGAAAGCGTGGAATCGAGATACCGTTTATTGGGATAAAAAGCTTGTTTCATATGTCAAGAAGTCGGCGGAAGAGCTTGGAATCAAACACATGTATATTCATTCAGGAGCCGGGCACGACGCACAATTTGCAGCGTATATGCTTCCTACGACCATGATTTTTGTACAATCGAAAGACGGTCTTTCGCATTGTGAGCCGGAGTTTTCGTCGGTCACGCACTGTACAGAAGGGGCGACGGTTATGCTGAATGCCGTACTTATGGCAGATATGGATGAATAAATAAATGGAGCGATACACATGGGTAGAGAATTCTTTTTGCCAAACATAATCCTAACAGGGGAAAATGCCTTAGAAGAGCTGCCGGCCCATATAATGGGGTTTGGGAAAAAGGCGCTGATTGTAACAGGTAAAACAGTTTGCACGTTGGATGGATTCAAAAAGCTGACAAAGCAGCTTTCCGAATGCGAAATTGCCTATGAGGTATTCACCGGAGTAACCGGAGAGCCGGATGACCGTATGATAATGTCCGGTATGGAAGCGTACGTTGCTAACGGGTGTGACTTTCTTATAGCGATGGGCGGTGGGAGCCCCATCGATTCTATGAAAGCGATTGCCGTCTGGGTTGCAACCGGGAAGAACATATGTGATTATTACGGAACGGATATTACAAAAGAACTTCCCAAGATGGTGGCTATTCCGACAACGGCGGGTACAGGCAGCGAGGCCACACAGTTTACCGTTATAACGGATACAAGAAACAGTGTCAAAATGCTTCTCAAGGGGAAAACCCTCATGCCGGATGTCGCAGTCATCGACGCGTCGCTGTGCGTCAGCAGCCCGAAAAATATTACTGCGTTTACCGGGTTGGACGCTCTGACTCATGCTGTAGAATCTTACACCTCGAAACGGGCGCAGCCTTTAACGGACGACATCAGTTTATCCGCCGTAAAACGTATATTCCCATATCTCGTTCGCGCGTATAATGATGGAAAAGATGTAAAAGCTCGTACAGAAATGTCGATCGCTGCTTTAGAAGCGGGAATTGCGATTAACAACGCTTCTGTTACTTTGGTTCATGGTATGAGTCGTCCTATCGGCGCGCTTTTCCACATTCCGCACGGGTTGTCGAACGCCATGCTTTTACCCGATTGTATCCAATTTGTAAGCGATACTGCCTATGAAAAGTTTGCTGCGTTGGCCAGGGCGATAGGGGTTGCTACTTTGGAGACAAAAGACAGCGTGGCAACTGAACTTTTTGTTGAAGCGTTACGCGATATTTGCCGTCAGTGCAATATTCCTACTCTCCGGGAATATGGGGTGGATCAAAAAGATTTTTATGACTCTATGAGCAAAATGGCAGATGACGCGTTGCAGTCCGGAAGTCCCGCCAATACCATCAAAGAAATATCGAAGGAGGATATTTTGGAGATATACCAAAAATTATGGCGGTAACGCTTTGAGAGCAAAGCAGACGAAAAATGATGAAACCTCCGATGGGGTACTTCGATTTTATACCCATCGGAGGTTTACCATATCGTGTGTTTTGATGCCGCGATCCCTTGAATATGCGGCGCCGAAATTTCTCTATGAAAAAACGGTAACTACCCGAAACAAAAAAGAGAAGGAAAGAGGAAGGTAAGAGAGGATCCGGTTTCTTTACCAGAAGCCGGACCGTTCTTTTAAGTCGATTTTCTCTTTTCCAACAGCAGAGGTTCCATCTGTTTTTCTTCTTTGAGCAGGGCAAGCGCCTTTGGAAGAAGAGAAAAATCCGCAACCAGTGACGTAGGTTTTCCCAAGGGATCATCCTGGGCAAAGGGAAGGAAAAATACATGTTTTTTATTCAGTAGAATCCCAATATTTTTCGCACTGGCGCTTAAAGCGTCGTTGGTTGCCAGAGCGATTAAAAGGGGTTTTCCATTTCGAAGGTGGCTTTTGACCGCCATGGTGGCGGCGGTATCGGTAATTCCGTTAGATAGTTTGGCTAACGTATTCCCGGTACATGGAGCAACTACCATAAGGTCGGTCATGCCTTTGGGACCGATAGGCTCTGCGGCGGGAATGGAGTGGATAATGGGATTTCCGGAGAGATGCAGAAGCTTTTCCCGCCACTCCTCCGCCTTTCCGAAGCGGGTGTCGG
>CALXGT010000005.1 GCA_944387915.1 uncultured Clostridia bacterium
GACATACTTCTCCCTCTATAATCTCTACACCCTTCCATTGACACAGTATTCTTAGGAGTTTTTTTATCTTTTTCACCGCTTAAGCTCTTTTGAACCACGCGACTATCGCGTGGTTTTCGGTATACAAAAAAAGGGAAACGGTCTCCCGTTTCCCCTTTTTCTAATCTTGTTTGATCGCTGACAGAGCGCTGATCTTTACCGCTCGATTCGCGGGATAAAATCCGGATATCAAACCAATCAAAGTCGCAAACGCGGTAGCGCCCAACACCAGCCAGAAGGGGATCACCGAAGTGCCTCCGATCCCGCCGGTTAGGCCAAGATAGTTATTCTGCGCGTTTTGCGTCGAAAAGGTGTTGATAAGGAAAGAAAACAGATAGCTAAGCCCCGACCCGATGATACCTCCCATCAAGCCGATCAGGCCCGCTTCCATCAGGAAAGTAGCGCGGATATCCCGAACGAGGCAGCCCAGCACCTTCATTACGCCAATTTCCCTGGTGCGTTCATAAATAGACATGATCATGGTATTCGCAATACCGATCGCCGCCACCAAAAGGGAGATCGCCGCAAGGCCGCCTAACATCATCTGCTGGCTTCTCGCCTGTTCCTGGATGGGCTTTCGGATACTTTCCATACTGTTGGTCTCATACCCAAAGCTTTTGATATATTCCTCCACCTCGGCTACATCATCCATGTCGGCGCACTTGACAACGACCTGTTCATAACCGGTATCCACTTTATTTCTATCCTGTTTGATATTGTTAAAGGAATTGTATTCTTTTTCCAGTTCCTTCAAAAAATTGATATCCATAAAGATGGCGTAAACCGGATAAGGATTTTTATTGTAATCCTCCGTCAATACACCCAAACAGCTGATTTTGTATTCCTTTGGCCGTTTGGTTGTGGTATTTTCATAGCTTTTGTTGATGGTAATGGTAAACTTATCCTCCATCGCATCTACGAAAGGATCATCCCCTGCGTATTGATACACATGCTTGTTGCGCTTAGCGTCGTAGAAGCTGTAAGCGGCTTGGGATCCCATCAGGAAAACGTGCTCCTGTTCGGTGCCATCGGGCAAACTCCCCTCGGTAACACTGTAGCCAAACGCTTCCAGATCTTTCATATTGACGCCGTAAATCTGACCGTCATAAGTGTACTTTCCACTTTCCAAAGTAAACTGGCCTCCGCCGGAATAAATGTAGGTGCTGTAAATAGGCATGACCGCCGTCACCTCTTCCAGACTCCGAAAATTCTCCAGCATGGTGTCATCCAACGGGTCCAGATCGGCGTTTCCGCTCCAGTTATAAATGGTAATCAACGTCAGATCTCCCATCTGCGCCAAAGCGGCGTCGGTAGCCTGCTGCATCCCGATCCCGAGAGAGATCATAACCACAATGGCGCAGGTTCCGATCACAACGCCCACAACGGTCAAAAGGGTCCGTACCTTTCGTTTCCAAAGATTCGACAGAGCCATCAAGAGCATATCTTTCAGTTTCATGTTCTGCCCCCGTTTTTAATCGTCGTAATCCTCGTCCGCTTCCAAAGCCTTCTTCGCTTTTTTCTTTTTAATCACCACAACCACAATCACAGCCGCGCCTACTACCGCAATGCCAATGAGTACATATCCCCACCATGGGAAACCGCCTTCTTCGGGCATCGGCTCTACAGGCATATCGTCGATGACCGGTTCATCCATGATCATTTCCAGTACATCCACCGAAAAATCCTGAAGCAGCTCTTTTTGCTGGCCGTTGGCATCCTCATAGGTAAACTTGATCTGGCCGTTAAGAGTTCCCACCTCCGTAGGAGAAAATTCGAATTCATAGCTGTCCCCCACACCGGAGTCCACATTTCCGATATAGACACTGGATTCCGCCGTAGTAAGATTTCCGATCAACTCGATCTGCAAATTGTAAATGGTGCTTTTTCCCTTGTTGGTATAGGACATGGATACATAGCCGCTATTGCCCATATAAATGGGGCCCCATGCGTTGACATCCGCCACCTCAAAACGGTCGGGCTGGGTCACCGGGATAGTAATGGTCTCTACCGCATTGATGGATTCTCTGGTGTCATTGACCACCGCCTCATAAGTACAATCCAAGTCGATACCATACGATTTGGGCGTCGCGTCGCTCCGCACCGTCAGTTCGATGGTTTCCGCAAAAGTCCCGCCGGCCGCTACTCTCTCTACAAAAAAGGTATTGCTGGAGTTGGCGGGCGTAAAAGCGCCGCTGTCTGTTCCGTTGGAAGGAGAAGAAATGACGATCTTGACATTCTCAATGGCGGTTTTTCCCGTGTTCTTCATCCGGATGGTCAAGGGGAAGGTGGAACCGCCCTCTACCGATTCGCCGCCAAAATCATAGCTTTCGATGACGATCAAGGGTTTGCTGTCACCAGCTTCCTTGCTATCTCCACTAGTGCCCTGTATCGGGATGAAGACTTTGGACGTACTTTCTCCGCCTGCACCGGAAAGAGCAACATCCAAAATGCTGTTTCCCGTACTCATACCGGAAGAAGCAAGCAGATTATAGGTAACGCTTGCCGTGGCGCCAGGCGCGATCTTGGAAAGAGTCCGGGAATCCAACCCGCCATTTACCGTGATACCCTCAGTAGAAAGACCGTTCAACGTAACCAAAGCGTCGGAAACATCACCGCTCCCGTTGTTTTTGATCTGAAGCGTCAGAGTAAACGCCGATCCCGCGCTTACCGTTTTGGGGTTGACGGTATAAGACGCCACCATCAGCTTTCCGCTGCCGCCGCCGTCTCCGCCGTTGACCCGAAGGTTAAAGCTTAACGATTCGCTAAGCCCCTTTTGGGTGTAAGTATCGTAGGTTACCGTCAATTCCACCGGATAAACGCCGCTCGCCGCTTCCGCTCCCGCCGAAACGTCCAATTTCAAAATCATTTCCTTGTTTCGGGAAACCGTTCCGAAATCCTGTGAGGGAGAAAGGGTGTTGAAATAAACTCCTTCGGGGAGCTTCGCCGCAATCTTAACATTGCGCATCGTGTTTCCCCCGCTGTTATAGAGCGGGATCTCCAATACCTTGCTCTCCCCGGCGGAGATCTCCGGAAGCGCCGTATCGCCCTTGATGGAGACGGTGCTTCCCGTACCGGAAGGACCGGGATCAATCGTATCGTCCCCACCGGAGGAAAAGTCGTCCTCAATCACGGCAAATCCACTGTAGGACCCGGTAGCCGCCACTCCATTGTCGTAAGAAGCGGAAACGGTAACCCCCGCCGTTCCCTTTCCGGCATAGCTAAAGGAGCCGGCGGGCACCGTAATGGTAAATGTTGCGGTATTCCCGGTAGCGGAATATGTACTGCTCCCCGTATATTGGCCACTCAGTCCTCCGGTGCCGTAAACCGTTACCGAAACATTACCGTTCCCAGTAAAACTAACATCCGTATAAAGCATAGTAAAACTTAACGTAGGAACTCCCGAGCTGGTAATGGTTCCGCTGGCACTACCGATCACTTGGGCCTCACCAACAGCCGAAACCGTTTTCCCAAAAGGTAAAACCGCCGCTAGCACCGCAAACACCATCAACAGTGAAAAAAGCTTCGTTCCCTTTATCCTTTTTTTCATGACCATGTCCTCCGTTCCCCATGTTATATTGCCTCGGCGACATCCATCGCCGGGAAAATGCTATCGTTTTTCTCATCGCTTTGGATATTGCCGTCTAAAATTCGAACAATCCGATCGGCATAGGATGCGATCTCCTGATCATGCGTCACCAAAAGAAGCGTCTCCCCATGCTCTCTGGCCATTCCCACCATAATTTCCATAACTTCCTTTGTGGTCTTACTGTCCAGGTTTCCGGTCGGTTCGTCGGCGAAAACAAGCTTTGGCTTCGCCACAAACGCCCGGGCGATCCCCACACGCTGCTGTTGTCCGCCGCTCATCTGGGTGGGGCGATGTTTTATGCGATCCTTGAGTCCCACCGCTTTCAGAAGCTTTTTCGCTTCCTTGTCCCGTTTTGACCGGGCGACCCCCTTAAAGAGCAGCGGCATCGCCACATTCTCTAACGCCGTTTGCGACGCGATCAAATTGTAAGACTGAAAAACAAAGCCGATGTTTTGCTGGCGAAAAAGAGCAAGCTCCTTTTCGTTCATCGCCGTAATGTTCTTTCCCGCAATCCACACGCTCCCCCGGCTGGGCTTTTCCAGTCCCGCCATAATATTGAGCAGCGTCGATTTTCCCGAACCGGATGTTCCTAAAATGCAGCAAATCTCCCCTTCTTCAATTTCAAGGTTAATCCGATTCAGCGCTACCACCTTTTCCTTATCGATCCGATACACCTTCCGAATATCCCGCACCGATATCAGGCTCATATTTTCTCCTCCTTTCGGTACCCCGCATGCCGTACCAGTTTCATCATACCTTACCGTTCCAAGAACTGTCAATTACAGGCAGGTTACAATATTTTCTTTAAAAACGCCGCGCCACCGTAGGAAATACGATCCTTTTTAGGTAAATGCTGCATTTATTTCCAGGAATTTTTCATAATTTTTCTCACCACAGCGCCCGCCATAATAAACCCTGCCACCGGCGGACAAAAAGAGATACTTCCGGGAGCGTAACGACCGGAATCGGAAACAACTCCCTTTCTGGGAATTTCCTTTGAATAAAGAACGGGTTGATGAAAAATCCCTCTTTTTTTCAGTTCCCGCCGCATCACTCTCGCCAGTCCGCATCCTCCGTACCGGGCTGTCTCCTCGATATCGCCGATGCAAAAGGCGGTAGGATCCAACCGGTTTCCGGTACCAAGCGCCATCAAAAGAGGAATTTCCCGCCGGATCGCGCCCTCCGCCACCAAAAGCTTCGCTGTCACCGTATCGATACAATCCACAATGTATTGGGGCGCTTCCTGCCAGAGGATTTCCACGGTATCCGCCGACAAGAACACATCTTTTTCAGCCACTTCACAATCCGGATTGATGGACCGAAGGCGCTTCGCCCAGGCAGTTGTCTTTCTTTCGCCCACCGTCTCTCTAAGAGCAATCAATTGGCGATTGCAGTTGGAAAGGCTAATATCATCGTTGTCAAATAAAATCAATTTTCCCACGCCGCACCGGCAAAGTCCTTCACAAACGGCGCCGCCAACGCCTCCGAGGCCCAAAATCGCCACCGAAGCCTTTCTTAATTTTTCCGTATTCTCTTCGCCAATAAGAAGATTTTGACGCGAAAGCCACTCCATAAAAACCTCCGATATGACAAAAGGTGCTGCAAAAGGAATTCCTCTCGCAGCACCTCGTTCTTTAAACATCTCCACCCTGCCGTCGGACGGCGAAATAAACCCGCTTCTCAGCAGGTGGGTCTCCTCCCGATTGTTTCGCGCTCCCTTCTTCCTCGCGGCTCTTACGTCCGCGCGGGAGGTCTGCAATCCACAATCGGAGACAAAGTCCCGATTTATTCATGTTCGGATTTAAAATGGCCGTCCTGATTCGAACAAGGCAGATAGGGTTTAACCATATGGCAAGTATAACAAAATCGAATTCAATTGTCAATAGTTTTTTTATTACAAAATAATTTCAAAACCTTTGTACGACTTTTTGACCAAAAAGCAAGGAAAAAAGCCCCTTTGACAAACCATTTGGGAAAGGCTACTCCTCGTCTTCCTCTTCGTCTTCATCCTCATCGTCAAACATAGCCGCCAGACGATCGATAAACAACGCGCCGATCCGCTCATACTCTTCATCGTCTTCAATGGTGGCCATATACATCTCGCCGTCCACTTCCTCTTCCACCAGCACCACCAGTTCACCGTCGCTGTCCAGCTGCTCCTTGGGGTCGTCATAGTAGGGAGTCAACGCGTAATATACCTTATCGTCCACTTCCATGGAATCCAGCATCTCAAAAACTTGCTCTTTTCCTTCCTCATCAATCAAAGTATACAGATTGGCGCCGCCGATTTGATCTTCCATAATAACCTCCCGTATCCACTATTTTTGTTCTCATTGTACGATAGCCCTATTCCTTTGTCAAGGGTTGTCCACCAAAGTCGCGCCGGCGATCCGACTGGTCCAATCCCCCGTATCCCCGGTAAATCCCTTTAGTCTCGGAGAATAGTAATCGGTTTCCATAATCACCCCGATGAGTTTTCCCGGCGCCTTTTCGTAAAAGAGGCGCTGGAACTCAATAAAATGCTCCAAATACCGGTCGGTATCGTAGTATCCCCGCTCGTTCATTAAGCGGAGAGCCAAATTCAACTCCGCATCAGAAAAGACTTCCTTCTCTTCGTTAAAGAAGAACTGGGGCGAAAGGCTCTCCCTCCGTATGACCATGTCCGCGTCCTCTTCGTTTTGCACATACTCCATGGTAATTCCCATAGGTCCATTCGCTATCATATATATCGTCTCATTCGCCAGCTCGTAATCACCGGAAATGGTAGCTGTAAAATATTCCGCATAAGGAAGATCTCCGGTCACCGTCCCAATGCCGGGGACGAAGCGATAGCCTTCTTCGCCGAAAAGGGCAACAATCTGGTCATAGTCATAAACGTAATAGGATAATCCCAAAACATCATCTCGAGTAACGGGATATCCCTCCGGGTCCACATACCCTCTCGCTTCTCCTAACCCGTATTCATCGTAATTCAAAAGCCGGCAAAACGCCTTTCGCAAAGCGAGAGAAGAAAACTGTCCTTCCTCGGAAAAGGTAACGGTAACGCCTTCCCCGCTGGACACGGTGACGGAATGAAGCTTTCCTTCCGCTGCCGCCGCCGAAAGGATTTCATTTTCTCCGGCAGTGGGGATTAAATCCACCGCTCCCGTCAACAGATCCTCCGCTTTCACCGATTGTCGTTTTACGATAATGCTTTCCGCGCCGTAAGGATTTTCTTCCCGGTTGGGATTCGCTTTTAACACAACCTCGTCATCGGTGCAGCTGTCCACGTAAAACGCGCCGCATGTCACCGACCGTTGGGAAAGAGAAGTGACCCACGCGGGATCAAATTCCGTTGTCAATCGGGCGCCGTCCGCGGTGTTTTCTACCGGCGCTTCCGTGTCTTTCAACTTTAGCGGGGAAACGCTGGTATAAAACAGCTCGTAAAAATCGGGAAGGTCCTCGCTTTCAATGCGAAGATAGAGCCGGTTTCCGCTGGTCCAAACGCCGTAAAAGCAATCGCTCGCTCCCGAAACGTAATCGTCATAGCCCATGATCATGCTGTAATCCAAAGTAACGTCGTTTTCCATGTCCATGCGATAGCAGTACGCGTCATACGCAGCGGCGCAAACCACCGAAAACATATAATCTTCCGCCTTCACCGGCGTGCCGTCGCTGTAAACCAAGTCGGAGGAAATGGTAAATACGTAGGTTCTTTCCCCGTTTCTTCCCTCCACAGTGGTAAAATTGGAACACGCGTCGGCATTGGCGCTATACAGCCCGTCCGCGCCCTTCACGGTAGTAGATAAACCGGTAGTCAGCGCTACAATGTCCTCCTCTAACCGATCCATATCCTCTTCCAAATATCCCACCACAATCTCTCCCGAAAAGGTAGAGCCGACGGCGTCCGAAACGGAAAGCTGAGGCAGAGCGCATGAACTAAACGCAAGCGTTACAAGGAGGCACAAAGCCAAAAATTTCTTTTTCATAGTCCCCTCACAAATCATTATTTTCCTTTATTATATAGAAAATCAAAAGAAATTTCAACCATACGCTTGGGAAAAAGAAAATTCTTCACCGCCTTGAAAGGGAAAGCCGGATATGCTAAGATAAGAGGGAAGAATAACGGGAAAGGAGAAAGCTGTATGCTGTTTTATTTTCCAAGCTGCAATTTTACCGCGGCCAGTCCCCAAACCAGCAAACGAATTGGCGATTACCTGAAAACCAATTACGACGCTGTCGTTTTAGGATGTTGCCGCCCCGGACACAAAAAGCCCGCCGCGGGAGATACCGCTTTGACCGTCTGTATGTCCTGTAGCGCCATTATCAAAGAAAACCGGCCTGACATTACGGAAATAAACCTTCTGGAATGGATCGCATCCAATCCGTCTTTCCCTTATCCGGATCTGAAGGGCGCGTCCTTTATTTTGCAGGACTGTTTTCGAGCCAGAGGAAAGGATCGCCTTTTTGACGCCGTGCGAACGGTATTAGACCGCTTAAACGCCCGGGTAATCGAATTGGAAGAAAACCGGAACCGCACCGAATTTTGCGGCACCTTTCGGTTTAACCCGATGCTGCAAAAAAACATCGACATCGCCCCAAATTATTTTGAAGGGTATATGAAGCCGTTGCTTTCCCTCTGTTCAAAAGCGGAACAGCAAAAGCGGTTGGAAGAATATTGTGCCCAGTTTGCCGGGCAAAAAGTCGTATGCTATTGCAATTCCTGCTTGCGGGGACTGAAACAGGCAAATGTCGATGCTGTCCACCTGTTGGACTTACTTTTTCCCGAAAAAAATTAAGTTCGTCTCTTTTTCAAAAAAAGATTGACAAAAGAATCACGATATTTTATAATCACTATAAAATATCACCTGTAAAAAGGGACGACAAAATGGAGGAATGGTTATGTATTGTATCCGAAAAATTACCGAAGATTTGACCTGGGTCGGAGGAAACGACCGGCGGCTCTCCCTTTTTGAGGGGGTTTATCCGGTGCCTCGAGGCGTCTCCTACAATTCTTATGTGCTCACAGACGAAAAAACCGTTTTGTTTGATACGGTCGATCATGCCATAAGCGACCGCTTTTTTGAAAACGTCGCCGCTGCTTTGTGCGGACGGCCTTTGGATTACCTGGTGATCCATCATATGGAGCCGGACCATTCCGCCACGGTAGCGGAGGTCTTGTCCCGTTATCCGGAATCCAAGATCGTCTGCAACGAAAAGATTGCCGGTATGATGAACCAGTTTTTCGGATTTGACCAAAAGGAGCGGCTGCATTTAGTAAAAGAGGGCGACAGCCTTTCTACCGGCAAACACAATCTGGTGTTCGTGATGGCTCCCATGGTCCACTGGCCGGAAGTTATGGTTTCCTTTGACACTACGGATGGCATTTTGTTTTCCGCCGACGCTTTCGGTACCTTTGGCGCCATTAACGGCGCTCTGTTCGCCGATGAAGTGAATTTCGAACGGGATTACCTGGACGAAGCGAGACGGTATTACACCAATATCGTCGGAAAATACGGCCCCCAGGTCCAAACCCTGTTAAAAAAGGCCGCGACGCTGGATATTAAGATGATCTGCCCGCTCCATGGCTTTGTTTGGCGGAAAAATCCGGGGGATTTCATCGAAAAATATGTAAAATGGGCCACTTATACGCCTGAGGAAAACGGTGTGGTCATCGCTTACGCCTCGATTTACGGTCACACCGAGAATGCGGCGGAGATCTTATCCTGCCGTCTTCGGGAAAAAGGGATTCCTACCGTAATGTTTGACGTTTCCGTGACCCATGCTTCTGAAATTGTGGCCGCCGCGTTCCGGTTTAGCCATCTCGTTTTCGCTGCTCCCACCTACAATGCGGGTATTTTCGTCACCATGGAAAATCTTCTCCATGATATAGCTGCCCACAACATTCAAAATCGGAAGGTTGCCTTTATCGAAAACGGTTCCTGGGCGCCCACCAGCGGCAAGCTGATGCGGGAAATTTTAGAAAAATGCAAGAACATTTCCTTTATTGACCAGACCGTTTCCATTCGCTCTTCGCTGACCGAAACCGGCGTTGAAAATCTAAACGCCCTGGCACAGACGATCGAAGAAACATTTCCCCAGCCGGAAAAGGCACAACCTGCCGGAGAGATTGCTTCCAACGCTTTCTTTAAACTTTCCTACGGCGTTTTCGTGCTTTCCGTTAAAGACGGCGATACCGATAACGGTTGCATTATCAACACGGCGATTCAAATTACCGAAGCGCCTCATCGAATTGCTTTTGCCGTCAATCGTTCCAATCTCACCTGCGAGCAGCTTCAAAAAGGTAAGCAGTTTACGCTCTCCATTCTCTCTACGGAAACTACCTTCGAGACCTTCCAGCGGTTTGGATTCCACAGCGGACGGGACACCAATAAATATGAAGATGTTCCCGAAAGCCGGGCGAAGAATGGCGTTCGCTATATAACTGAAGGCGTCAACGCGGTTTTGGCCGGTACCGTCGTCAACAGCTATGACTACGGAACCCATATTCTTTTTGTCGCCGATGTCACCGAAGCGTTTCTCCTTTCGGACGCTCCCAGCGCCACCTATCAGTACTACTTCGATCATATTAAACCGAAACCTCCCGTACTGGAGGAAAAGAAGGGATTCGTCTGCAAAATCTGCGGCTATATTTACGAAGGGGACACTCTTCCTGCCGACTTTATCTGCCCTTTGTGCAAACATGGCGCGGAGGATTTTGAGCCGATCGGATAATTTCCCTTTCTTCAAAAACAGTTTGTTTGATACGCGCAACAACTCCTGCGGCGATTTGTCGCGGGAGTTTCCTTTTGCCTGATTTCCAACCCTATTTGTATACAAAGTGTAAATTTTATGTCGAAAAAATATCTTTTATTTCTTTATTTTGTTAAAATATTCTTTTGTGTCGTAAAATGTTGAAAAAAGCATAGGAGGAGGCGCGTTATGGAAGAAATACAACGGTTGCTATGGGATCTGGGAATCGGTGCCCGTTACCGGGGTTATTGGTACAGCGCCGCCGCTTTAAAGCTGGCAGTCAGCGATCCGACACGACTGTCATCCATCAAAAAGAGCATCTACCTTCCAGTGGCAGAGGAGTACCAGACGACTTGGGAAAATGTAGAACGAAATATTCGAACCACTGTTCGCATCTGCTGGGAACAGGGAAATCGAGAATTGCTGGAGGTTATGGCGGGAAGAACCCTCTTTTTAAAGCCGACTGTGTGCGAATTTCTAGATATCGTCACCAATTACCTTTTAAGGAAAACGGAACATTTTTGATTCGAAACAGCAAAGCCGCCCCGAAAGGGGCGGCTTTGCTGTCTGTAACCAAAAAATTAAAATTCTGAATTCCGATAAATTTTCATCATCTCATTTAAAACGTCCAGATGAGAAAAATCTTTATTATAAACGATTTTTGTCTCCCGGACCATACTCAAATTTTCTATGGGAAGCGCTGTAAGCTTCCCTTTTTTCAGTTCATCCATACATGCGCTTCGCGGCAAAATCGAAACGCCCAGATTTTTCCGGATCAGATCCTTGATGGTGGCAATATTGTCTACTTCCAAAGTTATGTTAAAATTTGCCGTCGATTCGTTATTGCTCTCTAACGCCGATTCTAATAAGATCCGGGTAGCGGAAGAAGGGGTTCGCAAAATCATTTTCTGCTTTTTTAATTCATTTAATGTAACTACTCCCTTTTTGGCCAAAGAATTGCTGTTTGACATAATACACATCAGGTAATCGGTGTCCAAAATCATAGACGAAAAATGAGGGTTATTCAAAGCACCGTCAACAATTGCCAAATCGATCTCATAATTTTCCAGCATATCATAAAGATTATTTATGGTATCTGTAAAAAGTATAATCCGAATACCGCTGTGCTGACTGCTGTACTTGGCCAAAGCAGCCGCCGTTAAATTGCTTTCCGACGTATGGGTGATCCCTACTCGAAGCACCGAAATATGCTTTTCCGAGTTTTCCAGCTCCAGCTGCATTTTGGTGGTCAACGACTTCATCCGCCGGGCATATTTAACGACGATCTCCCCTTTAGAAGTCAGCTTTAATCCCGATTTTCCCCGAACAAATAAAGGCGCGCCGATTTCCTCCTCCAGCTGGCGGACATGATGGCTCACTGCCGGCTGTGTCATAGAAAGCGACTGAGCCGCTTTGGTAAAATTTTGATGCTCCACTACTGACAAAAGAGTTTCTATTTTATGGTCCAGCATACAATCACCATTCCGTTTATTTATACTATATAAAAAGGATATAATTGGATTTTATCAAAAGAAAAGTATATCATAAGTGTACCGTTTTTTCAAGGGAACAGCACCGCTGCTTTCTTTTTTGTTTAAGAAACAACAGAAAGGGAGAATATTATGACAGCTTTGCTTCAGCAGCTTTCGAATCCATTGACATCCAATCCGGTTTCTTCTATCATCATCTCTGTATCCTTAATGCTCATTGGCGGATTTGCGGCGACACGGATCACCAAACGGCTTCATCTTCCCAACGTCACTGCTTATATTGTGGCAGGTATTTTGATGGGACCTTATTGCCTGCATCTGATCCCCGACACCATGATAGAGGGTACGGATTTCATCGCCGACATCGCGTTAGCATTTATCGCTTTCGGAACCGGCGAATTTTTCCGATTTTCCACTTTGAAGAAAAGCGGCGGCAAAGTCCTTGTAATCACGGTGCTGGAAGCTTGTCTCGCCTCGGTGCTGATCTTTGCCGTTACCTTCTGGGGCATGGGGCTTTCCCTTCATTTTTCCGTGGTCCTTGCCGCCCTCGCATCCGCAACAGCACCGGCATCCACCGTAATGACCATCCGCCAGACCCATGCGAAAGGCGATTTTGTAGATACTCTCTTACAGGTCGTTGCATTGGACGATGTCGTCGGACTTGTTGCCTACAGCATCGCTATTTCAGCGGCGACTGCATCCCTTACAGGAAGCTTCCATGCCGGGGACATCCTTCTCCCTCTACTGGTCAATACCTCTGTTTTCCTTTTGGGAGGATTGTTCGGGTTGTTTTTGAAACTGCTTCTCCAAAAGCGCTCCACCGACAACCGCCTCATCGTTTCGGTGGCGATGCTGTTCGCTTTTTGCGGCATTTGCGCCCTGCTGGATGTCTCGCCCCTGCTTGGCTGTATGTCAATGGGTATGGTCTATATCAATCTTTCGGATGACGAGCGCCTTTTCCAACAGCTGAACTATTTCAGCCCGCCCATTCTCCTTTTGTTTTTTGTCCGTTCCGGATTGAATTTTAACTTAAATGCACTGTTTCACCCTTCGGGAAACGTCGGCGGGATCTCTCTTTTCGTAATCGGAGTGGTATACTTTATCGTCCGGATCCTCGGAAAATATGCCGGCGCGTTTTTGGGATGCCTTCTTGCGAAAAAATCCGCCCCGGTCCGAAATTACCTGGGGTTAGCGCTCATCCCTCAAGCCGGCGTCGCCATCGGTTTAGCCGCTATCGGCGCCCGCACCCTGGGAGGTGAAACCGGGAACGCGCTGGAGACCATCATCCTGGCATCCAGCGTTTTATACGAATTGATCGGGCCAGCCTGTGCCAAATTGGCTTTATTTCGTTCCCATGCCTATTCGGATAAATTAGAAGATCTGGTTCCTCTGGAGCCACGCGAAGATCCTTCCGGCGTGCCCAACGAGGTAGAGCTTTTGATCCAGCGGATCCAGGCCATCCAAAAGGAGCTCCCCAGGCGCGAGCCTTTCCTTTCTCCCGAAGAAAAAGCCTTTACCGAAGCGGCGCAGGAGCAATACCGCCTGATGCGGCAAATGCTCACTCACCCCAGCCGAAAAGGAGGTACCCACCAATGAATATCTTACAGTTGGCGCACATCACCGACCCTATTGCTGATTTTCTTGGGAGCTGGTCCCAGGAGCTTAACGTATTTTCCATTCTTTTCCGGATCACTTTGGTGATCGTCCTTTCCTCTATTGTCGGATGTGAACGGGCGAGCAAACGCCACTCGGCCGGCCTTCGGACTTTTGTACTCGTCTCTTTTACATCGGCTACTGTCACTCTTTTGGATCTCTTTTTTGCCCAAACATTTTCCTTGGGTGTGCCGATGCTGTCTGCGGCAACCATTGTTGCGGCCGCGTTAATGAGCGGAAACTCCGTCCTCTTCAGCTCCCGCAAACAAATCAAGGGGCTTACCACTTCGGCGGGACTCTGGAGCTGCAGCATTTTAGGCTTCGCCGCGGGCGCCGGTCTTTACACCGTAACTCTGATCCTGTTCGCCTTCCTTTTATCGATCTTAGCAGGACTCCCCTCCTTTGAGACCTATTTGAAAAACCGCTCCAACCATTTTGAGATCCATTTGGAGCTGACCGACAGCCGTTACCTTCAGGAATTTATCGCCGTCATCCGGCGGCTTGGGCTTCGCATCGACGATATGGAAGCCAACCAGGCATATCGGGGATCAGGACTGAGCGTCTACACCATCACGCTGACGGTATTCAGTCCGGAACTGAAAAAATATAAGACCCATCGGGAAATTGTGGAAGCCATCCGTTCCCTGGATTATATCTACCATATCGAAGAGCTGAATTGAAAAACTCCGGCAGGGGATCCCTGCCGGAGTTTTTGTTTACTTAAAAAAGAGGGGCAGCTTTTCCAGATACGCAATATCCTTCCGATCCGCCGCGTCGCCTTCCGCCAATACCGCCGCTTCGCAGACCACTTTTCCGCCGGCCCGCTCCACTAAGGTGATCAGCGCTTTCAGCGACTCTCCGGTGCTGATGACGTCGTCTACAATCATCACTTTTTTCCCGTTCAGCCGTTCCTGATCCTCTTTTCCCAGATAGAGATGCTGGCTGTTTTGGGTGGTAATGGAATTGACCTCCACCGAGATGGGATCAATGGTATACACCTTGATACTTTTTCTCGCCACCACGTAATTTTTGCCGCTCTGTCTCGCCATCTCGTACGCCAGGGGGATACCCTTGGATTCCGCCGTAATCATAACGTCGAATTCGGGGGCTTTTTCCAAAAGCTCTTTGGCACATGCCACCGTCAGCTCTACATCGGAAAACATAATGAAAGCGGCGATGTCCATATGTTCATCTACGGCGCAAAGGGGAAGCTCCCGCTTCAATCCCGCCACTTCAAGAGTATAATACTCCATAATCAAGACTCCTTTTTCTGTCTGTTTCCGCTCAAATTATCCGGGAGGCCAGGAAAGATTTCTTCCCGCCAGCACATGGTAATGAAGGTGCCCCACCGTCTGGCCGCCTTCTTCGCCGCAATTGGTTACCACTCGGTATCCCTTCTCCAGCTTGAGTTCTTTTGCCAGCATCGCGATCACCGAAAAGATCTTTCCTACAACCCGTTCGCTTTTTTCGTCGATCTGATCCGGGCCGGAGATATGCATCTTCGGAATGACGAGAAAATGGACGGGAGCCTGGGGCTCAATGTCATAAAAGGCATATACGTCTTCATCCTCGTAGAGCTTCTTGGAAGGAATCTCTCCGGCAATGATCTTACAAAATAAGCAATCCATGCCAATGCTCCTTTCTTTTATAATCCTTATTCTTTTACCATATCCTCTACCAAAGGCAAAAATGCCTTGATGGCTTCTTCAATCAGCGCGGGATCCTTAACGCCGCCCATAGCCGAATCCGGACGTCCGCCGCCCTTGCCGCCGGTTTTTTCACAAACCGCCTTGATGATCTTTCCGGCGTGGAGTCCCTTCTTTACCGCCTCGGCGCCCACAGCGCAGTAGAAGGTTTTCTTTTCTCGGTCCCCGCCGCAAAGCAATGCGCAAACAAGGGGATTTTCGTCCTTCAGCTTATCGCCGAGCGCCCGCATCATTTCGGCGCTAAGCTCCTCAAACACAGCGGAAACCGCCGTCACCCCCGAAATCTGGGAAGCGTTCTTCATCAAATCCTCTGTCTGAGCGGAAGCGATCTTCCGGTTGAGCCGGTCGATCTCCCGATCCTTTTCCTTTATTTCGGAAAGCACACCTTCGCAGCGGGCAGTCAGCTCACCCGGCGTGGTCTTCAAAAGGCTCGACGCCTGATCCACCGTGATTTTCAGATGGGAAAGCTCCGCTAAGGTATTAAATCCGGTATAGGCTTCGATCCGGCGCACTCCCGCCGCCACCGAGCTTTCGGAAATGATCCGGAACAGTCCCAGCGCGCCGGTGTTCTTCACATGGGTACCGCCGCAAAGCTCTAACGAGAAATCTCCCGCTTTGACCACTCGGACCACAGCGCCGTATTTTTCCGAGAACAGAGCCATCGCACCCTGCTTTCTCGCATCTTCAAGAGAGGTTTCAAAATTGTCCACCGGAAGGCAATCCATAATCTTCTCGTTGACGATCTCCTCGATCTGTTCGATCTGTTCCCCGCTAAGCGCCTCAAAATGGGTAAAGTCGAACCGGACCGCCTTTTCGTCCACAAGCTGTCCCGCCTGATGAACATGATCACCCAGCACCTGACGCAAAGCCGCCTGCAACAGGTGAGCGGCCGTATGGTTTCGCATAATGGAGCGCCGCCGCGCCTCGTCTACCTTCGCGGTCACCGTTTCATTTTGGGAAATAGTCCCCGTTTTCACAAAGCCATGATGCACCGTTTGACCGGTAGACAGTTTTTTCATACCGGTGACAACGATCTCTCCGTTTTCCCCTTGGACTACACCGGTATCGGAAACCTGACCGCCGCTTTCGGTATAAAAGGGAGTTTCCTTTAAGAGGAACAAGACTTCTTCCCCTTCGGTGGCCATTTCCCGCTCTTCATTTCCCACTAAAAGAGCCTCCAACGTAGTCTGTACGGCCATGCTCTCATAGCCTTTGAACACCGTCTCTAATTTGGGGAGAGGCAGATCCTCGGTTTCCCAGGAGGAGCCGCCCCGGCTTAAATAATCCTCTCTGGAACGCTTTTTCTGCTCTGCCATATAGACCTGGAACGCTTCCTCGTCCACTTCGACGCCCTGCTCTTCGACAATATCCATGGTCAAATCCAGAGGGAATCCATAGGTATCGTACAGCTTGAAGGCATCCTCGCCGGAGATCTTCGGCTTTTTGCCCGCTTTGACCTCATCGATGAGGTCTTGAAGCAGTTCCATACCTTTTCCAATAGTCTTATTGAAGGCTTCCTCTTCGTTTTTGATGACCTTTTTAATGTAAGACGCCTTTTCCACAAGCTCCGGGTAAGCGCTTTGGTTTTCCGCTACCACCGTATCCACGACCTTGTAAAGGAAAGGCTCGTTAATCCCTAAAAGCCGTCCATGGCGGGCCGCCCGACGCAAAAGCCGCCGCAGCACGTACCCTCTTCCCTCGTTAGAAGGGGAAACGCCGTCGCCCAGCATAAAGGTAGTGGAACGAATATGGTCGGTAATGACCCGCAAGGAAACGTCCGCCGCTTCATTCGTATGATAGGAAACGCCGGCGATCTCGCTGATCTTTTTCATGATATTCTGGACGGTGTCCACCTCGAACAGATTATCTACATTCTGCATAATGCAGGCTAACCGTTCCAATCCCATACCGGTGTCAATGTTGGGATGAGGCATCCGCTCATAGTGGCCGTTGCCGTCGGAATCAAACTGGCTGAATACCAGATTCCAAAATTCCACATACCGGTCGCAGTCACAGCCGGGACCGCAGTCGGGTTTTCCGCAGCCGTATTTCTCTCCCCGGTCAAAATAGATCTCGGAGCAGGGGCCGCAGGGACCGGAGCCATGCTCCCAGAAGTTGTCCTCTTTCCCCAAACGGACGATGCGGGAAGGATCGACGCCGACCTCCTTGGTCCAGATGTCAAACGCCTCATCGTCATCCAAATAGATGGTGACCCAAAGCCGGTCCAGGGGAAGCTCCAACACCTTGGTAATATATTCCCAAGCCCAGGCTGTTGCCTCATGCTTAAAGTAATCCCCAAAGGAGAAGTTGCCAAGCATCTCAAAATAGGTGCCATGGCGGGAGGTTTTTCCCACGTTTTCAATATCGCCGGTACGAATACATTTCTGGCATGTAGTCACCCGCACATTGGGAGGAGTTGCCTGACCCAAAAAGTATTTTTTTAACGGCGCCATGCCCGAGTTGATGAGCAAAAGACTGGTGTCATCCTTGGGAGGGATAAGGGATGCGCTGTCCAAACGGGTATGGCCCTTTCCTTCGAAAAACGAGAGAAAAGACTCTCTCAATTCGTTCAGACCGGTCCATTTCATAGGTTATCGTTCCTTTCTTTTCCTAAAATTTTCCAAAATAAAAAGCCCCGTCCCTTATGGGACGAAGCCGAAACTCCGTGGTACCACCCAAATTGCGAAAAATCGCCACTCTTTTCCCTTAACGCGGGAACTTCGTTGCGGATTAACGCAAAGGCTCCGAGACGGCCCGAAAAGCGCCTTTAAACCCTTCCACCCACCGGGTTCTCGCTGAAAAAAAGCGACTCTTCTTCTTCTCTTCCTAGCCGGTATTTCTTTTCCATCAAGCATTATAGCACGCTCGTTTTCCCTTGTCAACCAAAAGCGCTATTTTCGAAGGATCTTCTCGAGCGCTTTCCCTTTGGAAAGCTCATCCACGAGCTTATCCAAATATCGGATCTTTTGCATCAAAGGATCTTTGATCTCCTCTACCCGCACACCGCAAATCACACCCTTGATCTTGTCACAGTTGGGATTCATCTTTGGCGCCTGTTCAAAAAAAGTTCGATAATCGGTTTCATCTTCAAGGATCCGGTCCAGCTGTTCCTTGGAATATCCGGTGAGCCAAAAAACGATCTCGTCCACCTCCTGCTGGGTCCGGCCTTTTCGCTTTGCTTTTTGCGACAGTAAGGCGTACCCCTTGCAAAACGGCATAGAAAATACTTTCTCCACGTCCATAAACGTCCCTCCTTTCTTTGATTTTAAAATTCCTTTTTTCATTTGTCAACACAAAGCTTGACATTTGTACGAAATCATACTACAATGGAGTACGATTTCATACAAAGGAGAAATAAAATGTCCATATGTCCTACATCCGAACTGAAGCGGATCAACTATCTGACCGCCGAAATTGACGCCGCCTATCACCAGGCATCCTTAAAGCTCGGGCTTTCCGACAGCGCGTCTATGATCCTCTATGCGATCTGTAACCAGGGAGAAGAATGCCTGCTACAAGACATTTTGCGCCTTTCCGGGATGCGAAAACAAACGGTCAACTCCGCCCTTCGAAAGATGGAATCGGAGCATCTTCTCTACTTGGTCACCGCCGATGGGAAAAAGAAAAAAGTTTGCTTGACCCCGAAAGGAAAAGCGCTAGCGGAACGAACTACCCTGCGCCTGATCCAAATGGAAAACGAAATTTTCCAAGGATGGTCGCAAAAGGACCGAACCCGTTATCTGGAACTGACCCAAAAATTTTTATCTGATTTTCTGGAAAAGCTTTCTGCGCTTTCGTAAAGGAGGAACTTATGAATATAAAACTATCCGATCATTTTACTTATCATCGATTATTGCGCTTTACCCTGCCGTCGATCGTAATGATGATCTTTACCTCGATCTACGGCATTGTGGACGGCTTTTTTGTCTCCAATTTTGTAGGAAAAACCCCTTTCGCCGCCGTGAATTTTATTATGCCTTTTCTGATGATCTTAGGCGCTTTGGGCTTTATGTTCGGAACCGGCGGAAGCGCCCTCATCGCCAAGACTTTGGGCATGGGAAACAAAGAGAAAGCCAACCGCCTTTTTTCCTTTCTCGTCTATATCTCTTTTGCCTCCGGCATAGTCATTGCCGTGCTGGGGCTTCTCTTTCTCCGTCCGGTGGCGCGTTTGCTGGGCGCGGAGGGACAAATGTTAAATGACTGTGTAACCTACGGCAAGGTCATCTTGTTAGCGCTCCCCGCCTACATGCTCCAATTCGAGTTCCAAAGCTTCTTCGTCACCGCCCAAAAACCCCAGTTAGGGCTTTTGGTAACCGTCGCGTCGGGAGTCACCAATATGGTATTGGACGCACTTTTGGTCGCCGTCTTCCCCTTTGGACTGGTAGGCGCGGCTGCCGCGACCGCTTTCAGCCAGGTGGTGGGGGGCATCATCCCTTTGATCTACTTCGCCCGCCCCAACAGCAGCCTGCTTCGTCTCGGCAAAACATCCTACGACGGAAAGTCTTTGTTAAAGACCTGTACCAACGGTTCTTCCGAACTGATGAGCAATATCTCTATGTCGGTGGTGGGAATGCTTTATAATATCCAGCTCATCCGATACGCCGGTGAAGACGGCGTCGCCGCTTACGGGGTGTTGATGTACGTCAATATGATCTTTCTTGCCACCTTTATCGGATATGCCGTGGGCACCGCCCCGGTTATCAGTTACCACTACGGCGCCGAACACCACGACGAGCTCAAAAGCCTGCTACAAAAAAGCTTAATCATCATCGGTATTTTTTCCCTCGCGATGGTAGCCGCCGCGGAAATTTTTTCCGGTCCGCTGGCAAGATTGTTCGTAGGCTACGACCAAACCCTTTGCGAGATGACTTTGCGGGGATTTGTGATTTATTCCTTTTCTTTCCTCTTTTCCGGTATTAGCATTTTCGGCTCTTCCTTTTTTACCGCCTTGAATAACGGACTGATCTCCGCATTGATCTCCTTTTTGCGGACATTGGTCCTGCAAGTCGCCGCCGTTTTGCTTTTCCCAATCTTCTGGGGAATCGACGGGATCTGGCTCTCTATCGTAGCGGCGGAGCTTATCGCGGCGGGAATTACGGCAATGTTTTTAGTGGTAAAACGTCGCCAATATCACTACTGAGATTCCAAAAATTAACCCCGGACGGAAGACGCCGTCCGGGGTTTTCGTTTTATTCTTTCTTGTTTTCTTCCGTCAATTGAATGTCTTCGGGAAGAGAAATCGGAAGATCTCCTTCCACTCCCTCTGTGCTGTCGGATTTAAAAAGCACCTTCAGCGTCTGGAAAATCAGCTTAAAGTCCACCCACACACTGTATTGCTCAATATACAAAAGATCCAGCATCAGCTTGTCCCGTGGAGTTGTATTGTACTTGCCCTGGATCTGCGCCAGCCCCGTAAGGCCCGCCTTCACCTTTAACCGATACCGAAACTCCGGCAGGATTTCAATGTATTTCTCGGTGATCTCCGCCTGTTCGGGACGAGGACCGACGACGCTCATCTCCCCTTTCAGGATATTGATGAACTGGGGGAGCTCGTCAATGCGAAGTTTTCGTAAAACCCGTCCCACCTTGGTGATCCGATCATCGTTTTGAGAAGCGAGGCGTTTTTTATCCTTGTCCGCGTCCACAATCATCGTCCGGAATTTAAGCACGTTAAACTGCTTTCCGCCCTTGGTGACCCGGGGCTGCCGGAAGAAAACCGGTCCTCCGTCCTCTAATTTGATGGCTAACGCCTCAATTAGCATAATCGGACTGAACACAACCAGTCCCACACCGGAAATTAAAATATCTACCAACCGCTTGATGATTTCCTGTTCGATGGAAAGCCCGGTAAAATGGGACTTCATCACCGCCACATCATCCACCATGACATGGTGGGCGCTGCGGACAATGATATCGGAAAGCTGCGTGGTAAAATAAGTGGTGCGGTTATGTTTATAGCAATATTCCAAAACTTCTTTCCGCTTCTCCGGATCCAATCCGTAGAGGAAAATCGTTCGGTGCTTGCGGATGATTTCCCTTAAATTCTCATCCTCTACATCGCAAAGGGAACGAATGTCAAATTGCTTTTTATACTTGTTGACCTTGGAAACAAAGCTAACCAAGCCTTCCTTATCCCCGTAGATCACCAGTGTGGGGCTGGGAGGATTGATGCGGAAATAGAGGTAATGACCAAAATAGACCATCCCGAAAATGCAGATGAGCTGCAAAACAATCACCGCGGCCATCAGTCCCAGGTCCACAAGGTAACTTTTCCCCTCGAAATGATACCGCATAATAAAAAGCTGAAAATAGGTTATGAGGTCGGTGAGCACCGTAGCAATAAAAAGAGGGTACACAATCTCTTTACTTTTCTTAATTCCAAGCGGAATGCCGCCGTAAATCTTAGTGAGGCAGATCATCGCAACGGCGAAAATCGACATCGAAATCGCGGCGGTACGCGAAAAGCGGCGCAATTCCGGCTCCGCAAAGCCAAAAAAGGCGAAAAAGATCACAAACAGTACCGCGAGCAAAAGCCCTTTATAGCAAAAGAGGATACTCCGCTCCATCTTTTGAATGATTTTTTTAAACATACTGCCTCCCGTACACGGTCTTTTGTTGTATTTTGTCACTTATTGTTCATCATACCATATCCGAGCCGAAAAATCCACCAGCAATCCATGACAAAAAACCGCCTATTTTTCAGGGAAAACGCCAATAGCCTCACAAAACGCCCGACAATTGACGTTGGCATCCAATTTTTCGCGGAAAACATTAAAAGTGGCGTCTTTCTTTTTCCGAATCTTTTCCTTTGGGACCTTACAAAGGCTTTCCAAAATTTTCCCGAGCCGTTTCGCGTCGATGTCCTTTGGCAGCATCAAGCCGGTTTTGTCATCCAAAATATCCTTGACGCCGTCGGAATCTACCGCGCAAATCATAATCCGATTGGCCATGGCCTCCATAATTGCCGTGGGCACACTGTCGGAGAGGTCCACGCTGACGAAAGCGTCTACGTAGGTGTCTCTATAAAATTCGTAAATTTCTTCCCGGCTTAATTCTCCGAAAAATTTGTAGCGGACCCCCTCTTTTTGCCCCAGCTTCTCCTCACAGTAAGCGGACAGCTCATTTTTCTTACTTCCCGTACCAATATGCACCCACTCGATAGCGCCGCTTTCCACCTCGCTCAAGGCGTCGGCGATCAAAGTCAGGCGTTTATCCTCTTCTATGGGACAGCAGCTCACGATTCGCAAAAAGTATTCCGTAGGGGGAAGAGCGCGGCTTTCCTCTCCGGGGTACACCCCAAAGGGCGCCACCTTATATTTTCTGGGATCTCCCGTCGCCCCCATAAAGTTTTCCAAATAAGCGTCTCTTCTCTCCTCGGTAGCGAAATAAATTTCATCCGCCACCTGGTTGATGACATAGTTTAAGGTATTGCGCCGTTTTCCTGTCTCCGGATCCACCATATTGGCGCCGTGGCAGCGGGCAACCACCTTAATCCCATCCGGATAAAATTCCTTTAAGGCGCAAAGTCCATAAAAATATTTGTTTAAGCTGGCGCTGTAGATAATCAGCTTTTGATCCTCTTCGAAAAAATCCTGATCCTTAATATAGTCGTAGATTTCCCGGCTTTCCACCAAAGCGGACAACGTCTCTTCCCGAAACTCCGGTGTCCACCGGGCTTCGATCTTCGCTTCCCTTTTTTCGTCCCGGTACCCTTGACTGAATCGACAAAAAAGACGGCTCAATTTCCGCAAAAAAGCGCTCCTTCGCTCGGCCGGGCGAAGAAACGTCACTCCTTTGGGAATCGAGCGCGTCATCATATGATCCGTATCGGTAGAAAAAATAATCACATGGTATTTTTGAGAGAGAAAATCAATTTCCGTCTCCAAAAAGCGTTCCCGCTCTCCGCAAGGGTAATGCTCCGTCACTAACAGCAGATTTTCCTTTTCCATATCTATCCTTCCTATGAGGCGGCACACCGCCGCCCCATCTACGATGTTTTATGAACACTTTCCACATAAGTTTTTAAAACCATGTCCAGTATATTCTACCACAATATCCCTGAAAATAAAAGGGTTGCTCCTATTTTCTTTTATACAACGATCTCTTTTTTTAATGCCGTGGAGTAGATGAGCGCCTCTTTAATTCCCTTGGGAAACAGTTTTTCCAACGCTCTTCGATAAAAGGAAAGCTGAAGGCGATATCGATTTTTAAGCGTCTCTTCGCTAACGCCCCGATCCGTTTTAAAATCCACAATCACGCCGGCGCCATCCTCTTCAAAAACGCAATCGGCAATCCCCTGCAATAAAATTTCCCCTTCCCCGTCTATGCCGGCTTCTTTTGGAGAAACGGTATCGAAAAAGGCATATTCCCGGTAAACGGTGGGGGACGCGAGAATCCGGGTCACCAATGCAGAAGAAAAAAACGCTTCCCAAAGGGACAGATCCACTACTTTTCCCTCTTTTTCCGAAAGATATTCTTCTCGAATTAAACGGCATAGCTCCTCTTTGGGATCCTTTCGTCCATGCTCCAAATCGGAAAATTGAAGCGCTTTATGGAAAATCGTCCCCTTTTCCGCCGCCGTAAACCCGTCCTCCGTTAAAAACCGGGGATGGGATAGAAGAGGCAGACTATTGGAATGGGAAATTTCCGTCACCGAAAGCTTTTGAGGCGTAACTGTCGCGGCAAGGTGGGGGTAATGATAAGAAAATTGACTGCGGATTTTATCCGTCAGTTCCTTTCCTCCCTCTTTTGGCTTCTCCTTTTCTTTCTCCGCCTTGTCCTCCAAATGGTCTACGGTAATCCGTCTGGTGTGAAACATTGGGGAAGCCACGCCGAGAGTCGCCCGCCCGATCCAGTCGCCGAAAGACTGACCGCTTCGAATGCCCAAAAGGGTGGGAACGTCTTTTGGGTCCCGATATTTTGCCGCTGAGGAAAGCGCTTGGTCAAAGGAAGGGACCGTGGTAAACAGCATAAGCTTCTCCCGCGCCCGGGTAGCGGCAACATAAAGCAGGCGCATCTCTTCCGACAATAACTCCTTCTTTTGGAGCAGGCGCAACGCCAAAAAGGGAAGGGTATCATATTTTACTAACCGGTCTCGGTCAATAAACCGCATACCGTAACAAAGCTCGCTGTCCACCGCCGTATTGCCCCGAAGATCCATCCGGTTAAAGGATTTGCCGCAGTTTAACAGAAAAACCACAGGAAACTCCAGACCTTTGGATTTATGGATTGTCATAATGGAAACCGCATCTTCTCCCGTCGTCGGTACGGCGGCGTCCAAATCCCGCTTCTCCTCCTGGATCCGATCCACAAAGCGCAAAAAGCCGGAAATTTCCCGATCGCCGCCCTTTTCGTACTCGGAAGCCCGCCCAAGCAAAAGCCAAAGATTTTTCTCCCGGATTTCCCCGTTTTCCTCTGCTGAAACAATAGCCAAAAGGTCGGTAGCGTCGTAAAGGTACTGGAGAAAATCCCGAACGCCGGTAAAGGACGCCTTTTCCCGAAGCCGGTCAAAGAGCGCGAAAAAAGCGCTTCCTTCCGGCAAAGAGGCTCCTTTTTTCCGCAAGACGGCATAAAGGCTGTTCTCTCCTTTTTCCAACAAAAGCGCCGCCAGCGTATCACACGAAAATCCTCCCAGAGCGGATAACAAAACGGCGGACAAAGCCATATCGTCGGCAGGATCATCGATCGCCCGGAGGAAAGATAACGCAAGGGAAATCTCCCGGGAACCGAAAAAGCTTCCCATCGCGCCGGTCACCGATTCAATTCCCTCCTCCTTTAACGCGGCTGCATACAAAACGTCCACATTTTTCTGACTGCGGAGCAAAAAGGCAAAATCGGAAGGGCGACAAGGGCGCAAGGCTCCATTTTCGGTCACTAAAAAGCCTTCATCCAGCATCCGGCGCACCTGTTTCGCCGCCTCTTTCGCTTCGGCGGCCACGCCGTCCTCGGATTCGATCCAAACGGCTTCCACCGGAGAAGGATCCCAGTTTTCCGGGTAGGAATCGGCGCCGGGATACAACCGTTCCGCCGCGGTGTAATCCACGCCTCCCACCTCTTTTTTCATAAGCCGTTCAAACAAAAAGTTAATCCCCTCTATCACCCCTTTCCGGCTTCGGAAATTTCGATTGAGGTCGATCACTTTAGGGTATTGTCCTGCGTCTGCGGGGAAAAAATGCTCCTTCTTTTCCGAAAAAACGGCGGGCGTCGCACTGCGAAACCGGTAAATACTTTGTTTCAGATCCCCCACAAAGAAAAGGTTGGTTCCCTGCCGGGAAATGGCGTAAAAGATCTCATCCTGGAGTCGGTTCGTGTCCTGATACTCGTCGATTAGAATTTCATCAAACCGGTTTTGGTAGTCTAACGCCACCGGGGTAGGTTCCCGGTCCTCCCGCAGCAAAAGAGTCCGCGCCAGAGACGCAAAATCCGAAAAATCCGCAATTGCGCGCTCCTTTTTTTCTTCCCAAAGCCGCCTGCGGTACTCTGTGACCAAAGAAAACAGTTTCTTCACCAACGGGTACTGCTGTTTTAAATCCGCGGCGAAAGACGCCTCCGGCGTAGCAAAGAGCTTTTTCGCGTCTTCAATCAGCTTTTTCGCCTGGTTGCGAAAAAAAGTCACCGTTTCTTTGAGGGCCAAATCACTGTCCTTGGGCGCCCGGCCAAGGCGGTCGAAGGAAAGGGCGAAAACCTGCTCTCGAATGGTTTGATAATCCTGAGACGGATAGCAAAGCAAAAGAGACCGGACTTGATCCAGTTCAACCGAGAAATTTTTTTGATACGCTTTTTGCAGCCCCAAATCCCCCGAAAGGAGATTTTTTCCGTTTTCCAGCGCGTCTGCCGCTTCGGAAAGGAGAAATTTTCCCTCCTCGAGCAAAAGCTTCCCCGCCTGTGTCTCGGAAACCGGGGGCGGATCCCGGTAAAACTCCTCCTGTTGGCGAAGAAAAGCCTCCGGATACGGATAGGTAGAGAGCGCGTCGCTTAAAAAACGGATCTCTTCCTTGAGCGCGGCGTCTCCTTCCTCGCCAAAATAACGGCAAAGCCGGAAAAATTCCTCGCCGGTTTCCTTCTCTAAAATCTCCTCCATAACCTGTTGTTTGAGGGGGAGGAGCATCGCTTCATCCACAATCCTGGTTTTCGGGGAAAGGGAAAGGGTTTCCGCGTATTCCCGGACCAGCGTGCTGAAAAAAGAATCCATGGTAGAAATCGACGCATGTTCCAGCAACAAAATCTGCTGCTGCAAAAAAAGGTTATCCGGATCCTTTTCCAAAAGCTCGGAAAGCCGTTTTTCGATCCGTTCTTTCATTTCCGCCGCTGCCGCGCGGGTAAAAGTCACCACCAAAAGCCGATCGGCGTATACCGGATTTTCCCGGTCGGAGAGGCGGCGGACAATCCGTTCTACCAAAACCGCCGTTTTCCCGCTTCCCGCAGCAGCCGATACCAAAATCCCACCGCCCCGGCTTTCTATGGCGTTTAGCTGTTCTTTGGTAAAGGTAACGCTCATTTTTCTTCCTCCTCAAGCCAATCCTTCGGCGCTTTTTCCGGCAAAAGAAACGGATCCTTTTCCTCCCGTCCGCAAAGGGCGCGGTAGCCGCAATACCGGCATGGCAGAAGCTGGGGCTCCCCCTTGGGCATGGGGGCGATTTCTCCGGAAAGAAGCCCCTTCGCCATATCCCGGACCAAATCCTCCACCTTATTTTCCAGCCGGTTCAGTTCCTTTTCGGTAAGAAGATAGTTTCCCTTTACGCCGTTTTTCCCTTTGGAAACCGGTAAAAACCGGCCGTTTAGATCTTTCTCCATGGCCGTCAGCACGGTGTAATTATTGAGTAAAAGCCCGCTCATCACAAAGCTTTTCTTTTGCAGCGCCTTTGTCTCTTCGGCGGTAGCGTCCCTAGGCAAAAGCGCCTTGGGATTCTTGGCGGGCATATACAAGATGCCGGCGGGGCGAAGATGAGCAAGGGGACCTGTACGCGTTCGCTTTAAGGCAAACAGGTACAAGAGCATCTGTAGATGAAATCCCGCCGCAACCGACGCCAGCTCAAATTTTTTCTCGCCCGACTTATAGTCAATGACCCGGGCGAAGGTCTCCCCATTTTCGTCTGTAAAACAATCCAGCCGGTCAATTTTACCAAACACCGAAACCACGGTTTTTTCCTCTTCAACGGTAAACGGTTCAATCCGCCCGCCCTTTTGGATCATCTCCTCCAACCCTTCAATCCGGAATTGTGATTGGGAAAATTCTTCCTTTAACGCCATGTAAATTTGGTAGACCGTATCGCCGATCCCATCGTAATAAAAGGAAAAACGGTCGCTTTTTTCCCCGCCGATATAATCGTTGTAGTATTGCTCCAACGCCCGTTTAATTTTTTCCCGAACGGTTATTTCATCAGCCTCGAAAATATCTTCCTCCCGAAGAAGAGAAAACAAAAGAGCATGAATCACATTGCCCCGGGAAAGGGGATTTAAAGCCGCCCGCTCTTTTGGTTTTAATTTCAGCCCATAGCGGCAAAAATAGAGGAAATGGCAGGCGTAATAGTTCTCAATCTGCGTCGGGGAAAGACGGATCTGCCCCTTTTGGAAAGATACCTTTTGCAGCCGGTACCGCGCCTTTTTCCGCTCTCCTTTCGGAAGGAACAGCGCTCTCGGTTCCTTTCCGGCGAAAAGACGCTGAATCACGATGGGGTCGGAAAGGGAAAATCGTTTCCCTTCCAAAGCGTCCAGCGCCGCAAGCCGCTTTTCCATAGCCTTATCCTCTTGCAATGCCGCTTTGAGCGACGCGACAAACGAAGCGCTGCCCGGGCGGCTTTTTTCCCTCGCGTACCGGTAAAAGCCGTTTAAGAGATCGGTACAATAAAAAAGCGGGGGTATCTCTTTCTCTTGCAGTACCGTATTGCCAGAAAACAAGCGCAAAACATCCCGGATTAAAACCGACGGCCGTTTTTCTTTGCCGGCGGCGTCATGCAAAGAATAGGTTAGGATCAACTGTTCTGAAGGCGCGGAAACAGCAAGGTAAGTGACAAACCGTTCCTCAACCAAAGCCTCCTGCGCCGTTTTTCCAAAAGCGATCCCCTGATCCGAAAGTTTTCTTCTTTCGGCTTCGGTAAACATGCCGCCCTGTTCCGAAACGTACGGCAAAAGCCGATCGTTGACTCCAAATAAAAGGACAACTTTTTTGTCCCGCAATCGAACCTGATCCACCGTTCCTATTTGAACGCTGTCGATCGTTTGGGGCGGCGTTTTGGGACAGATTCCGTTGGCGCCTAAAAGATAAAGCTCCCGATACTCCGTAAGCGCGCTTCGGCTAAGAGGCTCTCCCTCTCCGGGAAAATCCAAAAGCCCATCCAAAAGGCTCATTACCCCGTCCCAGGCTTCTCCTTCCTGTCTCGATAACGCGTATTCCCCGAAGTCAAAAAAAGTCTGAATCCGTTTTTGGACAGTCTCCTCGATTCCCTGTTCCAAAAGGAATCGATAGATTCCCCGACTGATGGAGCGCTCCTTTTGAATCCCGTTTAAAAAAGCGTTATGAAGCGCAGCCATCTTTTTGCGAACCGTTTCCGCCGCCTGCCGCTTTTTCTTTTCTCCCGGTTTTTCCCCCGACTGATATCCGGAAATCGGACGGACAAAAGGAGAAAAGAAGGCGTCGCCTTCCACATTCCAAACATAGCTGTATTCTTCAAAAGCGGAAATTTCCTCATCGGAAAAGGGGAGCAACCGGCATTTCAGCGCGTTGAGCCAGCATTCCCGCTCCGGATATACCCGGCGCCGGGGCAAAAGATGGGAAATAAAACGGACCAGGGGAAATCCGGATATAGACTCCGTCTCCCCGGAAAAATAAGGGATTTTCTGCCGCTCGAAAGCCGCCCGCAATATCGGCCCGTACTCCGTTAAATCTCTCCCCAAAACGGCGATGTCCCGATAGCGATATCCCTCATCCCGCAAAAGGGATATGATTTTCGCCGCAATATACTCGCATTCTCCGTAAATTTCGGAGAACCCGGCTCCGGACACGGAAGAATTTTCCTTTTCCTTATCGAAAGGGCGATAACGAAAAACGCTGTTGGATAAGGCAAGAAGACCGGGGCGACGGTAGCGGTAATTCTCCGTTAGCCGCAAATCCGGCTTCACCGTCACCGCCTCTTGAAACGCCATCGCCTTTAATTCCTTTTTGGTCTCCCGCACCACATCAAAAAGGCCGCTCTCTCTTTCCCGCGGGTCGTTGCATAACGTTATCGTTACCTCTTGACTTTGCCGCAAAATCAGTCGCAGCAACCGTTTCTGGTCGGCGGTAAAGCTTTTAAACTCGTCAAAATAAAGAATTTTTCCGGAAAAAAAATGAGCTTCTTCCGCGGCTTTCGTCGCCAAAAGCAAACGCATCGCCTCATCCTTATAATTTTTCAAAAGAAGCGTCCGGTAGCTTTCAAAAATCAAGCTTAGATCCCAAAGCTTGTCCCCAAGCATTCCCTCTTCCTTCGACGCCTGTTCCAAGAGAAGCGAAGGCGGGATCTCGCTTTGATACAGTTCGTCGGAAAAACGAATCATGCGCTGTAAAAAATCAAGATAGCCGCTGTTTTTATAGTAGCGAAGTTTCGGCGCGATCTCTTTGAGCGTCCGCCGCATCGCGATCAGCTTGTCGCTTTCCGTCGCGTACACTCCCCCCGATTTTCCGCAAACCTTCCCAATTTCCTCGGCCAGCCGCAAAAAGCTGAAAACAAACAGGCGCTTTTGCTCCTGTAAGGAGAGCGTTTCATAATAATACCGTTCCGTCTCAAAGGAAAACTGTTCGGGGACCATCAAAATCACCGACGCTCCCTCCGAAATCCGGCGTCGAATCTCGTTAAAAAGAAAGGTGGATTTTCCCGTCCCGGGGGTCCCTTCTATAAATCGTAACATAAGCTTCCCTCCTGCTTTCAGTATAGCATGCCCTCCCCTGGGAAGCAACAAAAACCGCCCCGAAGGGCGGTATGCTTTCTATTTTTTAAAGCACCCATTTTTTTCGCTACAATGTTTGCAGCAGTGTTTTTTCAACACTTCCTCCAATGCGGTAGCGCTGGCGGAATGATACCGTTCCACCGTGGTCTCCGACCGTTTCGCCTGGTCCAGCGCCACCGCCACCATTTTGTGAGAAACCGTACCGGTAAACAGCACCAAAAGATCCGGCGAACCGATTTGGGAAGCCATTTTCGCCGCGTACTGGGTAAATACCTTGCATTTGCAGCCGTAGTTTTTACAGATCTCCTTATATTGACGGTGCATTCGATCGTGCCCGCCCACAATCACCACACACATACGTTGTCCTTTCTTTGGTTAGTATAAACTAACTTATTGGGCGTTCTATAGCCCCCGTGGCTTAAAACCCGGGGGCTTTGAAAAAGAGAAGAGAAGAAGTCTTTTTCAAATCGTTTCATCGCCGGCTGCCGGTTTGTGAGAAATGGCAGCCGCTACAGCTTCCGCAGTCACAGCCGCAGCTGTGTTTCCCTTTCTTTTTATCGCGAATGAGCTTAAAGATGACCAGACCCACCACCGCTGCCAATACAATCAAGATCACAAGAGTAGGCAAGTTGACATTCATGTCCTCATCTCCTTTCTATCCTTTTATCAAACCGTTT
>CALXGT010000006.1 GCA_944387915.1 uncultured Clostridia bacterium
AGGAAAATCCAAAAGTTTAGATTTTCCCACAATGCTTATCTTTTGGTCTTTGGTTCGGAATAGTGTAGTGCTGGCGGTCTATCTCTTGTTTTCGGTTGCTTGCTTCCTTACCGTACATGAGCATTGATGCAGGAGATAATCACGGCACACCTGTTCAAAGACCAGCCCCATGTAAGTGCTGAGATCTCCGGCAATTTTTCGTTCCCACACAACTTCCTGTGCGTCCATTTCCAGTAACGTGCGGTTGCTGGATACATACCGGTACCAGAATCGGAACATAAAATCGGAGATGCGATACAGAGTTTTGCGGGAGGAATCCTTTTCACCAAATGGTGTTTCCTTTTCCAGAATTCCCAGTTCCCGCAGAGTCTTGATATATTTCAGACATTTTGCAGGCGCTTCGCCGGTTTTGGTGGCAATTTCATTGGATTTGGAGGCGCCTCCGGCGATTGCTTCAATAATAGCACAATACACTCCGGGTTCCTGCACTTCCTGCCGGAGAAGCAGAAGCGGTTCTTCGTACAGATAGCCAGTCGGCTTTAAAAAGATATTCTGGATGTTTTCTTTCAGACTTTTCTGGGCAGAAATCTGCTGGAGATACATGGCAGTGCCGCCAAAAGCACCATAAAGGGTCAGCTGTTCTTCCTTGGAGAATCCTTCCAGGAATTTCACGCTGGTCCGATAGTCAAAGGGCTTCATGTGCAGCTGGGCGGTTCTTCGGCCGAACAAAGGACTTTTGGCTCCCAGCACTTCTTTTTCCATAAATCCCATATAACTGCCGCAAAGAACCAAAAACAGTTTTCCGTATTGCAGGGTATGGTCAATTAAATGCTGCAAAATGGAAAGCAGTGCCGGGTTGATTGCTGCCAGATATGGAAATTCATCAAAGACCAGCACCAGCGGTTTTTCTGTCTGTTTGTTGTGCAGGTAAAGCAGCGCATTTTCCCAGGACGAAAAGGGTTCCAGCATGGTTTCTCCATAATGCTGAAATACCAGGTTGGAAAATTTATCCAGGTTCATTTTTTCATTACTTTGTTCTGCGGAGTAAAAAACAGTTTCCTTATCTTTGCAGAATTCCAGGAGTAAGGTCGTTTTTCCCACTCGTCTTCGTCCGTATAGTACAAATAATTGAAAACGGTTCTGCTGGTAAAGATTTTCAAGCTCTGCCAGCTCCTTTTCTCTGCCAATAAACATTCAGACACCTCCATTTTATTAACTTTCAAGTTATTTACTTTTAAGTTAATTATACCACGAATAAAAGCAAATATCAACGCATATAGCAAAGTTTATTTTGCCAGGATTATCATCGATAGATTTAGTGGTTCTTGTGATAGCTTTCTGCATGATGTTGTGGTAATGTTGTCCTTGCCGATAGTGGTCGGGACTACTGTCCGAGAAAAGGAGGAATGGAACATGCCGGAAGTCCGGGTGATTCAGCCTGTCACGATCCAGACCACAGAAAAGCTGCGGGTGGCTGCTTATGCTCGTGTCAGCAGTGATTCCACGGATCAGCGAAATTCCTTCTCTGCCCAGGTCAAATACTACACCCAGTTTATTCAGGCCCATGAGGACTGGCAGTTTGTGGATATCTACGCCGATCGGGGCATTACCGGAACCCGTACCGAGAAACGGGAGGACTTTCTCCGGCTGATGCGGGACTGCAGACAGGGAAAAATCGACCGGATTCTGGTTAAGTCGGTATCCCGATTCGCCCGGAATGCCCAGGACTGCATCAAAGCGGTGCGGGAACTGAAAAATCTGGATGTGACGGTATTTTTTGAAAAGGAACGGATCAATACCAGTGTGATGAGCAATGAGATGTTTCTCAGCATGATGAGTGCCTTTGCTCAAGAGGAATCCATTTCCATCTCGAAAAATATGCGCAAAGGCGCTGTCATGCGGATGCAGAATGGTACTTTCCGGCTGTCGCAGATTCCATATGGATACCGGTGTGATCAGAATGGAAAGCTGGTCATTTGTGAGGAAGAAGCCCGTGTCGTGCGGTATATTTATGAGAGATTTCTGCAAGGTGCCGGAATCCACCAAATCGCCACCCAACTGATCAAAGCAGAAGTGCCCAAGCTGAACGGAAAACCTGTTTGGAGCCGCCATGGAATCCTGTATATCCTGACAAATGAACGATACATGGGGGATGAATTGTACCGAAAAAGTTATCGCACCGAAGAAATTCCCTTTAAGAAGATCGATAACCACGGAGAGAAAGCACAATTCTATGCGGAAAATACCCATGAGGGAATTATCAGTAAAGAAACTTTTGAAAAGGTTCAAGTGCTCCTGCAAGGTAAATCCCAAAAATTTGGTCAGGATCAGAAGAACGAACCTTACACTTTCAGCGGAAAATTTCTATGCGCAGAATGCAGTTCTGTCCTGTATCGGCGGGTGACAGCCAAAGGAATCCGGTGGGTGTGTTCCCGGCATCTGCATCATCCGGACCAGTGTGGGCAAAAGGGAATCTCGGAAGATCTGGTGCAGAATCGGTTTCAGATACTCCTTCACAAGTTATCCCAGAACCGGGATGCCATTCTGGGAGAATATCTCAAGCTGCTGCAGGAACTGAAAGATCGGGAATTATTTCTTCATCCAGATGCTATGGAACTGAACCGGCAGATTGCCATGCTGTCCGAGCAGAGTCATACACTTCACAGCCTGTGGGCAAAGGAGTGCATTGATTCTGCTTTTTTTATCGCCCAAACCAACGAACTGGAACAAAAAATTCGAAAACTTCGGACAGAACTGCAGCGGTACCGGGACAGCAGCGACTATGCCGGAATGATCGAACAAACCAAGCGGCTGATTTCGCTGGTATCTGCACCATTGGATCACTTTGACCCGGAGATTTTTCGCAAAACAGTGGAACAGGTCATCGTTTCAGATACAACACTGGTGTTTCAGCTGAAAAACAGGCTGAAGCTGGAAGAAACAAGGGAAGGATCGGACTAACATGAGCAAAAAACGGATATTCCCCTTTGGGTATCAAATGCGGGAAGGACAGATCATGGTCAATCCGCAGGAAGCCCAGATGGTGCGGGAGATTTTTGAACAGTACCGTCTGGGAAAAACCACTCCGGAACTGGCCGCCAGTGCCATACTGCAAGGGGTTCCCTATCGGGAAGGGACTGCAATTTGGAACAAGAATATGGTGTGCCGGATTCTGGACGATACCCGATACACAGGAACAGGGGAATATCCGCCCATTGTGGAACAGGCGTTATATGACGCTGTCTGTGCCCGGCGTTCCGGCAGCAGAAAAAAGGACGCTATTCTCCCCAAGGAAATCCGGGAGAAAATTGCCTGCCCTAAATGCGGACGGACACTCTGCCGGACTGCCTGCAGGAACGGCAAAATAACCTGGAGCTGTCCGGACTGCGGGTGGGAAAGCGGCTGGCTGGAGGACCGCCAGCTTCTCCGGCAGATTACTGCCATTCTGAACCGGTTGATTGCCGAACCAAACCTTACGGAAAGAAGCGTTCAAAACCCGGATTTCCTTTCCATTGACGCCATGCGGCTGACCCATGAAATCAACCGCAAGCTGGGGGACCCCAAGGCAGATACAGATGAACTGCTGCATCTGATTCAGCAGTGTGCCCAGGAGAAATACCGGGTGTGTACCGCAATCGGGTGGGAAAATCAAAGAATTGCCGAATACCTTGCCGGACAGCAGCCAGCGGAAACAGCAGACACAGCCTTGTTTGAAAAAATCGTAAAAAGCGTGATTATTAGCAGCGGAGAAATTTTCATCCGGCTGAAGAATGGCGTAATATTATCATAGAGGAATGAGCAATATGCAGGAACATCGCAAACAAGTTCGGGAAATCCCGGCAAACCCTTTTCTTCAAAACCAAAGTCGAGGGAAACGGCTCCGGGTGGCAGCCTACTGCCGGGTCAGTACTGAGCAGGAGGAACAGGAAAGCAGTTTTGAAAATCAGGTGGCCTACTACACCAACCTGATTCAAAGCAATCCGGAATGGGAATGTGCGGGGATTTTTGCCGACCGTGGCATCAGCGGAACCAAGGATACCATCCGGCCGGAATTTATGAAAATGATTGAGCAATGCAAAAAGCACAAGATCGACCTGATCCTCACCAAATCCCTGAGCCGGTTTTCCCGGAATACCCTGGATTCCATTACCTACATCCGCCTGCTGAAAAGCCTGAATGTGGCGGTGGAGTTTGAAAAAGAGGGCTTAAATACCAGCGATGTCAGCAGTGAAATTTACCTCACCTGGTTCAGCGCCTTCGCTCAGGCGGAGAGCGAATCCATCAGCCAGAATGTCACCATGGGAAAGCGGCGGCAATATAAAGAGGGAAAATTCCCCTTTCATTACAGTCACTTCCTGGGTTACCGGAAGGGTGCGGATGGAGAACCGGAGATCGAGCCGGAGGGTGCTGCGGTGGTAACTCGCATTTTTTACAATTATTTGGGCGGGGACACACCGCGCCAGATAGCTGCCGCTTTGGAAAACGATGGAATCCTGTCACCAACAGGACGGTCGACCTGGTCCACCAGCACTGTCCAGAACATTCTGAGGAACGAAAAATATGCCGGGGATGTCCTGCTGCAAAAGACTTACACTTCCGACTTTCTGCAGAAGAAGGTAAAGAAGAATCGGGGCGAGGTGGCACAATATTACATAACGGATAATCATCCCGCCATTATACCTCGGGAAATCTTTCAAGAGGTTCAATTGGAGATTGCCAGAAGGAACAGCAAACGGAAAGTTTCCTGCCGGAGGACGAAATCGGAACAGGGGAAATACACCAGCAAGTTCGCTTTGTCGGAACGGCTGGTTTGCGGGGAATGCGGGGCCATGTACCGGCGAACCCAATGGATCAAGCGGGACGGAACCAAGGAAAACGTCTGGCGGTGCATCAACCGGCTGGAATTTGGGACAAAATACTGCAAGCACTCGCCCAGTCTTAAAGAGCCGGTTCTACACGAGGCCATCCTGAACTGCATCTGGTCGGTGTACCACAGCAAAGAAGAAATCACCCAGGCAATGCAGGCAGCACAGAAAAAGGCATTGTTTATTGGGGAGCAAACAGAAGATCCGGAAGTGATTCGCCGGAAAATCCGGCATATTGATCAGGAGATGTCCAACCTGCTGGTGTTCGCGGCGCAGAGCGAAAAAACGGAATTTTTTGAGGAACGGTTCAAGGTGATGACCCGGGAAAAAACAGAGTTGACAGAGAAGCTGGAACAACTGGAAGCACAAACTCCGGATAGTGAGGAAAAAAATCCATCTATTGAAGCAGATGCTCTTTCCTTGCCGGAATTTAACGACAACTTTATACGTCGTGTAGTGGAGCAGGTGACGGTGCTTTCCGAAAGTCGGATTGAAGTAAGATTTGTGGGTGGTTTTTCTAAGGTGGGGAATATATAGTTATACTATATATAAAATTGTTTTTACAATTATTTCACACACAGAAATGAATTTACTTGTGCATTTATAGAATATTTTTCTTTAAAATTTCTTATTTTTCATTTCACTTTTATGTTAGTAATACGCTTATATAATAGAGACACTTAAGCAAGGTAAAGGGAGGTGTTTCCAGTGGTTATTTTTTAGCTGGTATAGGATAGTGTCGTTACAAGGATGTGATTTTCATGGTGAAACGACTTTCGATAGCAGCATTGGCACGATGCTAATAGTGGAGTCCGTCTATGCTATGTCTCATGGTACTCCCGATATTCAGGTTACGTTCACCCGTAGTGGGACTATGTCGAATTACTGTTTCTCTGTAAATGGAAATCATATCAAAGATGAAAATGAGGCGACAGTCTCCCCTATCCAATTTTCAAAGGTCTGTGAGTAGTCTGATATTGTATCTGCTCAAATTGCAAAATAAGAATTTCCCGTTTCTGTTAGGGGGGATAAGACTCAAATCTCTAGAGATCATCAACATAAACTTCAATTGGTAGGATTGGTCATTTCCAGCCGGACAGCCTTCCCTTGCGCATATAGTTGCAGGAACCATGAAGGTACCGACCTATACAACATTTTTTGGAGGTCTAAAGGATGAAAAAGGTTAAACAAATTCTTTCTATTATGGCATCTATGGCCGTTGCTATGTCTTTCTCCACGAATGCGTTGGCCGCAGATATTACAACCAATACTAATGAACAGTTAGTTATTGATTATTTGGAAAGCATCAACTCTGGAGATTGGAATAATTGGGTTTCTTTCTTCGCCCCTTCTGTCCAAGACGACTATGAAATGTTTGTTTCAAATGAGAGTAATCTTCAAAATAATACTGGCATACTTACTGTTAATTCTGTCGATGTGCTCTCTGTAGAGAAAGTCGATAATTCTTATGCACCTAAAGTTTATCCTGAGTTAATGGAGTACTTTGCTTCTGAATCCACTTACGAATGTTATAAGGTTGATATGGATACTGACGTAAATCAGGATAATGGTTATTTTTCCGATGGCATCAGTAGTCACTTAGTAATCCTTGTTAAAGATAATGATGAATGGCACATCGGAACAATGCTGGGATGCCCCGATGAACTCAATGACGCAAATTCACTTTCAAGTATTTCCGCTCGTAAGGGATATGGATTCTGCGATTGTGGTTCGGAGCCGAGTACCATCAAAGTAATGGATGAAACAGGATACGTTGACCCTGCGGGTGTAGATTTTCAAGACTTTATTGTAAATGTAACCTGCAACGAAATCGGAAATGAGGGCTATGACACGGAAGCGTTGAAAGCTAATATCATGGCTGTTAAAATGTGTGGTTGGTGGGCTGTTGAAGCAGAATACCGTGAGAATTTCGGCTGCGATATTAAAAATGGAGATGTAAATTATCGTAGTTCTCTTTTAACTACAGATAAAAACACTGAAATTGTTAAAGATGCTGTCAGTGATGTGGATGGTTGGCGAATGGTTAGCAGCTCCGGAACAGGCGGCAAACTCTTTTTCGCAGCTTACTATGCGGGCAGTTATAATGATTCTGGTAAAGGTACAGGTCAGCTTCGTCAAAATGGCTCTAACTATCTTGCAGAATCTCTTGGCTATGATTGGAAAGAAATCCTACATTATTATTATGATGGTTCAAGTCATAACAACCCCGATGTCGGCACTGTTCAGATTACCAATAGTTAAATATACTTCACTAGGTGCCAGTATAACTTATTCGTAAGTTTTCTTTCTTCTGCCCAAACATCATATTTGGGCAGAAGAAATTCCATTTTAAGAGGGGGGCTAGTACCATGAAAAAATCATATCAAATTATACTTTCCTCAATCTTAGGAATTATCTTGCTGATGCTCAGCGCTTGTATGAAAGCAGATTTTGATTCGCAAGCTCTTCCTAACTCAACAGATGAAGATACATTACAGCAAATAACTTTTCCTGCTAGTACAGAAGAAAAAAATGAGTTTAATCAAGAGATTTTTGATATAAGTCCATTTAATATTGAAGTTTCCTTACCGAATGGATGGCATTTTGATGAATTCGATTCACAATCCAACACTTATCTCTATAATGGCGTTTGGTCACGTGTTGGAATTTTTGATGATAATAATAATTGTGTAGGAGCAGTTGGATATAATATCTTTGAACCCGATGAAGAAGCAGAAGACGAAAAAATGTCTATCTACAATCAGATTGCACTTGGAAATGATTACAATTTTAATGTTAAACACAGTTATAATGTAGTTAAAGAATTCGATGCAGGTGAAGTTGCCACAGTGGATGTATATTACTCGCCTGTTATGTTGGATAACAAGGATACTGAAGTTACAAATTATGGTATCCTCGCTTATAATAACGACAAATCTGTTTATGTTGCTTTTGAATTTGATAGTTCTGCCACTACAGATGAAACTATAGCAAGCATTTCTAATAGCATTAATTTTGTTGATTAAATGAGAAAATATATATGAGAAAGGCTGCCTGTCAGTTCGAAATGGGGCTGGCAGGCAGCCTTTTTTATATATAATATGGTGAATGAATTGTCTTTCCGATGCTTCGGTGATATAATGAATATATTATAAGGCACACCAGATTGGTAAGGGGTGGGGATTATGGGGCGCAGCCAAACTGCAATTGACAGAAGAAATGCAGCCGCACAGAAATTAGTTAAAGATTATGGAGATACTTTGTGGCATTATACAAATATACAAGCTCTAGATGGGATACTGAGCAACAAAGAGATTTGGTTTGGTAGCACCGAAGTTGTCAATGATCGCGCTGAATTGACTGGGTTTATTGATGATTTGGAGAATGCTGTGCGGGAACAAATTTCACAAGAACATATTCAGAAAGCGGACGATATATTTCAACAGATTAAAAAGCGGTTTCCAAAAGGCTATCCGTATATTTTTTGTCTTTCAAGAGCCAGAGAGGATGCAGCTCAGTGGGAACGATATGCGAATGGCGGCCAAGGAGTAGCGATTGTATTTCGGACAGAAGCACTGAAAAAACTCTTCTTTTACAATTTCATTATGAATAAAGAGTTTTATGAGTATAAGGCAAAGTCTCATGAATTATGCCGATTATTGGTAGATTATCTTCAAAAAGATAGCATAGCTGAATTTTCCGACTTAAAGGGATTGATAGACAATTTATTTCTATGTGCGCTGCTACATAAACACCCCAGCTTTTCCCCAGAGCAGGAAGTAAGAATTTCTCTCCCATTTGTCCAGGATACTGATTTGCACGTGCAATATAAACTGCAGGATACGATTAGAAAGGTATATGTGCTGAACTTGATGGAATTATGTGAGCAAGAGAGCATCAATTTTGAGGACTTAATCGATTCCATTGTAATCGGTCCCAGGTCTAAGCAAAGTGTCAGTGCCTTACAGGGATACTGTAGACATCTGGGCCTTTCCGAACTTTCTGAAAGAATTCGAAACTCAGATTGTCCGTTGAGATAGCTATAGATGATATTAAATGGTTGCTAAATTTGGTGTAAGCCAGGTGGAAGTGATATGGAACTGAAAAACCCATTTGCATTGCAGAAAACAGATGGCCATATTGTGATGATTGGAGATCTCTCTCCAGAGCAGCGAGGAAAGGCTTGCGGTTGCATATGCCCGGAGTGCAAGTCAGATTTTATTGCACGAATGGGAGATATTCGAGTCTCACACTTTGCTCATAGCGGAAATGTGTGCGATGTTGTCAAAGTATTCATGAACTCACTATACCAACTCATGTGGGAGGGGTTGCAGGACAACGCCCGTTTTTATTTACCGGGGTGCTATGGCTTTTTTCAGGAGAGTACGGGTGTTGAAAAGCTGTCTTCTGTCTCATCCACTGGATATGAACTCATATTTGAAGCCTGCAATTTTAAGGTGGAATCTTCAGAAATCAGAAAGAATAATCGAGGAGTTGCAGAGGCTCTGATTCTTACAGCTCGAAAGGATCATTCGCTCGCCGTTGTACTTGTGCCACCAGCTACAATCTGTAAAATTTCTCGTCCCAAGCCGGTAGAGGGAATCGCGACGCTTACGATACAGATACCTAAAAGGCTGGATTTCCATCATGTAACATCAAATCAGCTTAAGAGCGTTTTACTTCAAGAAACACGGTACAAAGATTGGCTCAGCAGCCCGAAAATTGACCAATGGCGGCGGCAATGCCAAGAGCAACGTGCAGAATGGATTAGGCTGAGAAGAAATGAACAAGCTCGAATCGACGAGATAAATCGAGATACAGACCAGTGGATTCGGAATTCTCTAAAATCATCTCCACTGAAACAACCAGTGCAAACAAAAGAAATAAGCCAACAAGATGAAGAAGCAGCCAGACAGATGGCCGAGATTCTCAGAGAATATAGAGCGAGTCAGCCTGCTGCATGGGATTATGACAATAACGAAGAATTGTCTGCGATCCGATTCTATCTTTCAAAAAGGTATCAAACAATTCCCAATGATTTGATTGTGACAGCACCAAATGGCGAACGTTGGTGCTTTTGTACGTCCTGCAAACAATGGTATCAATCAACTGATATGTTACAGTATGGTGGAAAGGATTGGAACTTAGGGTTGTGTCGAGATTGTGTACAGAATAAATAGGAAAAAGTATAGCTATGAGAATTTCAGAAAGCAACTTGTCAAGTATGCGGAACTAAAGCATATAAGCAATCAAGTTTTTTCGGAAGATTGTATATTTTGGGCATGCAAAGTTGTGATAGAGATGAACTGCTTTTCATTTTTCTAAGAATGTTTAAACAGATAAAAATAAGAAGGGACGGCCGCTGTGAAACGTAATTTTCTAAAAGACTTAAAATGGCACATTTTTTTATTAATGGTATCAATGTTTTTTGTTTGTAAATATTCTTCCGCACCACCTATATTTGACGCACTGAATATAATATTTCGAAGACCAGAAGAAAATACTCTTATGTACGAAATTATAAGAATTGCGGAAAATCTCAGCTTAGCCTATATTGCTTCACTAATTTTTTATTTATTGGTTGATTACATTCCTCTAATTAAGGAAGAAAAGAATACGCTACACCTTTTAGAAAAGTACCTTTTTCCATTGTATATGTATATGGACAAAATAAACTCTTATTTCCGTTATGCAACAGGTGTGTCAAGCATAAAAGACGCGACAGACAAGGAAATAAAAGAGATTGATGACTTTTATTTTAGCGGTCAAACTGAATATTTGGTAATTAAAACAATTCGAAATGGAAATGATGATGGGGAATATGTGGATAAGTTTAAGGCTAAAGAATCTATAATATTTTATGCAAAGAAAATTGAAGAATGTATTAAAGGCATTGATGATATTTTAATGCAAAATAAAATGTCCAGTGATTTTTGTATATTAATTAATCGTATTAGAAGTTGCAATTTCCTTGAAAAAATAATTAAAGTCATGGCAGAAGAAAATGAAATCATTGTGAAGGGACATCCTGTGTTACAAAGATATCTTAACTTTTATAAGGATTTGGCTGAATTTAACGATCTTGAGGAGAAATTGAAGAAATACAATTTCTTAAAATTAGGAACTATTTATAGAAGGGCAACAAGCGAAGAAATCCAATCATGGGAAGAGCATCAAATAGAAATATATAAAAAGCATCCAGAAATAGGCCAAATTTATGAGCAGCTAAAAAAATAAAAATTGAATCGGTAGTCAGATCTGAACCCTTAGTGTTCGGACACGGGCTACCGATTTTTTATATTATCAGGTTTTAAGCGGTTGGTACTGTCAATAGTTTTTCGCAAATTTGTCTCTGACAAAATGAAATCACGTGCCGGAACCCGGCGGTGGAGCAGCTATGCTCCGTTTAATTACCTGAAAGCATATGCCGGAGATGGAGTCAAGAGCGGCGAAGCCGTTCATCTTGACTCTTGACTCCGTCGTCGGCATATGCTATGTGATTGTAGTTTGAAGCTGGACTCATGCCACTTCTGCTGCGGATTCAGTCATATATTTCATACAAAGATACCGCTTGGATCCCCACTCCTTTCCTGACACATACCGCAGTCGGGCACAAACCAGCATCAAAGCAGACTTCCCATCCGGGAATGTGCCAACGACTCTCGTCCTGCGCCGTATCTCACGATTCATGCGTTCGATGACATTGTTTGTACGGATTTTAAGCCAATGCTGTGACGGAAAATCCATGTAAGTTAAGGTTTCTTCAATGCCGTCCTCCACCTTTTTGGCTGCTTCATTCAGCCGCATGGAGCGTAGCTTTTCCACGATATCACAGGCCTTCTTGCGTGCTGCCTCCTTGCTTTCCTGCGCGTGGATTGCTTTCAGCATCCGTGTGACCTCTTGCATATGTTTTCTTGGTGTAACGGAGAAAATATTCCGATAGAAATGCACGGTACAGCGCTGGTATTTCGCCTCCGGAAAGACCTCTGCGACAGCATTGCACATGCCGAGGCACTTGTCTCCGACAATGAGCTTTACACCGTCAAGTCCACGTCCCTTCAGCCATACAAGGAAGTTTTTCCAACTTTCCGCATCCTCTTTCATACCCTCTGCCGCGCCAATGATCTCTCGATAACCGTCCTCATCTACACCGATAGCGACAAGAATACTGACATTTTCAAACTCTCCGCCCCAGTTGCGCTTGAGATAAATACCGTCTACATAGACATATGGGTACTTTCCGGACAGCTTGCGATTTCGCCATTCCTCAATATGAACATAGGCTTTCTGATTCAGATCGCTGATGGTGGACGCTGACACTCGACTGCCCCACAGAGCTTCCGAGATGTCTTCTACGCGACGTACCGAAACACCTGCCAGGTACATTTCGATCAGGGCTTCTTCCACCGAACTCTCACGACGGCGGTAACGCTCTATGATGGCAGTTTCAAAGGAAACACCTTTCAGCTTCGGTACTTCAAGGCGCACCTCACCAGAGGTCGTGGTTAGTTTACGGCTGTAATGTCCCGAACGGTAACCTTGCCGCGCCTCAGTACGCTCATACTTTGCCGCGTTTGTCAGTTCTTCGGCTTCTTTGTTCAGCAGTTCATTCAGCGTTTCCTCCACACTGTTTCGAACCAATTCTTTCAACTCGCTCTTGACGCTTTCCTCATTTAACTGTATAATAGGTTTGGACATGCTCATATCTCCTTTTGAATGTTTGTGTGGTAACTTCATTCTACCAGAGTTTTGTGAGCATGTCTATCTTTTTGCTCCTTTTGATATTTGCGAAAAATATTATACCTTATCAAGCGGTTTTCTACCGCTTTTTATTTTTTTTAAAATTGGACAGCATTCGGAAAATCTGCAAAAAATGAAAAATAAGGAATGAAACGGCTACTTCTGAACCTATTTGTCCAGTTTTTCTGCAAACTCTATTTCGACCTGATCCGGTGTTTTATACTGAAGTGTCTTGTGAGGTCGTTTGGAATTATAGAACAGGATGTAGGTGTCCACAGCTTTTTTAAATTCTTTTTCCGAATGATAGTGCGTTCGGTATAATTCCTCCTGTTTCAGGGATTTGAAGAAAGTTTCGGCTACTGCGTTGTCATGAGGCTTGCCTGATCTGGAAAATGACTGGGCGACGTTTTGGGAAGCCAGCAGGTTACAAAACGTTTGAGAAGCATAGTTGCTCCCTCTGTCGCTGTGAAAAATCAGACCAGCGGGTGGCTTGCGTACTTCATAGGCAGATTCAAAAGTAGCTTTAACAAGACGCGTACTGTTTTTGAAAGATATTTTGTGTGCAACTATTTTTCTGGAAAACAAATCGATAATGACACAGATGACAAATCTTTTTTGGTTATACCAAAATTCAGTGGTGTCACTGACCCAAATACAATTGGGGGCTTCCGCGTGAAAATCTTGATGAAGGTGGTTTGATTGTGCATACCGTTCCTTCTGGAAATTCTTTTTTGCTTTTTGTCGGACGCTCTCAATCCCTAACTCCCGCATTACTTCCAAAACCATTTCTTTACTGGTGTAAATTCCTTCTTGTTTCAATACTGCCGCAATTTTTTCCGCACCATAAATTTGTCGGCTTTCATCATATACCCGTTGGACTTGAATGCGCAGTTCATCGCGCCGCTTGCGGTAACTATTATTTTGGCGCTTATTGCGAAAAATATGGTTGTAAAAGGTGCCTCGCGGAACCTGCAGTGCTTCACAAAACACATGAACGTTATATTTGCCGTAAAGCGCTTCTAATGCTTCCAGTTTTTCTTTTAAAGGAGAATGGGCAGTACAATCTACTGCCTGGAGGATTTCGATGATTTCCTGCAGACGGGCTATCTTTCTCTCTAGACCATGTACATAACGTAAAGATATTTCCGTTTTAGCCTGAGAATCTGCCTCCTTTAAACTTTTAATCCAGGTGTAAACAGTGCTGCGGGAAACCCCTAAATCTGAAGCGATAGTTGCAACAGATTCGTCATTTAGGTAACGATTCAAAGCTTCCTGCTTTGTTTCGGTTTTATAATGTGCCATGTTATCCACTCCTTTACTGAAATTAGAGCATATGCGCGATAGAAATTACCAAGTATCTAAAATAAATGTAAAAATGAAAATTTGCGTTGTATAATATAGTATGGTATACTGTCAGTAACAGGATGGCTTTGGAGAATATATAGCCGTCGTTGGCGTAATTCCCATTGTGATTGATCTGAGCATTCCGCCTGTACACTTCATAGTCAAAATAGTTGAGCAGATGTTCCGGAACATCGATAGATTCCATTTCCGCTACATATGAGAATGTCGCCCGTAGTCGCGTTGCGCAGGGTGATTTCTGTCCAGTATGAAATGTAGTATGGTTTATGCTATCATAATTTTTTAACGGGAAAACAGGAGAAAAATCAAGGAGAAACCTCAATGATTGTAGTTGAAAATGCACATGAAACGATTATCGATCCGGAGGTATTTGAGGCGGTGCAAAAGAAAAAGAGGCATAACATGTCGAAGATATGATATTCATGAACATAAACAAACATCTGTTATGATGTGGAAATTATAACAATCTATTTCTGCCCATTAATATGTAAGAAAAATATCAAAATAAAATTAAGGTTGACTTACTTAAGCATAGCAAACATAATATCTCAAAATTTTATAGATTTGGGATTGACTTGCCAATTTTGCAGTGATATAATCTAATGGGTTGTAATATGCACAAGAAAAACATATGTTATATTTTTACATTTGGATATCTGTAACAATTCAGCTTAGAGCATACATCAATGTGGTGGAGGTATTACAAATGGCACTAAAAATGAACGAAAATACTTTTTTGGGTTTTTATAAAAACACGATCCAAGGATATTCTAAAGCATACCAGCGATATGCAATTCATGTTATGGAGGATCAGAAATTTGCTAGTTTTGATGCTCAGGTGAAATTATCTTCTGAAAATATGATTCCATTTGTCGAGAAAGAAAGAGCTATTTCTAGCACAGTAACAAATATTCATTTTGCACCTTTTTATGAATATTTAGAGTTTATAAAGCTTTATAAGTATTCTGTTCCTTTTTTCTATGAGTTTTCAAACGATCAAACATTGCAAGATATTTTAAATTCAAAGGGTTTTGAATGTTTTGAACCTCAAAATTTTCAGCCAAATTTTATAATAGGGACTTCACTAGGAGAAGAACCTCCAATCTACTTTCAAGATAAAAATGATCTTTACCTGAAATTTGTTTTGCAAAAGTCTTATAGTAACATTGATATGGATGTAATAAATTATCGATTTCCAATTATAATCTATATTAATACTGTAATGCACATTTTAGAAATCAGGTATGATTCAACAAAATATGATTCTGCTTTCGCTGCAGAATCATACCATCTATTAATTCAAAATTGTATAGAGTGGTTACAAGAGAATCTGAATATAAACTTGTATATTTGTAATCACAACAATATAATTCCAATACTGAAGGATAATGATGATGGTCGCGTGAAAATATATAAGCAAATGATGGAACTTAGTACAGGCGGCTCAGCTGAACTAACGTCATCTGAAGAAACTGATTATGTTCTTCCTTTTATCGGTGAACTTCGGGAACTTGTTAGTGAAAATGAAGACCTATTTGAAAGATGTGAGGATGCTAAAAATCTTTTATTACAGTACCTTGATGATAAGGAAAAAACAGCTAGTTATCCATATATTTATATAAAATGGGTTAACCCTGTAGAATCTGAAAGTTACACGGTTAAAGTCACTTTTGATTATTTTAACTCTAAATACACTTTAATGCAACACATATCCGGCCAATGCAAAGACTTGGGAAAGGAGCGAATGAATAATGCAATTCAATATCTTTGCGAAAGTGGCTCCTTTACTAAAGGAGAAAAAATTTGATATGGATTTTGAAGCCTTGGAAACTTTTCTGGGACGCTATCATGTTGGTCAATTTATATATCCATCAGCAATGCAACGAGAACTAAAGTTAAATATTCAAGATGTATATAAAATATTAGAGGAAGCAGTTAAAGTTGGAGTGCTAGAACAGTATCTAGAAATTTATTGTCCTAAGTGCCAACGATTTGTGGGGGTTCGATATAAAACTATTTATGATATTCCAGATGAAGTTTCGTGCATGCATTGCGATACAGAAATAGAGTATCCGTTACAACATGCAATTGTAATATATAGGGTGCTCTAATATGAATGAAGCTCATAAGAAAGGGATTACACAGATTGAAAGATTAATGCGATTAGAGGGAATTACATTGCCCGAACTGATTGCATCTATAACTGGTACTCAAACCAGTACGTTATACTTTTCTGCTGATCAGCAAGTGAAATTTAATCAGATATATGAGAAACTTGAATGTGGCAAGTGTTCCCCTCGAGAAAAAGGCAGATTATTAGAACAATTAACGGATATTTTATTTGATGAAGGTCTATTTCATGTTTTGAAAAATTGTCGAACAAGTACTAATGAACTTGATTTGTTAGTGGGATGGACACAAAATGCTCGATTGGCTTCAATGCATACTACATTTTCTTTCTTGGGTGATACTTTTATATGTGAATGTAAAAATTATACTACTCCTGTTAGTGTTACATATGTAGGAAAATTTGCTTCTCTACTCATAACTTCAAGAACAAAGTTGGGAATCATGATTGCATGGAATGGCATTAGTGCTCGTTCGGACTGGTCTGATGCTGCAGGATTAATTAAGAAGATCGCCTTAAAAGAAAATATATTTATTATTGTACTTGATAAAGCTGACTTAAAGCAATTAAATGACAAAAGAATTAATATATTTTCGTTGCTTGAAAATAAATATAATTCACTTAAAAACGACATTGATTACACAGAGTATATAACTGCACATGAGGCTGAGAGTTCTCTGACACAGTAACTTGTTTAAAATAAAAGCTTAATTGTGAGTTAATCTGTGTTAAGTTTTTGGTTTCTACATATATTTTTTGACGTTAAGACTGCCAGTAATTTTGACCAGTAAAGACAAAAAACTCCCGGATGCGGAAGCATTCGGGAGTTTATTTTTTGTGCTTTCTACTTGTTTGTTCCATTGAAACCGTTTCTATCCGGGATTTTTGGCGGGAACAGGAGATCATGAATCGCAAAGGGGTATTTTGCTTTTGATCCAAACCGGAAAATAAAACGAAAAAAGGAAAAATCCTTTTCGTGCTCAGATCAGGGGGCGGATCCATAGACATTTTGTTTTGGGGACCGTCTTGTTATTTCGCCGCGGCAGCTTTGAGCATGGTTATGACCTTTTGCGCAGCTTGTACGACCCCGTCCGCTTTCAGGTATTCGGCTGCGGGAATGATCTCATGCTCCAATCGTGCAGCCGCCAGGGTATCGTCGCCTTTTTCCGCTTCCCGGAACAGCGATGCAACACCCATCAGCAGGCCTTCCTTGGCGTCCGGGGAAATTTCCCCCGCTTTAGCGGCGCTGCGGATCGCTGTATTGAGGTCGGCCCAGGCGATGTGGTACACCGTGTAGGGAGTATCCATCAATCCCTGAACCACTTCGGTCCAGAGCGCCACTTCATCGGCGAACTTCTTGGCGCCAAAGTACTGCATGCCGGAGTGTGTCTGGGTGTGAGCACCGCACCAGTTGCCAGCCTGTCCCATGACACAGACACCGAGATTGTGGGTTTTGGCCTGAACGGCCCGCACCAGTCCCTTGTATTTTCCATGCAGTCCCGGACGGCCGTCGATTTTGATATCCGCCCGTTCCAGTCCGCTGTTGATCGCCGCACGGATGAGCAGATCCGCGCAGTAATCGTTGTCATCCGCCACCATAAAGGTGTACTCCGGCCGGCCGGTGGGAACCATGGCGTTGCGCTCGAAATCCGCGGCGCCCTCCATCTCTCCCATATGCTCCATCCCCAGACAGGCTACGATCTTTTCCCGGATCTGTGGATAGACGACATAAGGATCGTGAGCGAGGTTTCCCCGTTCAAAGCCTTCGATGAAATGTCGGGAATCGATACACAGCAGTAACGTTTTGTTCCGCTCGCTCTGAGGCAGCTGGGAAAAATACCGTACGACCCCCAGTAAACCAAGGGAACCATTGTCCTGGGTCAGTGACATCGCGTCCACATGGATATTGATGCTGATCTGCTGATCCTTGTCGGTTTTGTAATCCTTACCGGGTAGCCAGCATACAAAATTCCAAGCCTCAGCCGAAAAGAACTGGCTGATCAAGGTCATGGTCGCAGTTTTGCCTTCTTTCGCAGCGGGCAGCAACACCTGACTGCCCTCCCGGTCGATGACCAGTGCGGTCATATGCTCCTGCTGCCGGTCATACAATCCAAAAAGGGTCCCGTAGGTCAGGCTGCTGGCGATCAGCAGTCCGGCGGCTCCCCCTTTGACCGCATAAGGTACCAGCTGAAATGCCCAGCTGGAAAAGCTCCATCGGGTTGCCCAGGAATTGCTGACAGAGGGGTCCGGGCACTCCAGAATATCCGCCGGGGGCTTGGGACCGGAGCGGTAATTGGTGTCGGTGATGGTATAGCTCTCCAAAAATTTTTCATCATAAGGCGGTTGGGGCAGCTGCGGCTCCTCCATAACTACGATCTTACCGGCAAAGGCTCCTGCATCCGGTTCTCCTTTACGGATATCGTAGTACACCATCGGCGCGGTCAGGCCCTCCGGCCCGGTGGAGGGCGCTAACTGCACAAAGGTGCCCACAGGGATCTCTTTTCCCTCTACCTCCAGCTTCATTACTCCTTCCTCGCGCTGGGGCCAGTCCCTGACCCGATATGTTTTATGGATCCAGTGGTGCTCCAAAAAATCCACGCAGCCATAGCCCTTTAACTTTTCTTTCAGCCAGTTCATATAGGTGTCAAAGCTTCGATATCCGGGATAAATGGGGCCCAGTCCGGCTTTGAATTCATTCCAGAGCGTTCCTTCTTCCTGAGTCATCAGCAGTTTTCTGTGGATCGTATCCCGTTTTGCCATGGTTATGTCCTCCTGTTGCTTCTATTTTTGTATGCCGCTTTTTTGTCCCCAAAAGAATAATATTTTTCATCATTATACAATAAAATTTTTTATCTTTCAATCGATTTCTGTGACAATGATCCATACCACGATTAAAAGACTGGTTCAAAAGAAGGGAACCATCCATCTTTTTTTCAAAATCGCGAAACCGACACGGCCGTGGAACGATAAGAGAAGGGTGCGGCTATTGGAATATTTTCAGGCGAAGAATATGGAAAAATCAGCAGCTTTTTGTGGGGAGGAGCCCGTAAGCTATTTGTCAAATTTTCTTTTGTTTGTTATAATCAGCTTGATAGGGCTCGCGTCTTTTGTTTTCGTGATGGGACCGAAAGAGACCGGCGGGTCCGTTTTATGGACGCAAAGCGGATCCTTTTGTCAGCGACACTTTGCGGACACCGATTTTTTTCGCGAGGAAATCCGGTACGTTATTACGAAAAGAGGATGAGAAATATGACAGAGAACAAAACACAAGTACAGTCCCGCCAGGCCTTTTTGGTGGATACGCTGCAAAAACTGCTGGGGCAGGACAGCCCCACTGGCTTTACCGAAAAGGTGGTGACAGTGGCGGAGGATATCGTCCGGGAGCTGGGCTTTGCCGCGAGGCGCACCAACAAAGGCAACCTGGTGGTTACGGTGCCCGGCCGGGAGACCGGTCGAAAGGTAGGGCTTTGCGCCCATGTGGACACCTTGGGGTTAATGGTGCGCTCCATTACTGCGAATGGCATGCTGATGGTAACCAAGGTGGGCGGCCCGCTGCTTCCCACTTTGGATGGGGAGTATTGCCGCATCTACACTCGTGAAGGTAAGGTATACACCGGTACGGTCCTTAGCCTTTCGCCGTCGGCCCATGTACAGGATGACGCAGCGACCCGCCCCCGGGACGAAAAAAATATCGCTGTGCGCATCGACGAAAAGGTGCATAACAAGGCGGACGTGCTGGCTTTAGGTATCGCCGCCGGTGACTATATCTGCTACGATCCCAAAACCACGGTTACCGACAGCGGTTTTGTCAAATCCCGCTTTTTGGACGACAAAGCCAGCGCCGCCTGTCTTTTGACCTTACTGTGGCAGATGAAACAAACCGGTATTCGGCCCCGGTATGATACCTATGTTACCCTTACTGTTCACGAGGAGGTGGGCCATGGCGGTTCCACCCTCCCCGTGGTGGACGAACTGCTGGCGGTGGATATGGGCTGTATCGGTGAGGACTTAAGCTGTACCGAGTACCAGGTCTCCATCTGCGCCAAGGACAACGGCGGCCCTTACGATTACGGCATGGTCAGCCGGTTAATCAAGCTGGCCAAGGAGCATAGCGTGGATTACGCGGTGGATATCTATCCCCACTACGGCTCGGACGCCGGCGCCGCCTGGCGCTCCGGCATCGATTGCCGCGCCGCCCTCATCGGTCCGGGGGTGCATGCCTCCCACGGCATGGAGCGCACCCATCTGGACGGCCTGTACGCGACTTTGGATCTGGTGGCGCTTTATCTGGAACTGGCCTAAACTATAACGCCGATGTCCTTCCGGCAAACAGCGGGGGATATCGGCGTTATCCAAATGGCTTGGAAGTCGAAAAAAGAATGAATAAGGGTTCGAACATGATCACCATACAGAAGGAAAAGGATTCATACGGGATATATGACCATACGGGGAAGATCGGGTGGGTAACACTTTACGAGAATCCCTGGCATATGGCGAACAGCTATCTGAAAATAGAACTGCAAAACTGGGATACCCTGATTAGCGAAACGCTTTGCCGTAAGCTCAAAGTGCTTGCCGGGCGTCCGCTCCAGGCTATGGTAGATGCCAAGGACACGGATCAAATCCGGTTTTTAACCGCGGGTGGCTTTGTCTGCAAACGGCGGTCTGTGCAAAAAGGAATGATAGGATCTCGAGTCTTGCGTTTGTGGAGAATAACGAGATCGCCTATGTGTGCGGCTTGGAAAAACGGCATTTTTACCGCTTTGCGCAGTCTCTCGTACCGTCTATGTTTTTGGAGTACGATCACATCTTTTTCGAAAGTGATGACGGTGATTGGGCGGCGATGCTACTAAAAAGCCTGTTCATAAGTCATGATGATACCGCTTTTTGCACATATGTCTTAATGTGAATGCGAGGATGTTTGTAAATTGATCCCAAAGCAAAACCGCAGCTTGATCTTCCAAGGGAAAATCAGGCTGCGGTTTTTCGTTTGCGGAAAAACTTTGCTTTGGTTTATTTTTCAGACTCCTGCCACGCTAAACGGTCTTCGATAAACTTTTCCAACAGCTCCGCCGTTTTGTCGATGCCAAGCCGGGTGCTGTTGACGCAGACGTCGTAACCCCGGGAGTCGCCCCATTTAATCTCGGAGTGCCGGTTGTGGTATTTTTTCCTGGATTTGTCATGCCGGGCGATCTTCGTCGCCGCTTCCTCTCTGCTGATGTTGTGGCGCTTGGATACCCGTTGGATCTTATCCTCCATGTCTCCCAAAACAAAAAAGGCAAACAATCTTTCGTCTCCGCGGAACAATTCATCGGCACAGCGTCCTACAATGACGAAGGATTCGCCGGAATCCGCTTTTTTACGAAGATACTCGAACTGCATCTCCGCCACAATTTCCTCAATGGAATTGGTATAGCCTTTTACATTTCTGGAGAAAAGCATGTTCCGCTTTTGCTCGTCGTATTTTTCTAAGTATTCGATCTGGATGTTCTTTTCCTCGGCAATGTCCTCTAAAATTTTGCGGTCGTAGTAGTTGATGCCAAGGTGCTTTGCGATTTTTTGGCCAACATAATGGCCTCCGCTTCCGAATTCACGGCCGATGGCAACGATGATTTGCTTTTTCATGGCTTTCATCCTCACTTTCAACGATTAACAATAACGTACGAAAATCATTACCATGGAAATTGTGATTACGATAACAGTAGCGGGAACCGCTGTTGTGCAGTAGGTCTTCCAATCGATGAAGTAGCCGTTTCGGGAAGCGACGGAGGTACCGACTACGTTAGCCGAAGCGCCGATAGGCGTAGCGCTGCCGCCGATGTCGGTTCCCATGGCAAGACCCCATGTCAGCGTAGAGAGATCCACGCCCTGTGTAGTCGCCAGGATTTTGATAACGGGAATCATTGTTGCGGCAAAGGGAATGTTGTCTACAAAGGCGCTGGTAACGGCGGAAAGCCAAATGATAATGGCGGCCATCAGCATCACGTTGTCTCCGCTGATATCTCCGATGAAGCCGGCCAGAGCTTCCAGCACTTTCGTCTGTTCCAGACCGCCGACCACAATGAACAGGCCGACAAAAAACAGAAGGGTTTTATAGTCTACCCCGCGCAGCAGCGTGAGGGCGTCTCTCCAAAATGCCGCCAGTGTGGCAACGGCGATCACAACGCCGATCAGCGCTACCGTCAGTCCGGTAGCGGAATGGGTCGCAAGCAGCACTATCGCCGCGGCAAAAATCAGACAGCTGAAAACAAAGTCGCGTTTGTTGCTGATGGCGCTGGCGGGTGAAGGCATCGCGGAAAGATCCACTCCCGCGCCGTTTTCCGACGCAAGCTGTTTCCGGTAAACGAAAAAGAAATAAATGACAGTGGCTACTAAGCTCACAGCGGCGATTAAACCGGTGTTGGTTAAAAAGTCGGTGAAAGAATATCCCAGCGACGTACCGATGATGATGTTCGGGGGATCGCCGCACATGGTGGCGGAGCCGCCGAGATTAGCGCAAAAGATCTCCGAAAGAATCATAGGAATGGGATTGAATTTCAGAAGCTTTGCCAGTTCCACTGTGACCGCAGCTAAGAACAAAATGACGGTGATACTGTCGATAAACATCGCCAGCACAGAGGAAAGCAGCATAAACGTAATAAAGATCGGTACCGTTTTATAGTGGACCAGCTTGGCCAGAGTCAGACACAGCCACCGGAAAAATCCGGCTTTCGCCATACCCTCCACCATAATCATCATGCCCAGAATAAAAATGATGGTAGACCAGTTGATTCCTGAGGCGGATTCCGCTCCTTCCGAAGCCGTATACCAAAACCCCGATGTAAAAAAGCTGCTCACATTCAGCGTTTCCCAAATGGCGCTCCAGCTGCGCATGACAGCGCCGAACACCAAAAGGATCATGATCCCTCCGCAGCCTAGTGTGATGTACTGACGCTCGAATTTTTCCATTACGATCAGGACAAACATAGCAATGAAAATAACGACCGCCAGGATTTGTGCCAATAACATGATGTTCTCCTTCCCAGACTTTCTGTCAAAAAATTTGGTTTTATGCCCGACTCAGTATTCTATCCTATTTCTCTCTGTTTTGCAAGAGAAAATATTTTGTTTTTCGGCCGTTTTTTTACGCCTCTCGGAATGCGGGCACAATCAGCCGGAGAATGAAAATCCGGTTATGGTCACGTTTTGAAAAGAAAGAGGGCTGACGGTCGGTATACACCTTCCTTCGGAAACCGGCGGCGACGTATTTTGATGGGTAGCAGAAAACGCCAAAACGAACACCGCCCTTTCGCCGGATACTCCGGCTTTCTTCAGTATACCACAAAAAGCTGCTAAGAAAAGTTAAGAGTTGATTCAAAGAGGGAAAAACACACAGTTGGGATCGCATGGCTTACAAAAAATTTGCAACTTCATTTAGAAAATACCAGTTTACCGGTCCAAAAATGGGACAGATCCCCAATGGGGATTGTGTCAGAAAAAAATACATTTCTTTACTACAGTCTCGGCCGAGACTAATTGACTCTTGGCCTTCATTAGTCAGACAGATCTTACAGATCTATTTCATCGTCATCCTTTCATAAATCCACAGCAACCAATTTCAGACAGCTTCAAAAACCCAAGAGAATTGTAAAAAGCCAGAGTTTTCGGAGTGTCGTCCGTAGATAATTGAATCTGCCGCACATCACTGAAGCGATTCAAGATTTCTCGCATCAGTGCAGAGCCAATTCCTTTTCGCTGGTAGGAAGGAGACACCAAAAGATCCTGGATAAACACGATGGTATAACCATCTCCCACTGTGCGGATAATGCCCACAAGTTGTTCGCCTTCATACGCCGCAAAAGTCAACAAAGAGTGTTCAAATCCTTGCCGCAGTACATCAGGGGTATCAGTGTAGGCTGTCCAGCCTACACTGATGTATAGGGGCAGAACTTCCCGTTCGTGATATGTTTTGTATTCTCTGATTTCCATATTAGTAACCTCCGCTTTTATGTGTTTTGGAATGCTACTTTTCTCAGCGTAATCTCATACTATCTATCTCCTGTGGCAGTCATGTTCCGGATTCGGATTCCTCAAAATGAAATACGTTGGGAATCTGGTGACCGCCAAACGTTTTCATAGCCATCCGATACATCGCTTTGGCATGAATGCGGTCATGCCAGAGAAAACGTCGTAACATTTTGCGCAGCGTCCAACTTTCACCATAGCTTCCCTCAAACACGACATTTTTAAGAAAATCAGAATTTTGCTCCAGGTTTTCAAAGCCTTTGCGGCGGCAGCTTAGAATGGTTCCTTCGTTGTCGGCGTCTACCTCAATTTCTCCAAAGTAATAGGCATTTACATTTTTGGTGTGTTGATACATCTCATCCGCAGTTCGCGGCACCTGACCATAGAATGTGGTGCGCACGGGAGCAACACTGGCTGTTTTATCCCAAATTGCGTCGTATAACGTAAGAAAATCCGCCGCAGACTTTAATACCAGACCTTTTAATGCGATGTATTCCTTAAGGGAAATGGGCTCCTTTTCCGACGCAAATAACACATCGGAATCCGCGTCACGGATATCTAAGGAGCAAGGCGCATCCTGTATAACGGTTACCTTGAAACTTTGAGGAACGGATTCCCCTTTCCATTTGAGATAGGATTGAACTTCTGCCGGCATTTTTTGAATGGCAGTTTCCAGATTAGCGCCTCGTGTATAAGCGCCGGGAAAATTCGCCGCATACAGCAAAGTATCGTTGCCGTTATGCTCCCAAACACATTCAATGTTCATGTAACTCTCCTCATTTCCAATCGCTTCTTTTCATATCATAAACGTACCTTGCAGTTTTGCGCTCGTGGTCATACTGAATTTCCGATAGCTGCATTCCCAATTTCTGCATCAGCCCCACCGATTTTATGCTGTCGATGGTTTCTGCAAAAATTCTTTGGGCTCCCAAGGTGTAAAATGCGTAGTCTATCACCGCTTTGCAAGCTTCGAAGGCGTAGCCTTGCCGCCAAAAATGTCGGTTGAAAAACCACCCCAGTTCGTATTCGTCGCGTTGAATCTGGTTGAACAAAATGTACCCGATCACTTTGCCGCTTTCCTTGTGAACTGCTGCTACCGCGCCACCATGGGAAATACAAAAAGAAGACAGAAATTGTTTTGTTTTTTCCAAGTCATACGGGGGTTCACAATATTTCATAGTCTCCGCGTCGCCCAGAATCTCATGTAAGTCGGCGGCATCCTCGGGGATAAAACGACGGATTCTCATCCGCGGTGTTTCAATATCCATTTGCATACTCCTTTGATTCGGACATATTATCACGGCAAAAATAGGCCTAACATCTTGTACCACAAGGCGGCTGCGGCGAAAATCGCGGCATACCCGAGCACGCCGAGAAACGAAAGCCCATTTTCCCCGAAAAGCTCTTTTTCGGTGCGATATTTTTTGGGATCGCCGGGGTTCAGATAAAGGATGATCTCATCGGGAAGAGGATTTCCTGTATAGCGCTTGGTCTCCCATTTTTGTCCATCCGGGGTAAAATAGGCATAGCGGGCGGTTTGAAAAGGTTTTTTTAAGTTATGACGGGAGGCGTCGTTATCTCCGGTATAACGCTTTCGCGCTTCGATATAGGCGATGACCTTCCCACCGTCTTTTTCGGCGTTTTGGATGTACCATTTTGTGTTTTCATCCCGGTTTTTACGAAGACGTCGAAAGAGAAGTAGCATTCCCAAAAACAGCAAAGCGGTAAAGCAAAGGGTCAACAGGGGTCGAAGAAATTCCATATGATCCTTCCTTTCTTTTCATAATAAAAATTTTATAAAGTTCCCATTTTTGTGGAGACAAACGGAGAAAAATCCTTTATAATATAGGTGCCAACATCCGTTTTTCCTCCCGGCTGACGGTTTTGTATTTCCTTTTATTTGAAAGCGAAGCCTTTTGTGATCTTATCACGGAAGAAGGGATGGAAAAAGGATATACTGTAGATACAATCAAAAAGGAGGTAACAAAAATGTCTGTACTTGTTATTGATAAAGAGAATTTCGAAAAAGAGGTTATGCAAAGCGATAAGCCGGTGCTCTTGGATTTCTGGGCAGATTGGTGCGGTCCTTGCCGCATGGTCTCTCCCATCGTCGATGAGATTGCCAAGGAACATCCTGAGATCAAGGTGGGCAAAGTCAACGTGGACGAACAGTCGGAGCTCGCCGCGACCTTCCGGGTCATGAGCATTCCCGCTTTGTTCGTGGTCAAAAACGGCAAGGTCGTCAACCAGTCGGTGGGCGCCCGTCCCAAGCAGCAGATTTTGGATCTTTTGAGATAAAAACCTTTTCTTTCCCTCCCGTTTATGCTACCATAAGATCAGCATAGAACGGGAGGGAAACGTATGCAATATGTAAAGCTGAGCCGGTATCTGAGTTTGGTGCTCCGGCATCATCCGGAAGCGGCGGGGATTACCCTCGATGAACATGGCTGGGCGAAGGTGGACGCGCTCATTGAAGGCGTTTCCCGAAAAAGGCCCATTACCTTTGAAATTTTGGAAGAGATTGTTCGGGAAGACGATAAACAGCGCTATTCCTTTAACGAGGATAAAACGTTGATTCGCGCAAACCAGGGTCACTCCGTCCCGGTGGATGTGGAGCTTTTGAAAGTGGCGCCTCCGAAATGTCTCTACCACGGTACCGGAGAAAAATACACCGCGTCTATTGACCTTCAAGGCCTTTTGCCCAAAGGGCGCCTTTATGTCCATCTTTCTTCGGATGTGCCCACTGCCTGGAAGGTGGGAAAACGCCATGGCAGTCCGGTGATCTATCTTGTGGACAGCGAATCGATGGCAAACGACGGGCATCCCTTTTACCTTTCGGTCAACGGGGTGTGGCTGGTTTCCGCGGTGCCGGTAAAATACCTGCGAAAGCTGACCTCAAAAGAGGCGGAAGCCCTTTTCAAAGAGCAAAAAACGGAACAATGAGAAAAAACGGCTCCCTTGGGAGCCGTTTTGGTTTTATCGACCCAGGCTGATCGCTTGAAGCTTTTTTTCGTCTACGATCTCAATGGTTCCCCGGCTTAAACGCACGGCGCCTTCGGACTGGAAATACCGAAGCATCCGGGTCACGACCTCCCGCGCGGTCCCTAAATGGGAAGCGATCTTTTCATGGGTCAAAGAAAGGGTGGAGGTGCCTTCAATAGCCGATTCTTCAAGCAAAAAGGATGCTAGCCGTTTGTCGAAGCTTTGGAACAAAATCTGCTCCATCAGCCACATCACTTCGGTAAATCGAGCGCTCATCAGCTCGTTGGTGTAGTTGGTTACGGCGGCGTATCGGGCGGAAAGGGTTTTATAGACGTCCAAAGGAATGAGCCACGCTTCGGTATCCTTTTCGGCGGTAATGGTAAGATCGAATTGGATATTTTTCATAATACAGGATGCGGAAAACAGACAGACATCCCGCTCAAACAGACGGTAAACGGTAATTTCCTTCCCCTCTTCCGAGGAGATAAAGGCGCGCAACTGCCCGGATTGAATCAAAAGCAGTCCCAGACAGTCTTCGTCGCTTCGATGCAGCACCGTTCCTTTTTTGATGCTGCGTAAAACGGTCCGCTTTAAGAGCATAGACTGATCCTCGGGACTTAACAGGGAAAATACAGGAAAATATTCCGAAAAGCGCATAGGCAACCCTCCCGCTCCAACATACCATATTTTCTATTTTATGTCAATAAATTATTGACATATGCCGGAAACGGTGCTATAATCGGTTGGAAAATAAGGGAGGGAACAAAAGTGGCAAGACCGCAAAAGTGCAGGAGAGTGTGCCGGCTTCCCGAAGCGGCGGAATTTCGACCGGCGGGAAAGCGGTCCCGGCAAGGCGCTGTCGTTTTGGCGGTAGATGAATACGAAGCGATTCGCCTCATCGACAAGGAAGGCTTCTCTCAAACCCAATGCAGTCAGTACATGAATGTATCCCGGACGACGGTTCAGGAAATTTACACAGCGGCAAGAAAAAAGATCGCCACCGCTTTAGTGGACGGGGTGTCCCTTCGAATCGAAGGGGGCGTCTACCGGCTTTGCGGCGGCGAAGCGGATTTTTGCGGCTGCTGGAAAAAACACGGGGGCTGTCACCATCATAAAAAGGAGAGGGAAGAATCATGAAAATCGCGGTAACTTATGAAAACGGAAATATTTTTGGACATTTCGGTCATACCGCCCAGTTTAAGGTGTATGACGTTGCAAATCAGAAAGTGGAAAAAAGCGAAGTGATCGGCGTAAACGGTCAGGGCCACGGCGCGTTAGCCGGTTTTTTGAAACAAAACGGCGTGGATGTGCTCATCTGCGGCGGGATCGGCGGCGGCGCCCAAAGGGCGCTTTCACAGGCGGGGATCCAGCTGTTCGGCGGGGTACAGGGAAATGCCGACGAGGCGGTAAACGCCTATTTGAACGGCTCTCTCTCCTATCTTCCCGACATTCAATGCGACCATCATCATCACGGGGATCATAATTGCGGCGACCACGATTGCGCTTCCCATGACTGCGGCGGGCATTGCGGCCATCATCACTAACGGCAAAAAGGCGCTTATCGAAAGGTAGGCGCCTTTTTTGGTGACGTTATCACGGAAAAGGGATTTGCTTTTGGGTATACTGGTAAAAAGAAAGGGAGGGTTTTTATGGATCGCAGTACCTCATATGATTTGATTGTTCTCGGCGGGGGACCCGCGGGATATACGGCGGCCCTTTACGGGGCAAGGGCGGGGCTTTCTGTTTTGGTCATAGAACAGTTTTCCGCCGGCGGGCAGATGACCCAGACGGCGATGATCGAAAACTATCCCGGCTTTGACGAAGGGGTCGACGGGTACTCCCTGGGAGAGAAAATGCAAAAAGGCGCCGAACGGTTCGGCGCAAAGACCCTTCGCGCCCAGATCTTATCGGTACAGCTCGCCTGCGACCCGAAGGTGATCCGCACCGACGAAGGGGAGTATCTCGCCAAAACGGTGATTGTTGCCACCGGCGCCGGTCACCGGCATCTCGGGCTTTTACACGAGGAAGAGCTGGTGGGAAAGGGCGTAGGGTACTGCGCCGCGTGCGACGGGATGTTTTACCGGGGAAAACGGGTCGCGGTGGTAGGCGGAGGCAATTCAGCGGCGGCGGACGCCCTTTTGCTTTCGAGAATTTGCGATACCGTGTATTTGATCCATCGAAGAGATACCCTTCGGGCGGGAAAAACGGAGCGGGAAGCGCTCAAAAAAGCGGACAACATTGTATGGAAGCTCAATTCTACCGTGGAAGCGTTCCAATTTGAAGAACAGCTCACGGGGATCACCCTAAAAAACAAAGAAACCGGGGGCACCGAGACCCTTTCGCTGGATGGCGTGTTTATCAGTATTGGGCGAGAGCCCCAGACGAAATTGTTCCAAGATCAGCTTGCCCTCAGCGAGGAAGGGTATATCCTCGCCGGGGAGGATACCAAAACCAATCTTCCCGGGGTATTCTCGGCGGGGGATGTGCGGGAGAAGCCTTTTCGCCAGATCGTCACTGCCGTTTCTGACGGAGCGGTCGCCGCGTACTGTGCGGAACAATATTTGACGGAGGAGTAGTATGCAGTATCTCGTGTCCTTTCTGGAGGGAGTAGTTACCTTTATCTCCCCTTGCCTTTTGCCTATGCTTCCTTTGTATCTCACCTATTTTGCCGGGGGCGGGGAGCGGAAACTTTCTACAACGCTGAAAAATACCTTGGGGTTCGTTTTGGGATTTACCGTGGTGTTTATGCTGTTAGGGGCGCTGGCGGGGACGTTTGGAAGCTTTCTGCGCCGGTACCAGCTTTGGGTGAACATCGTTTCCGGTTTGGTGGTGATTTTCTTTGGCCTTTCCTTTTTAGGGGTGTTCCAGCTTTCTGTTTTCCGGGGCGTTTCCCGAAAACTCGACACACATAGCCTTGGATTTTTCTCCGCGTTTCTGTTCGGACTGGTGTTTTCGGTGGGATGGACGCCCTGCGTCGGCGCGTTTTTAGGCTCGGCGCTAATGCTCGCCTCTCAGAGGGGTCATGTGCTGGAAGGGATGCTGATGTTATTTACCTATTCGTTGGGGCTTGGCGTACCATTTTTACTGAGCGCCTTGCTGATTGACCGGCTTCGTACCGCGTTTTCCTGGATCCGTTCCCATTATGCCATCATCAATCGGATCTGCGGCGGATTTTTAGTGGCGATGGGAATTTTGATGGCGACGGGACTGTTTGGCCGTTTACTGACGGCGTTGAGTTAAGGAGACAATATGAAAGAGAAAAAAGGATTACTGGTACTTTTGGTCGTGTTTGCCGCCGTGTTGGTAGGAGCGGGGGCTCTGTACGCGGTATTTTCCAAACAGGCGGCGGTGGACCCTCTCGGCGGTTCCTCTTCGCAAAATCAAAGCGACGCTTCCGAAGAGCGGATGGAGGCGCCGGATTTTACCGTCGTGGACGGAGAAGGAAACGAGGTCTCCCTTTCGGATTTTCGGGGCAAACCGGTGATACTCAATTTTTGGGCCAGCTGGTGCGGACCGTGTCAAAGCGAAATGCCGGATTTCGATTCGTACTATAACGAGTATCAAGAGGATATCCATTTTTTGATGGTCAATGTGACCGGTGGCAGGGAAACAGTGGACACCGCAAAAGAGTTTATCCAAGAGGAAGGATATACCTTTCCCGTCTATTATGATACCAAAGGGGAAGGATCGACGGCCTACGGTGTGTACGGGATCCCCATGACCTTTTTTATCGATGAGGAAGGATATGTCGCCGCTTATGCCCAAACCGCCATTAGCGGAGAGACGATTCAAAAAGGGATCGATATGATTTTTGAACAGGAGTAAAAAGGCTGCCAAGGCGGCCTTTTTTGCGTTTTTGCGAAAAAGAAAAGGGAAAAACGTTTTTTACGGAAAGGGAGTAGAAAAGGAGGCGTTTTATGATCTACATTACCGGCGATACCCACGGGGATTACACCCGGTTTACCACCGAAAATTTTCCGGAACAGCGGGAGATGACCAAGGAGGACAAAGTGATTATCTGCGGGGATTTTGGGTTTTGGCTTCCGAGCAAGGAGCAGGATTACTGGCTAAACTGGCTTGAGGAAAAGCCGTTTACCACCCTTTTCGTCGACGGAAATCATGAAAACCATGCCCTTTTGAACGCGCTTCCTATGGAGGAACAGTTCGGCGGCAAGGTCCATAAGATCCGCCCGTCGGTAATCCATTTGATGCGGGGGGAGGTCTATGAGATCGAGGGCAAGCGGTTTTTTACCTTCGGCGGCGCCGCGTCTCACGATATCCAAGACGGGATCTTAGATCCAAAAGACCCGGATTTTAAAAAGAAGAAGGCCCGGCTCGACCGCCAGGGGAAACGACGTTACCGGATCTTGAACCGGTCATGGTGGAAAGAGGAGCTTCCTACCGACGAAGAGATGGCGCATGGCATCGAAAGCTTAGAGAAGGTGAATTGGGAAGTGGATTATATCTTTAGCCACTGCGCGCCCTATTGGATCGTCAAACAGCTTTTGCCCCAAGAGGACTGCCGGCCGGATGTATTGACCTCCTTTTTGGAAAAGGTTTCCATGGACTGCCGTTTCCAATACTGGTTTTTCGGGCACTACCATCAAAACCGGGTACTCGGGGACAAATATGTCTGCCTTTATGAGCAGATCATTCCTTTATGGGACAAAAAAGGAGAGTAGTATGGATTATTTTACCAGCGACCTGCATTTCGGGCACCAAAATATCATTCGCCACTGCGGCCGCCCTTTTTTAAGCGTCGACGAGATGGATCGGGCGCTGATCCGAAACTGGAACCAAAGGGTAAATAGCGAGGATACCGTCTACATTTTGGGGGATCTCTTTTTTACTTCGAAAAGCCCCATCGAAGAGATCTTATCGGCGCTCAAAGGAAAAAAACATCTTGTTTTGGGCAATCACGATCCCAATTGGATCAAAAAAATTCCCCTTTCCCGGTATTTCGAGACCGTCTCTCTGATGGCGCAGATCAAAAGCGGAGGAAGGCGGCTTACCCTTTGCCACTATCCTTTGATGACCTGGCGGGAGCCGGGGGAGAAAAGCCTTTTATTATATGGGCACATCCATAACAACAAAAAGGACGTCTACTGGCCGCTGCTTTCCCAGATGTCCTTTGCTTTGAACGTGAGCGTCGAGATCAACGGATACCAGCCGGTGACGGTAGAAGAGCTGATAGAAAACAATCGAATATGGAAAGAGGAAAAAGAAAGCAAAGGCAGTTAACGCCTTTGCTTTTTCGCTTTCTCCAAAAGGAGATCCTTTTCGTTTTTTTCGCCGGACAAAACCAGATCCAGTAAATAAGAGAGGGTATCTCCGATCTCTTTTCCCGAAAATCCCAAAGCTTTGAGGTCTTCCCCCTTGACCGCCAGCTCTTTTACCGACAGACAGTCGTTCGAGGATAACACCTCTTTGGCGATGGCTTCGATTTTCCTTAGCTCCTCTCCCCGTTTGGAGCTTTGGTTGTTTTTGGCGAGCTGGTCCGCCCGCTTGACAGCCAACAGGGAAAAGAAGTCCTCTGCTCCCAGTTTTGAGAGCCACCGTTTGACGCTCGTTTTTTCGGGGCGGATGGAAGCGTCGTGGTTTTCGATGAGGAGAGACACTTTGGATAGGGTTTTATGGTCGGCTTTGAGCCGCCACAGTGCCCGTTTCGCCATTTTCGCGCTTTCGGCGGGGTGGCCGGGAAAATGGGCGACGCCGTTCTTGTCGGGAGCAAAGCAGGCGGGCTTTCCCGTGTCGTGAAGCAGCAGCGCTAACCGGATCACCGCGTTTTTTTCTCCCGCCTCCACCGCATAGGCGGTATGGGTATATACATCGTAAAGATGGTAGGGGGTATGCTGGGGAAAGGAAAAAGATGGCTTTAATTCCGGGATCAAAAATCCCAAAATGGAAGGGTAACGCAAAAGAACGTCCTTGACGTTGTCCCCCAATAACAGCTTTTTCAGTTCCGCAAACACCCGTTCCTTGGCCACATAGGTCAAAAGGGAGGTGCAGTCAAAAAGGGCTTTCTCGGTAGCAGGCTCGATAGAAAAAGAAAGGGAGGAGGAAAAGCGAAGCGCCCGAAGGATCCGAAGAGCATCCTCGGAAAACCGGCGATGGGGATCGCCGATGGCGCGGATCGTCTTTTTTTTCAGATCATCCACACCACCAAAAAAATCGATTACCGTTCCGTCGGCGCCCGCCGCAAGTCCGTTGACGGTAAAATCCCGGCGGGCAATATCCTCTTCTAAGGAGCGGGCGAAGGAAACCGAATCCGGCCGCCGGTGGTCGGAATAGGTCCCGTCGGTGCGAAAGGTGGTGATCTCGTAAGGAACATCCTTCCAAATCAGGGTAACGGTGCCATGAGCAATGCCGGTAGGAATGGTTTTTTCCCCGGAGAAGACGGAGATGGTTTCCTCGGGCAGCGCCGATGTGGTAATGTCCCAGTCTTTTGGGGATTCTCCCAGCAAAAGATCCCGGATACAGCCTCCCACCGCGTAGGCTTCAAACCCCTTTTGGTGGAAGCGGGATAGAATTTCGATCACTTCATCGGGAAGTACGACGGTCATAGGATCCCTCCAAAATACTGTGGGCGGCGGCTTCTCCGGCGGTCAGCCCCGACGCCCATGCCCATGTCAAATTGAATCCGCCGCAGTCTCCGTCCACATCCAGCACTTCGCCGCAGGCAAATAACCCCTTGGCCTTTTTGGATTCCAGGGTGGTTTTCGAAAACTCGTTCCCCAAAGCGCCTCCCGCGGTGACCTGGGCGTTGACAAAGCCGTTGGTGCCGGTCAGGGGGAAAGAAAAGGCTTTGGCGGTTTTCGCTAAGTTTAAAAGCTCCGGTTCGTTTAAGGTTTCCCCTTTCCGGGAAAGAGGGGAGAGGCCGGCGCTTTTCATTACCGAAAGCGACAGCTTTTTGTGGAGCAGTCCGCTAAAAAACTGCTCCAAAGGAAAATCGGAAAAAAGAGCTTTTCGCTTTTTTAATATTTCTATCAGTTCCTCCAAAGACTGTTTGGAAAACAGGTCCAGGGAAAGGGTCCCTTCCTTATTTTGGGATAACAGCCTGGAAGCGGCGCCGGAAAGCTGTAACACCGGGGGGCCGGAAAGGCCGTAGTCGGTAAATAAAATCTCGCCGTACTCCCTTTGCACCACGTTTCCCGACGAGAGAAGAGAGACCGTTCCGTTGATCTTGATGCCGGAAAGGGCTTTGGGGTTGCCGCCGGTTTTGAGCTGGACAATGGAGGGAAGAAGGGGGGTGATGGTGTGGCCCATCTGCTGCAAAAGGGTCAGCCCCAGATCAGTCCCACCCAAATGCTTGGACGCGACGTTTCCCGCCGCTACGATCACCCGTCTCCCAAAGAGTGTTTCCTCCTTTGACGAGACGACAAATCCACCCTTTTGCCGTTGTAAGCGGGTCGCTTCCCAGCTGCAAAAGGTCAAAACGCCCAAATGCTCCGCCATCAGGCGAAGGTTGTCCAAAACGGAGGAAGCCTGTAAGGAGCAAGGGTAGCATTTTCCGTCTTCCTCTTCCACCACGGGGATCCCCACCGAATCGAGAAAGGAAAGCAAAGCGGGTACATCCTTGGTTTGGTAGACCGCTTGTAGCAGCGAAACGCCGGAGCCATGGTACCGGTTCGGAGCTGGAAATCGATTGAGCAGGTTACACCGGCCGTTGCCGGTGGCTAAAAGCTTTTTACCTACCCGCTGTTGGCGCTCCAACAGCGCTATTTCGCAGGATAGCGCCGCTCGTTTGGCGGCAATGGCGGCGGCAAGTCCCGACGCGCCGCCGCCAATAATGATAATATCGTATTGTTTCATTTACATTCCACCGTAAAAGAGAGAAGTTGGGAGAAGGAAAAGGTACGGCGCGGTAAAAACCGCCAAAACGAGAGCCGTCTTCTTTTTCATCTCGTCGGATAACGGAAGTTTTCGAAAGGAGAAAAACCGGTTCAGAAGATAGATGAGCGCCGCGGAAAAAAAGATCCCCAAAAGGACAATCAAAAAAGCGGGAAAAGAGGCGAAAGGGTTATAGGAAACGTCTGCGAGAATGTCGCGAAAGCCTTCGCCCAAAGGGAGCATCTGAAGCAAAAACAAAAAGAGGGACCCTAAAAGGTCGGCGAGAAAGCCGAAGATCCAAACGATCCACACCGAACGCATCAAAAGCGGTTTTTTGTTTTCTATATGTTGCTGTCTCCAAAAGAGAAATAAAACCAGAAAATCGATTAAAAGATTCCCGGGCAGTACGATCAGCCAGATCGAAGGCAGAAAAACAAGAAGCCAAAAGGGAAAAATCACATTATAGAGTTTTATTTTTTGTTTCATGCGCCTCATCTCCTTTTTTCAGTTTACCATATTTTCCCCCCGAAAACAACCGAAATTCCCCTTTTCGCCTATTGACAAAGGGGAAAGGGGGTGTTACAATGGCGCTATAAACGAAGAAAGGGAAGTTTCTCTTTCCCCCTCCGCCAGAGAGAGGCGCAAACGCTGGAAGCGCTTTCGGAAAGAAAAGGGAAGTACCGCCCCGGAGTGCGCGTGAAGACAAGCGCGACGGCTGGCCTCGTTACCGGCTTAGGAGAGGCGCTTTGCGCAATTTGGGTGGAACCGTGGAGCATAGCTTCATCCCAGGGATGGGATGAAGCTTTTCTTTTTTCTTCGTCAAAACTTGTGGCAGATCGGCTATGAAAGGAGTTTTTATGCAAGTAACGTTAAAAGGCGGCGCCGTAAAAGAGTACCAAGACGGGATCACGGCGGCGGAAGTAGCAAAAGATTTAGGAGCGGGATTATTTAAAAGCGCCTGCGCATGTAAGATCGACGGAAAGGTTTGCGACCTTCGGACCGTATTGGACAAGGATTGCGAACTGGAAATTTTGACCTTTGACGACATCGACGGAAAGAAAGCGTTCTGGCATACCGCGTCTCATGTGATGGCGCAGGCGGTAAAGCGCCTGTTCCCCGATGTAAAGCTCACCATCGGTCCTTCTATTGACAACGGCTTCTATTACGACTTCGATGTGGAAAAGCCCTTTACCACCGAGGATTTGGAAGCTATTGAGGAAGAGATGAAAAAGATCGTTAAATCGGGGATCGAGCTTTCCCGGTTTGAGCTTCCTCCGAAAGAGGCGATTGACTATCTTACTGAGCAGAAAGAGCCTTATAAAGTAGAGCTCGCCAAAGAGCATGCCGATAAGGGCGAAAATATCAGCTTTTACCGTCAGGCCGAGTTTACCGACCTTTGCGCCGGACCCCACCTGATGAACGTTTCCCCCTTAAAGGCGGTAAAGCTTCTTTCCTGCACCGGCGCGTACTGGAGAGGGGACGCAAACAACGCCCAGCTTTGCCGGGTATACGGTATCGCTTTCCCCAAAGCCAGCGAGCTTCAGGCGTATCTCACCATGCTCGAAGAAGCGAAAAAGCGGGATCATAGAAAGCTTGGAAAAGAGTTGGAGCTGTTCGCCATTATGGACGAAGGTCCCGGGTTCCCCTTCTTCCTGCCCAAAGGTATGGTACTGAAAAACCGCCTCATCGACTACTGGCGGGAGATCCATAAGGAAGCGGGTTATCTTGAGATCTCCACTCCGGTGATCCTAAGCCGGAAGCTTTGGGAGAGAAGCGGACACTGGGATCATTATAAGGAAAACATGTACACCACCGTCATTGACGACGAGGATTTCGCCATCAAGCCGATGAACTGCCCCGGCGGGATGTTGGTTTACAAGACCAAGATGCGTTCCTATAAAGACCTTCCCTTGCGGATGGGCGAACTTGGCCTGGTCCACCGTCACGAGCTGTCCGGCGCGCTCCATGGCTTGATGCGGGTGCGCTGCTTTACCCAGGACGACGCCCATATCTTTATGACGCCGGAGCAGATCAAGGACGAGATCAAAGGGGTCGTCCGGCTCATCGATAAGGTGTACCAGACCTTCGGCTTCTCTTACCATATTGAGCTTTCCACCATGCCGGAGGATCATATGGGCGCCATCGAAGACTGGGATATGGCCACCGAGGCGTTGAAGGACGCCATTGTGGAGTTGGGCTACGACTACGAGATCAATGAAGGCGACGGCGCGTTCTACGGTCCCAAGTTAGACTTCCACCTCACCGACTGCTTAGGACGTACCTGGCAGTGCGGCACCATCCAGTTGGACTTCCAGCTCCCCGAGCGGTTTGAGTTGGAGTATGTGGGCGCCGACGGCGAAAAGCACCGTCCCATTATGATCCACAGAGTGGTGTTCGGAAGCATCGAGCGGTTTATCGGTATTTTGATCGAGCATTTCGCGGGCGCGCTTCCCTTCTGGCTCTCTCCGGAACAGATCCGGGTCCTTCCCGTTACCGACCGTGCTAAGGAATGGGGCGAAGAGATCGTCAAGACCCTTTCCGATAAAGGCTTCCGGGTAGAGATGGACGGAAGAAACGAAAAGATCGGCTACAAGATCAGAGAAGCCCAGCTTCAGAAGATCCCCTTTATGCTGGTCATCGGCGATAAAGAGGTAGAGGCCAAGACCGTTTCGGTTCGTTCGAGAGAGGAAGGCGATAAGGGCGCTATGGAGCTTGGAGAGCTGATCGCCCTTTGCACCGACTTAGAAAAGAATAAGGTTTGCTAAAAAAATCCCGTCGGGTTTACCCGGCGGGATTTTTGCGGATGTTTTTGGTAAAAAACAGGGGCGCGCTGATACTGGCGCTTTGGAAAGCTTTACGGTTCTGCCTTCGGGTTGGGATCCGTGGGCGGCTCATCACTTTCCGTTTCGGTATTAGGCTTCGGGTTGGGATCCGTGGGCGGCTCGTCGTTTTCCGCTTCGGTATCGGGCTTCGCGTTGGGATCCGTAGGCGGCTCGTCGTTTTCCGTTTCGGTATCGGGCTTCGGGTTGGGATCCGTCGAAGACGCTTGAGGAGCGATCCCCACCGCCGTAATCAGAGAGCCCTCATTCCACAGCTCTTCGGAAACGGTCAGCAAACCTGTTACAGGAGAAAAGGAAAGCGCGTCGGTATTTTGGGAGCCGTCCGTAGACAGAAAATAACGGTGTTCGTCAATTTGGATTTGGATGGTTTCAGGCAAAGCGCATCCTTCCGCAGGAGACAAAATCCATTGGCCGGGGGTTGCCGTTGGTTCCATATGAATTTCGCTTCCATCCGACGAAATCGTTAGACCGGGAAGCGATGAAAAGAGACCCGTAATGGACAATTCCGGGGAAACGACGTTAAGTTGGACCTCTATGGTATTCTCCCATACATATTTGCTTTTTGTCATTGCCAATGGGATGGTGAGCAAGGTTGCCGTAAAAAGGAGTGGAAGAAGAACCCGAAAACGTACCTGTGAGATGATATTTTTCATTTTCTTTCCCTCCTTTAGTCGATTTGCTGTGAATAGATTGATATTTGAATATCATATGTATCATCCGTTCCGGAAGGAATCGTCATAAAATCTCCCGAAAATGACAGGGTGTGCGTATTGGTCTCGCTCACACCCGCTTCAAACGTTCCCACATTGGAAAATGTGTACGTGTTGTCAGCTACCGCAGTGATAGGCTGACCATCCAGTGTCATCGTCACCCCGGTTCCCAACGGTTGACTCAATTTCACCACTACATCGTACCGGATAGCCACTTCGGAAGCGCCATTTGATACGCTGAAAGTAAACTCTTCGGTCAGCGTACCATCGTCCCATGGACGTATCAGATCCATATGGGTATTGTCATCATAACCCACCGTCACCACGCCTGCCGCTACGCGGGCACTGTCTGCATTTGATGATGCGGTGACAAATCTTGCGAAGCTCACGCCGGTCAAAAGGAGTGTGCATATCAGCAGATACCCCAGATACGCACGAAGCGGAAGAACCGGTTTTCTTTTTTCGTTTTGGGAATGTTTTATGCTTTTCATTTTTATAATTCCTCCCCATCTGTTTGTTCCCTCCGTCTTTGAAAGAAGAAGGGGAGTTCGATGATACATAGGCCCAAGATAATGAAAATAACCATACCCAAAGGGGTCTTTAAGAAAGCAAGCACGCTTCCGATATGGGGAATTTCCCATACTACACGGCCAACTACAGCATGTTTGGGCACCACATCCGGATCGGCGGCGTTGTTGGCGTCGCCTTGCGTCACATACCCATGATCCGTTACAGAAAGGATCCGGTGGGTTATTAGGCTGTCGCCGTTTTGAAAGGTGATGATATCGCCTTCTTCATAGCTTTCCTGGGCGCGATTGAAAATCAGATCATCCACGGAAAGAGCCGGCTCCATGCTGCCCGAAGCAACTACGGCAACGGAGAATCCAAAGATAGTGGGAGATTTTTTTCCGATAAAATGCTCCATAAAAATGAGATACAAATTGCATATCAGCAGAAAGGCGAGCAAGAGCGTTACCCCAATTTGAACGGCTTTTCCGGCATACATTACCCTTTTTGGCATCGTTTTTCCTTCCATCGTTTCAGTAAGATGATTAGCAAAAGAACGCCGCTGACGCCCATCAAAGCAAGATATAAAGACAGATTATTGGAATCTCCTGTTTGTGGGACCTGGGGATAGGTATAAGAATCGTTCGGACGGTCCGGGTCGTTAGAATCGCCGGGACCCTCCGGGTTATTGATGTCGCCAGGACCGTCCGGGTGGTTAGAGTCGCCGGGATCGTCCAGGTAGTCGATGTCGCTGGGATTAACCGGTTTAAAGCCGGGGTTTGGGGTAAAATCATCTACCACAACGATGTACAGACCCGCGGTCACATCATCCGCCGTATCCCACGCCGCTTTATTTCCGAGGGCTGTATCCAGTTGGTCCCGTTCATCGCTTTCGTCGTATTTCCAAAGCCAGGTAACGTCGAAATCCTGTGTCTGCGCTGCACCCACCGTTCCTGTGATTGCGCGCACTACCTGATCTTTTGTCACTCCCGCAGGCAGAGGAAAGTCCTCCGTATCGGTAAAGGCTGTATCCTCTTCTAAAGTAGGCTGCACCGGTAAGGTATCCTCTTTTTTGACCCGATACAAAACCGCGATATACGAAATCGAGTGATTGGCGTTGTTTTTCAATCTGACGATATTTTTCCCTTCGGTACCGGGAGCAATTATTTTATCTCCGTTATCCGCTTCCACGCTTTGGTAGGTGCTGCTAAACAAATTTAGTTCTGCCGCGCCTGTCTGCGCGTCCACGTCTGTGGCGCGATCCCAGACAAGATTTCCGGTGGTATATGTGAGGGTGTGGCTGGGCGACTCTCTGTTATCGGCATACGCTTGTTTTGCGGCGAACGGAAACACGATCAATGCCAGTAAAAACAAGATCCATGTGACCGGCAGCAGCCAGCCTTTCTTTTTGAATAGCGCATCCATGCTGATTTCCTACCTCCTATACTCCTTGGTTTTGTTCTTTTGCCTTGTATCTGCGCCCCGCTTTTGGTGGGACGCAGAGATAAAACAAAAAGCCGATTCGCAGGAGACCCCAACCAGCCACATGGCCGGGGCAGTCCCGCTTTGGGTTTACGTTATGTAGGAAAAGAAAATTAGTCGATCTGGGTGACGGTGGTGGTAACGTCGATACTGATGGTAGGAACATTAGTGCCTGCCGCCGCGTTATTACCTAATAGGGTATCCAATTCATCGGACTGGTTGTGCGTATTGCCTGTAGCACCTTCAAACGGCCATTCCCAGCTGTAAGTGATGGAATTTCCAATGGCGCTCAAATCCGTACCGGCTTCCACTTCCCGACTGGTAGCCTGTTCAATCGCTTCCTTAATGTCGGATTCGAAACTGTCATCTCCTCCGGCGGTGGCGGTGGAATAATCCAGACCGTTGATGGTGGTATTGCCAATGGTAAAGATCAATGGACAGTAGAATTTGTTATCGTAAGACACATTCCAGCCGGAGAGAGTAACGTCAGCGGTGGCTTCGATTTTCACAGCCACCTCCGGGGTGCCGGTGATGGAAACACCGCCGAAGGTGCCTTCCGTACCGGGAGCCAGAACCTTATCGGCGGAAATGACGGTATTGGTCTGTATGGTGGAACTATCATCATCTTTTTCATACGTGGTATGGAAGCCGTCTCCGGTGACGGCCACTTCCACGCCCCATTTGGCTACGCGGGCGGAGTCGTTGCCTTCTCCAACGGTAATATATTTTGCGAACGTCCCGCCGACAAAGCAGGAAGTAATCAGTGTGAGAACGAACAGAATCCCGCTTGCTCTTATCAGTTTGCTGCTTTTCTTCATTTGAATAAGCCTCCTTATTATTGAAATAATTGGGACGAACAGTTCGTCCTGTTTTGGGATGGTTGCCCGCCCTAACGGGTTGGCGCCCATCTATATTCCCGCAATGTTCGGCGCGTGGCCGCCTTTCTCGCATGGATATACCAAATTATTTTTCCGGCAGAGAATCGGAGTCGGAAGAAGGAAGGTCGCCTTCTTTGGTTATAGAACGTAGCCGGGTAAGCTCCGCTTCCATCTGCTGTGCTCTTTGCGTTTCTTTCGTGGCGTGCCGTCGGCGACGGATGCTATCATAAGCAAGAAACGAAAAGAGAGGGACGCCGATAAAAAGGAATATACCCAAAGGCTGCTGCAAAAATAAAGCAAAATCCCCGAGCTTTGGAATCCGTATCCAGGAAAGACCGACAAGCTCGCTTTCCGATACCGGCTTTATATCCGGCGCGTTGTTGACGTCGCCTTTGGTGGTAAACAGAAGGCTTCCGTCTTCGGCGGTTTCGATGGCCGTAATTCGGTGGGTAATTGTAGAATTTCCGCTCATATAAGCAATCACGTCTCCCACCTTTAACGCGTCGGGATCCGTTTTTTTCACAAGGACCAAATCCCCTGTTTCCAGATGACCGTCTTGTTCGCCGCTCATAGAGCCGGATAAAACGACCATGGGGGTCACCCCGAGAACAGACGGCGGCCTTTCCGGAGAAAGCGCTCCTTGGATAATCAATATCAGGTTGCAGAGCAATACCGCGCCCAATAAGGCGCATAATACACCGCCCACGGCCGTTATCCATTTTTCCACAGCCTTATTTTTGTATTTTGGCTTGCTTTGTGTCGCTTCCATAAAATACCTCCTCACGATGACCTTTCGAACAGGCCGGGTATTGTAGCTGCAAAAATTATATATGAATTTTACCATATTTTTACTTAGAAATATATAAATTTTAATCAAATTGACGGCTCCTTGACTTTTTTCTTTTTACTGCTTCCTCTGAAAGAAAAAATTTATATGAAATTGACGATTCCCTGATTTTTCTGAAAATTTTTTCTTTTCACGCCAAGTTAAAAATGTTACAATAAAGTAGCTTTTGATATGATAGGAGGTGGGCTGGATGAAGCGGTTGTTATTTGTGGATGACGACGCGGATTTTTTGGAGAGCAATCGATTGTATTTTTCCCGGCGGGATTACGAGGTATTTTGCTGTGACGTTCCGAAAAAGGCCGTTTCCCTTTTAGAATCCACCCGGTTTGACTGTATCATCCTGGACATCGATATGCCGGATATGAACGGGTTTGAAATTTGCCAAAAGCTTCGCAAAAGCAGCGGGACGCCGGTCATTTTCCTTTCCGGGTTTTCCGATACGGAAAACCGAATCGCAAGTTTTCGTTCGGGCGGGGATGATTTTCTTGCCAAACCCTATGATATTTTGGAGTTGGAGCTTCGAATTCTTGCCCGGATTCGAAAAAATGAGGATGTTTTCTTTCTTGAGCCGTTGCAGTTTGGAAAATTAACCATTGATCCGGATCGGAGAATTATTGCCTATGACGGGAAAGAAGGGGATTTTTCGGCGCTCCAATTTGATATTGTCTTTTTCTTGGCTCAAAATTCCGGAAAGGTGTTTTCCTATGAACAGCTTTACGATCAGGTTTGGAAAGAACCGATGATGAAAAGCCGCCACAATTTACAGGTCGCGGTGGCGACTGTTCGACAAAAGCTTTCGGCTCTTTGCGGCGGAGAACAATATATTCGCACTGTTTCCCGAAAAGGATACTGTTTTGTTTGGGAAGAAAAGGAATAAAAAAACGCCAGTCTCGTAAAAGAGACCGGCGTTTCGGATTATGTTTACTTTTTCTTTTGAATCATCGCCAGCGTAACCGATCCTCCCAGGATAAGTACAAGGATGCCAATGCCTAAGAGGATTTGAAGGGGCTGCGCTATTGGAGTGTGGGCGGAGTCTTCGCCGTCGCTTCGCTCGTTTCCGGAAACATCCGCCGTTACGGTTTCTTCTTTCTGAAGAGAAGAGGACGCATCCGATGAAACATGGGAAGACGGGACTTCGTCTTTCGAAACATCCGCCTCGGAAGAGGTCCTGTCGGGCGTATGATCGTCTACGTTTTCCCCTTCGGGCGAGGAAGAAGACGTTTCCGTGGATTGGCTCCATGTTGAGGAAGAAGAGACGGATTCTTCCACGGGAAAATCCTTGTAGGTCGAATCGCTTTCTATCGCGGAGGAAGAGGGATTTTGGAAAGTCGTATCCTCCTTGGAGAAAGATTCCTCGTAAACCAAGCCCGGTTCGGTAGAACCCGGTTCGGTAGAGCCCGATTCGGTGGAGCTGGGGTCGGTAGGATCCGGATTCTGGGGGCGAATTTCCGAATAACCATGGTCCGGCCACCAGATGGGGTCTGCGTCGTCATTTTGCTCCGGGTCAGAAAGCTCCGGTTCATTTTCGTCGGATGGGGCGCCGCTTCCGAAGGAAGGAAGTTGGTTTTCCCCTTCATTGGGGCTGGTTTCACCGCCTCGGCCGCCTTCGATATCCGACCCGATAAAGATATACTCGGTGCTGAGCTGTAAAATATCGGAATACACCACAGTCCCGTCATTTGTCGTTTGAGCGAGACAGTAATACTTGGGAAGACTGACCGCGGGATCGTCCTGGAAATAGTAGAGATGCCAAAAGAGAAGTTCCCCTTGTGTTCCGTTTACCGATTCGTATCCTTCGGTGCCGACGATTTCTTTCCAGTTTTCCCCGTCGTCGGAGGCCTCGATGCGAATTTCTCCTTCCAAAGGCGTTTCGGCGTACAGGTATACGTCGGTGTACTGTGTGGAAAGCACTTGCAGATAGGCGGTCAGGAAGTAAGGCGCGGTGTCCGATTCCCATATGACCAGGCATTTGGGCGCGTAATCTTCGTATTGAGCGTATTCTTCGGAAAAACGTCCTTCGATCAGCGTTCGCTTTTCTTCGGTGGGGAAGGTGGATTCGTCCCAAACTACGGGGATTTCTTCCTCACTTTCACCGTGATTTGGGTTCACACGGGCAGAAACAGCGTCGGGAAGCAGAGCTTCGGAAAAATCCGTCCCCACCGGGACCGTTACAATAGGGATGGTATCGTAATTATATTTCCAGTTGGCAGCGGCGGTTGTGGTTTCGGGCGAAAGAATATTTCCGACGCAGGAAAAAGCGGGCATACCGGAATTTTCGATATTTCCGTACACCAAAAAAGAACCCTCGTCCTGTACAATGGCGGTATTTCCTTCTCCGGCGTCAATGGAAATCCCTGCCAGCCACAGTTCCCCTCCGGGAAGTATATGAAACATCTCTTTTTCCCGGTGGTCACCCTGTATGGTGAGAAGAGGCCATAAATCCAGATACCCTTCCACGTAGATGGTGTGGCCGCCTGTGAGAATGGTAATCTCCTTTTGATATCGCCCATTGACATAAGTGTAGGACGCATCCGCGGGTACGGTGATATCCTGGGTGAGGGAGATAACGCCGCCGGTACTCATGTTCTGGTCCAGCCAGGTCGTTAATTCCTCAAAGGTGGCGGCTTTATTTACATTTACCGTTTCCTCTGGATCGGTTTGTTCTTCTCCATACGCGGCAGAAGGGAAAAATAAAAGAAATATAAGGAAAAGGGCGAAAAATCCTGTTATAATAACAGGGAAAAATAGATTTCGTTTACCGTTTAACATAAAGGCTCCTTATACAAAAGAGGTGAGAACATGGGAAAAAAGCTGCTTCACGTGGGGATACTCCTCGCTTTGGTTTGCGCCGTCGCCGCGGGATTTTTCCTTTTGCTGTACCGATACGATAATAAGTATATCATAAGATCTTATGTATCTCAAGAGGGAGTGACGTTGCTTTCCCGGTCATTTGGCGAGGAAGAATACGCAAAGCGGGATGTGGTTTGGCTGGTGGAAGGATGGGAATTTTATCCCGATCAACTCATAGATCCTAAAGATACGCCGCTTCGCACAGTTCCTTTGTACATCGGCCAGTACTTTAGCTTTTCTTCCTTTCACGCCGACAAATCTCCTTACGGTACAGGGACTTACCGGCTGGTGTTGGATGGGGAAGGGGAATATTGTGTTTTGCTCCCGGAAGTCTTTTGCGCATGCAAAGTATATTTGAACGGAAAGTTAGCGGCGTCCACCGGTTCCATATCTCCTTATGAGCCCGAGGTCAAAGACCTTATTTTCCCTATTCGGGTCAATGGAGAAACCGAGCTTTTGATCCAAACCGCCAACTACACCCACTATTATTCCGGCGTAACCTATCCGCCGGCGATAGGCAGCAGCGAAGCCATCAGCCGCCTTGTTACATACCGTATGCTGTTTTACGGATTTTTGGCGTTTACCTCTTTGGCGTTGGCGGTGTTCGCATCCGCTGTGTGGTTTGGAAGCAAAAAAAGCCGCGTTTCCGGAGAGAATTTTTGGCTCGGGATTTTGGCGCTTTCTTTTGCCTTGCGTCTTTGCTACCCGTTCGTCCATGCGCTGGGGCTTCCTCTTTCCCAGCTTTTTTACCTGCTTGAGGATTTTATGGCGGCGTTAGGACTGTTTTGCATCGTTCGGACTACCGCGTTGATCTGCTTAAAAAAGGACTCTCTCCTTTTTCGGATATTGACCGGGATCTCGCTTGGCTTTCTTGTGGTCAGCCTGTTGTTCCCCGGGGCGATTATGCGCTTTCTCCCCCAATTTGCGCCGATCTACGGGCAAATTTTGTATTGGTACAAGGTGAGCGTCGCGGTGACGATGACGGGACTTTTGTGTTTTTCCATTTGGGTGCGTAAAACCACACGGCTTTCGTTGTTGTTGGCGGGACTTTTGTTTTATGCAGTCTCTCTTTTTTCCCATGCGTTTTGCCTTGGACATTATGAGCCGGCGCGGTTTGGGTGGTTTGAGGAATGGGGGACCTATGGCTTGATCCTCTGTTTTACGGTGCGGATGGTTATAAGGAATATAGAGATCATCCGGGAAAACCGAAGACTCAATACCCATTTGCAGGAGGAAGTGGACCAGAAAACGGCGTCTTTGACTAAGCTTTTAGAGGAGCGCAGAATGCTCCTTTCCGGATTTGCCCACGATCTGAAAACGCCTCTTACCTCGATTACCACCTTTACCAGGCTTGTGGAGATGGACGGAGATCATTTGGATGAGGAATCCAGGCAGTACCTGGATGTGATCCGGAAAAAAACGGGGGAGATCCGAAAGCAGTTAGAACTTCTTCACGAATTTACCTATACGGATTGGACGCCGTCCGTTTTGGAGCCCCTCGATTTGCGTCGGTTGGTTTCGGAATTTTTTGAGGAAAACCAACCGGATATGGAAGTAAACGGCCTTTTATTTTCCCTTTCTCTGCCGAAAATATCCCGTTTGATGGTGCGGGGGGATCAACAAAAGCTGAAAAGCGTACTTCAAAACTTGGTCTATAACGCGGTAAGCTTTACCACTGAAGGGGGGACCATTGAATTGGGATTAAAAGCGGAAGAGGGTTGGGGCGTGCTTTCGGTGAAGGATACCGGCGCCGGTATTTCCAAAGAGGATTTGCCTTATATTTTTGATCGGTTCTTTACCCGCCGACAGCTCGGGGATGGTTTGGGCCTTTTTATCGCGAAATCGGTAGTGACGGAGCATAACGGAACCATTGAGGTGGCGTCCGAATTGGGAAAGGGCACTACGTTTACAGTGCGGCTCCCATTGATGGCGGAAGAAGACGGAATTTGAATGAAAAAATCCTCTTGCGTAAAAGGTCGGGGGTCGTAAGAAAGTAATATCGTATTTTTATAGGAACGGCATGGCTTCGGTCATGCCGTTTCCTCTTTCATCAGTTCATTCAGCGGGATAAAGCCCACAAGGTCATAGGAAATGCGGATGTTCTGCCGCCGTTTGCCGCTGCTCTTGTCGGGGGCTTCGATATAAACTCCCTTGACAAGTTCACGCAGAGCATAGGGCGTAAGTTCGTCCAAATCCTTGTATTTGTGTACCCTCTGGATAAACTGCTCCAAGTTTTCAATCTGTCGTTCCTGTACTTCAATATCCTGCTGCAAGGTCTGGATTTCCAATTTAAGCTGTTCCTGCTCGGTTTCGTAGCTTCTGCTCATCATGGAAAATCGTTCATCGTTGATGCGTCCCGCCACATTGTCCTCATAGATACGGATAAACAGGCGGTCAAGCTCCCCCATGCGCCGCTGCGCCTGTTCCAGACGCTTGACGCTTGCGCAGATTTTTTCCTCGCTGGACAGCAGGAGCTTGTGTTCCATAACTGCCCGGAAATGCTTCTCATACCGTGTCACATAGTAGATGACCGCTTTCATGTGCATCCAGACCAAATCTTCCAAAACAACGGCTCGGATAAAGTGTGCCGAACAGCTTCCTGTGTTACTTCGGTAGTTGGCGCATACAAAGTGATCCTGCCGCTTCTCAAAGTAATTGGTGGTGCAGTACCGCATTTTCGCTCCGCAATCAGCACAGTAGACCATGCCGGAGAACAGGCTGCTCTTGCCCGTTTTCGTTCTGCGGTGACGCTGCTGCCGGATCTCCTGCACCTTGTCAAAGACTTCTTGCTCGATGATCGCCGGATGGGTGCTGTAGAAAACCGCCTGTTTGTCAAGGGGCGTTTCCCGCTGCTTCTTGTCCCAAATGGAATTGGTGTAGGTCTTGAAATTGACCGTACAGCCTGTGTACTCCCGCCGTTCCAGAATGTGGACAACGGTGTTGATGTTCCAATGGTAGGGATCATCGGGTTCGGGGCTTGGGGTTTTGATGCCCGCCCTGCGCTTGCATGCGGTAGGATTCAGCACCTTTTCCTCCTGCAAGAGCTTTGCGATCTGCATCGGTCCCCGGCCCTCCATGCACAGCTTGAAGATCCGCCTCACTACCATAGCCGCTGCTTCGTCCACGATCCACTTGGTTTTGTCCTCTGGGTCTTTAATGTACCCAAACGGCACATTAACCGTCAGCGGTACGCCACGCTCACCCTTTGCTTTCTGCACAGCCCGGATTTTGCGGCTCGTATCTTTAGCGAAAAATTCGTTAAACCAGTTTTTGATACCGGCAATATCGCTGTCTGTGCTGTTGGGGTCGATGGTGTCAAAGTGGTCGTTGATGGCAATATATCGCACATTGTATTTCGGAAAAGTGAAGTTGATATAAAGCCCGGTCAGCGAGGAATTTCGTCCCAGCCGTGATAGGTCTTTCGTGCAGCAGACTGCCACCCGTCCCGCTTCGATCTCCGCAAGCATGGCTTGGAAGCCGGGGCGGTCATAGTTTGTGCCGCTGTACCCATCATCCACGAAAAAGGTAGGGTTAGGAAAGCGATTCTCTTTAGCGTACTGGAGCAGGATCATTTTTTGATTCTGTATGGAGTTCGATTCATCTTCTTTGCCGCCGTTTTTATTCATATCCTCTACGGAAAGGCGACAATAGAGTGCGGTGATTTTGTCAGTTGCCCGTAACATTTCTGTTTCATCCTTCAAAGGGGCAACTGTCAGTACAGGATTGGTTGCTTCTATTGTACCAAGAGTCTGTGAATTTGTCATTCGCTATCCTCCAACTTTTCTGTAAACTTTTCAGCCATAATGCGCTCCATTTTCTTATCCAGCGTTTCCGTTCCGTCATAAGTGCCTGTGACAGAGTA
>CALXGT010000007.1 GCA_944387915.1 uncultured Clostridia bacterium
CAAATCCATCCCTGCATCCCTTTATGGACGCCTTCTTTTGCATAGCATTCTTTTTCCACAATGACTTCGACGGTATCTAATTCTTTCATATGATTTCCCTCCATATGGTGTGTGGATTTCCGAACGAAACGGAAAAAGCCCCGAATCGGTCGGGGCTTTTGTTATTTATTCGCTTCTTTTTCTTCCTGCTCTTTTTCCAAAGAGGTGACCTTGTAGCAAAGGGTAGAAAGACTATCGCCTAAATGAACGTTTTCTACCGCCACATGATCGTAGTCCAGCGCCAGATCGTAATGGCTGAAATTCCAAAAGCCTTTGATCCCCGCGGAGACTAACGTTTTGGAAAGCTCGATCGCCGCTTCCTTTGGGATACAAAGAATGGCGATGTCCGGGTGGTAGAGATTACAAAGGGTGGGCAGGGTGGAGATATGGGAGACGGTGATTCCGTTGACCGTCTCTCCGACGATATCCGGGTTGACGTCAAAAACCCCCACCATCTCAAACCCTCTGGACGCGAAATCCATATGGTGGCAAACGGCTTTTCCTAAATTCCCGGCTCCAAGCAAAATCGCTTTTCGCGGCGTACCCAGCCCCAGAATCTTTCCGATTTCCTCGTAAAGTACCTTGATGTTGTAGCCGTAGCCTTGCTGGCCAAAGCCTCCGAAACAGTTTAGATCCTGCCGAATCTGGGAGGCGGTAAGCCCCATGCGTTTGGAGAGGTCCGCGGAGGAGATCCGCACCATCCCGGAGTCAGAAAGCTCTTTGAGAAAGCGGTAATAGCGGGGAAGCCGCCGGATAACGGAAATTGAAACATTTTTGGTTTTTGCCATATTTTCCTTCTTCCTTTCCCGGGGGATCCCCGAGTCTTTTTTAAAGCAGCGCTTTCAAATGATCGTTGATGGCGTAGAGGAATTCTTCTGTGGTGACAGAGGTTTTGTTCTCCAAAGTGGACAAAGCGTATAAATCTCCCGTCATCACGCCGTCGGCGATGGTATCCAGACATGCCTTCTCCAGTTTGTCAGCAAAAGCGGACAGTTCGGGAAGGGCGTCTAATTCGCCACGTTTCCGCAAAGCGCCGGACCATGCGAAGATGGTGGCCACCGAGTTGGTGGAAGTCTTTTCGCCCTTGAGGTGCTTGTAATAATGGCGCTGTACCGTACCATGAGCCGCTTCGTATTCGTAGATTCCGTCAGGGGAGACCAAAACCGAAGTCATCATTGCTAAGCTTCCGAACGCGGTAGCCAGCATATCGCTCATCACATCGCCGTCGTAGTTTTTGCATGCCCAGACGAAGCCGCCCTCGCTTCTGACCACTCTGGCGACGACATCGTCGATAAGGGTATAAAAATACTCTTTGCCAATGGCTTCGAAACGCTCTTTGTATTCGGTATCGTAAATTTCCTGAAAGATGTCTTTAAAATAATGGTCGTAGGATTTGGAGATGGTGTCTTTGGTGCCGAACCAAAGGTCCTGCTTGGCGTCTAAGGCGTAATTCATGCATGCTCTGGCGAAGCTTTCGATGGAGCTTCTCAGGTTGTGAATGCCCTGGACGATGCCTTCGCCCTTAAAGTCATGAATGAGCGCTCTGGTTTCGTTGCCGTCTTTGTCGGTCAAAACGATTTCCGCTTTGGAACCGGCGGGGACTCTTAATTCGGTGTTCTTATAGATGTCGCCGTAAGCATGACGGGCGATGACAATGGGCTTTTTCCAGGAGGTCAGGTAAGCGGGAATGCCGGCGGCCAAAATGGGCGCCCGGAACACGGTGCCGTCTAAGTAAGCCCGGATGGTGGCGTTGGGGGATTTCCACATCTCTTTGAGGTGGTATTCTTCGATACGGGCGGCGTTGGGGGTGATGGTGGCGCATTTGACCGCGACGCCGTATTTTTTGGTGGCAGCCGCCGAATCAATGGTGATTTGGTCGTTGGTCTCGTCCCGCTTTTCGATACCGAGGTCGTAATACTCGGTTTTCAGATCAATGTAGGGGATCAGCAGGATGTCCTTAATCATCTTCCAGATGACTCTCGTCATCTCGTCGCCGTCCATCTCCACTAAGGGGGTTTTCATTTGAATTTTGTCAGCCATGGGTACGCTCCTTTCAGGAATGAGTCACTATACTTTTAAATCGGCTTGCTCGCCGAGGATCGCCTTGTTTTCTTCCAAAACCGGCTTGACGCAGTTTTCTAAAAACTCGTCCACCTGTTTTGGCGCTCTGCCCACGAAGTGGATGGGATCCATCACGCTTAAAATTTCTTCCTTGGTGAGCATAAACGCGCTGTCAGCGGCAATTCGATCAATGAGATCGTTTTCTCCGCCTTCCTCTTTGACGACAGCCGCCGCGGCAAGAGAATGGGTGCGAAGCTTTTCATGAAGCTCCTGACGGTCGCCGCCTTTTTTGACGGCCTGCATCATAATGTTTTCCGTCGCCATAAAGGGAAGCTCTTTCATGACACGCTGGTGGATTACTTTGGGGTATACCACCAGATCGGCGGTCACGTTGAGCATAATATTTAAGATGGCGTCTACCGCCAAAAAGCCCTCTGCAACGGCGATCCGCTTGTTGGCGCTGTCGTCCAGCGTCCGCTCGAACCACTGGGTGGCGGCGGTAAAGGCGGGATTTAAGCTGTCAATAATGACATAGCGGCTCAGCGCGGTGATTCGCTCGCTGCGCATGGGGTTGCGCTTATAGGGCATCGCCGACGATCCGATCTGATTTTTCTCGAAGGGCTCCTCCATCTCCTTGAAATTTTGGAGAATGCGAAGGTCGTTGGAGAATTTGGAAGCGGATTGGGCAATTCCCGCCAGCGTCGCGACGACGCCGGCGTCGATCTTTCTCGAATAGGTTTGTCCGGAAACCGGAACTACGCCGGAAAATCCCATATCCGCGCAGATGTATTCGTCCATCTTCTTGATTTTTTCGTCGTCCCCGTTAAACAGCTCTACAAAGCTCGCCTGAGTACCGGTGGTGCCTTTGGAACCCAAAAGGCGAAGAGAGGAGAGTCGGTAATTGATCTCCTCGAGATCGTAAAGAAGCTCGTTGATCCATAAGGTAGCCCGTTTGCCCACTGTGGTGAGCTGAGCGGGTTGAAGATGGGTATAGGCGAGACAGGGGAGATTCTTATATTTTTCAGCGAAGGAAGCGAGATTGGAGATGACGTTAATGACTTTCCGTTTCACCACATGCAAAGCGTCCCGCAAAATGACGATATCGGTATTATCGCCCACATAACAGGATGTTGCGCCCAGATGAATGATTCCTTTGGCGTTGGGGCATTGAACGCCGTAAGCGTAGACATGGCTCATGACATCATGGCGGGTAAGCTTTTCCCGTTCCTCGGCAACCTCGTAGTTAATGTCCTCGGCATGGGCCTCTAACTCTTTAATTTGCTCCTCGGTAATGGGAAGTCCCAGCTTATGTTCCGCCTTGGCTAAAGCGATCCAAAGCTTTCTCCAGGTTTTGAATTTCTTGTCGGCGGAGAAGAGATATTGCATTTCGTCGCTGGCGTAGCGGGTGCTGAAGGGGCTTTCGTAACGGTTATACATAAAACGTCCTCCTTACGATAGAATCCGGTCATAAATCCTTATTTATTGTAACACAGTTTTGTGAATCTTTCAACAATGTTTTGGGGAAAAGAAAAAGCCGGGAGAACCCGGCTTTCTTTTTATGCGCTTTCTTTTTCCGCCGCCGCCAACTTGACGCAAAGGCAGAAAATCTCCATGGCCTTCTCCAGGGAATCCAAATCCGGATAGGTGGGCGCCAGACGGATATTTTCGTCGTTGGGGTCCTTTCCGTAGGGGAAGGTGGCGCCGGCGCCGGTCAAAACGACACCCGCCTCCTTACAAAGGGCGACGGTGCGTTTGGCGCAGCCTTTCGGTACGTCCACCGAGATAAAGTATCCGCCGTTAGGCTTATGCCAGCGGGCAATTCCGGTAAGCTCTTTTTCCAAAATCGACAACGTAAGATTGAATTTCGGTTCAATCAAGGCCCGGTGCTTTTTCATATGCTCGGTAATGCCGTCTTTGTTTTTGAAAAACTTGAGGTGGCGAAGCTGGTTAATTTTATCGAAGCCGATGGTCTGGAAGGAAATAAGCTTCTTTAAGTAATCCATGTTGGTTTTGCTACAGGCAAAGGCCGCCACACCGGCGCCGCTGAAAGAGATCTTGGAGGTGGATGTAAACATCATAACCATATCCTCGCTTCCCCGCTTTTTGCATTCCGCCATGAGATTCAACAGCTGGTCTGGGGTATCGGTAAGATGATGGACGCAGTACGCGTTGTCCCAGAAAATCCGAAAGTCTTTTGCCGCCGGATTTAACGCCGCAAACCGGCGCACCGTTTCGTCAGAGTAGGTAATGCCGCTGGGATTGGAGTATTTGGGGACGCACCAGATTCCTTTTACGGAAGGATCGTTTTCCACATACTGCTGTACCAAATCCATATCGGGACCTTCTTCGGTCATAGGAATGTTAATCATTTCAATGCCGAAGGCTTCGGTAACGGCAAAATGGCGGTCGTAGCCGGGAACAGGACACAAAAACTTCACCGAGAGAAGATCTTTCCAGGGCTTCTCTCCGCCGGGAAGGCCAAACTGCATCGCTTTTTGCACCGTATCATACATTAAGTTCAAACTGGAGTTGCCGCCGATAAATACTTCCTCCGGTTCAATTTCCAAAATATCGGCAAACAATGCCTTCATTTCGGGAAGGCCATCCAGCAATCCGTAGTTTCTTACGTCGGTATCGGCGTTTTCAAAATCTTCTTTGGTCAGAATCGTAGTCATATCCAAAGAAAGATCCAACTGATCCGGGGCGGGTTTTCCTCTCGACATATCCAAAGAAAGGCCCTTCGCTTTATATTCTTCAAATGCCTCCCGCAGCGCCTTTAACGAAAGAGCCGGGGACGTACTCTGGTTTCCTTGTTCCATAAGGTACCTCCGTTTTTCTCTCCAAAATTTTCCGGATTTTTTCCTCTCATTATCATACACGATTTTTTTTGAAAACGCAAGAAGATTTTATTCTTCTGCCAAAAAATAATTCCAGAAAAAAGCAATGGAAACCAACGAAGAATTGGATAAAATGATAAAATGCATAAAACCCCCGATATTTCTGGAAACGAGAGGATTTATCGGAAAGAAAATGAAGGAAAACAAACAAAAAAATGAAAAAGGAGAAAAACGGAAATTAAGATTTTGCAGGAAGCTTTCTTTTTTCTTTTATTTCCTTTTTTATAGATACAGTTGAACCCCGGGGAAAAACATGGTACACTGAAAAAAACAAAAGAAAGAAGGGAAAACGATGATGACAAAAGAAAAAAGAGAGTTTATTGAGTTTATGATGAGCGCGGATGTGCTCCGTTTCGGTGAGTTTAAAACCAAGAGCGGGCGGCTTTCTCCTTATTTTGTCAACACGGGAAATTACAAAACCGGCGGTCAGATTCATCGCCTCGGTCAGTTTTACGCCAAAGCGGTAAAAGAAACGGTGGGAGAGGATTTTGACGCTTTGTTTGGTCCGGCGTACAAGGGCATTCCCTTAGTGACCGCTACCGCCGGGTCGCTGGCGGGAGATTTCGGTATCGATAAGCCCTACTTTTTTAATCGGAAAGAAGCAAAGGACCACGGTGAAGGCGGCAATCTCGTAGGGTACCAGCCTAAGGACGGCGATCGGATCCTCATTATTGAGGACGTCATTACTGCCGGCACGGCGGTTCGGGAGACGGTTCCCATTTTGAAGGCGGCGGCGGATGTGATTCCCGCCCATATGTTTATTTCGGTGGACCGCTGTGAAGTGGGACAAAACGGGGATATGACGGCGGTTATGGAGGTCAAAAAGGAATTTGGCATCCAGGTCCATCCTTTGATTACCGTTTTGGATATTAAGGAATATTTGCAGGAAGAAGGCGGTTACGAAAGCGTTCTTCGGTTGATGGATGAGTATATGGAGAAATACTGCCGCTTCTAATGGAAAAAGGGGGAGAAAAATGCTTCAAATCCAGCATTTAACCAAATCGTTTGGGAAAAAGAAGGCGGTAGATGATTTGAGCTTGACCATTGCCGCGGGGGAAATCTACGGCTTTATCGGTCACAACGGCGCCGGAAAAACCACTACCATCAAAGCTTGCTGCGGCCTTTTGCCTTTTGAGGAAGGGGAAATTACCGTCGATGGAATCTCGGTGAAAAAAGATCCTCTGGAATGTAAAAAAAGGCTTTCGTATCTTCCGGATAATCCCGATCTTTACAATTTTATGAAAGGGATCCAGTACTTGAATTTTGTCGCCGATATGTATGGCGTCGGAAAGAACGAGCGGGAAGAGCAAATTGACCGATATGGCGCGCTTTTCGGCATTACCGATGATTTAGGAAGCATGATCAGTGCGTACTCTCATGGCATGCGCCAAAAACTGGCGTTGATTGCGGCGTTTTTACACCGGCCAAAGCTCATTTTGATGGATGAGCCTTTTGTGGGACTGGATCCTTTGGCGTCCCATACGTTAAAGGAGCTGATGCGGGAGCATTGCGACAACGGCGGCGCGATTTTCTTTTCTACTCATGTGTTGGAAGTGGCGGAAAAGCTTTGCGATAAAGTGGCCATTATTAAGGAAGGAAAGCTGATCGTGTCCGGCGAGACCGAAGAGGTGACGGGAAATACCTCGTTAGAGGATGTATTTTTGGAATTGGAGGAGGATCATGTTTAAAGCACTGTTGATTTCCCGGTTTCAGGCGATCCTCTACTCGATGTTCTTGGCGAAAAAGGAAAATAAACCGTCTACAGCTGGGAAAAAGATCCTTATCGGACTGTTGGCCGTTTATGTTGTGGGGGCGGTGGCGGCCCTGATGGGGCTGATGTTTTACGGACTGTCCCCTCTGATTGCGTTAGAGGACGGGTGGCTTTATTTCGCCTTGGCGGCAACGGTGGCCTTTGTATTATGCTTTGTGGGAAGCGTATTCATCACCCAGTCTCAGCTTTTCGAAGCTACCGACAACGAGCTTTTGCTCAGTATGCCCATTCCACCGTCTATGATTTTAATGAGCCGGATGCTGGTGCTTTTACTCATCAATTTGGTGTATGAGCTTATGGTTTTGATTCCGGCGCTGGTGGTGTACGGGATGTACCGTCCGCTGACGGGAAGCCAGATTGCGTTGTTTGTTTTGTCGGCGTTGGTTTTTCCCTTGCTCATTATGGCGGTGACATGTCTGTTTTCCTACCTTTTCGCCTTTCTTCTCGCTCGAGTAAAACGACGGAATATGATCCAGATTGCCTTATACTTTCTTTTCTTTTTCGCCTATCTTTATGTTTATTTCAATCTTCAAAATTACTTGACCCAGCTTGTGGAAAACGGAGACGTCATTGCCGATGCTTACCGGAAAGCGCTGCCGCCTTTTTACTACTTCGGAAAGACGTTGAGCGGATCATGGCTTGACGGGCTGTTTTTGGTTTTGTGGTCGGCGCTTCCCATGGGACTGATTTTGTTCTTGCTTGCAAAGGGCTTTGCGAACGTCACTTTGAAAAAAACGGCGGGAAAACGATCCGTTTATCGACGGGGGGCTTTGAAGGTATCGTCTCCCCGGCTTGCGTTGATGAAGAGGGAACTTGGACGGTATTTCGCTATCCCGATGTATTTCTTCAACTGCGGCTTGGGCGTGGTGATGAAAGGAATTTTAGGGGTCGTTTTGCTTTTAAAAGGAAAAGAGTGGCTTCCTTTTTTGGAAAGCGTTCCTTTTTTGAAGGATGCTTTGGCGCCCCTATTCGCTTTAACTCTCTGCTTTTGCTGCACTATGGAGTGTCTGACTGCGCCATCCATTTCCCTGGAAGGAAAAAACCTCTGGATCATCAAAAGCGCGCCGGTGAGCGAAGAAACCTTTCTTCGCTCCAAACTGGAAGCTGCGTTGGCGTTGGGATTGCCGTCGCTGGTGTTCGCATGGGGATGCGGCTTTGTCCTTCCTATGAACTTATATGATCGGATTATCGCTTTGCTTCTTTCCGCTGGGGTGCTTTTGTGCCTGAATATCTTTGGACTATTGATGAATTTATACTTCCCCCGTCTGGACTGGGTGAGCGAAGTAATTGTTATCAAACAGAGCGGAAGCGTGATTGCGACGGTATTCGGAGGGATGGGACTGGTCGTGGCGCTCGCCGGAATCCATTTCCTTTTGCCGGGAGTTTCCTACTCCGCCTATATGACCGGCGCTTTGGTGATAACGTTGCTGCTGGCGGCGGGGCTTTGGCTTTTGACAGTCAAAGAGGGAAAGAAGCGATACGCCGCTTTGTAGCAATTATTCCATGAGAGAAAGAACGTCATCCACAGAGAGGGACGGTTGGAAAGCTACGTTGATGCCCGCCGCGATGATTTTTGAGGCGTTTTCGATGATGGTGTCAATTTCTCTCGGCGTAACCATCATTTCGTCTTTTTCGTCTCGAAGGCCCGCGACTGTGGGAACGCCTACCGCGATTACCGGTACGCCGAGAGTTTCCTTAGTAAGTCCTTCTCGATGGTTTGCGACGCCGGAGCCGGGATAGATGCCGCTGTTTCCAATTTGGATGGTACAGCCTAAATGATCCCGTTCTCTGGCGGCTAACGCGTCGATGACTACCACCGCCTCGGGAGACAGCAGATTGGTAACCGCGGCGGCGGTTTCCGACGCCTCCAGACCGGTTTCTCCCAATACGCCGGGAGAGAGGGCGACCACTTCGCGGAAGTTATGGAAAATACCGGTTTCCTCCCGCTTCAAATGGCGGGTTACTAAGATCCGCTTGGCGGTTTTGGGTCCCAAGGCGTCCGGTGTGATGCGATCGTTTCCAAGTCCCACCGCAAGACAGCTTCCTTCGGGAAGCAGAGGCTTTAAGGTTTTCGCCACCGCCTTGATCTCGTTTGCGAGGTGTTTGGAAGGCCTTCCCAAAGGGGAGACGTGAAGCACACTGTACCGGCCCATAGGCTTATTTAAAAATTGGGCTGCTTCCTTTGTGGAAATGACCACCTCTTCCCGAAGTACGCCGAACACCTTTTTTTCCTCTCTGGTCACCCCGTCGGGAAAGGGCGGCTTTTTTTCCACCCACTCTGCCGCCAGGTCGGTGCGCACATGATTCATAGGGATCCTTCCTTTCGATTTTGGAATAGGGACACGGGAAAATCAGAGAACTTTCGAAAAAACCCTTGCTTTTTTCCGGTAAAGGTGGTAGAATAATAAAGCTTAATGGCTTGTCACCGTGTCTGGACGCCTTTGCGTCATGATAGCCATGGTTAGTTTGTCTCAGACAGACTGGATTTATGTGAAGGAGGTGCCAATATGCCGAATATTAAATCTGCGAAAAAACGGGTTCGGGTGATCGAGGCGAAAACCTTGAAGAACCGTATGCTGAAAGGTAAACTGAAAGCTGCCCTGAAAGTGGCCGACGCTGCTGCCGCGGATAAGTCTGCCGATAAGGCCGCTTCCCTGAAGGAAGCCTATAAGGCCATCGACAAGGCTGCTGCGAAAGGGATCATTCATAAAAATAAAGCCGCCAGAAAGAAAGCCCAGATGGCTGCCAAACTGAGCGCGAAATAAAAAGGCTGCTTGCGAAGCCTTCGAAGACAGTTTTTCCCACCTCTGAAAGCTGTCTTTTCTTTTTTTGTAAAAAACCCCGCTGTCTTTTTTGAACAGGTCCAGTAAAAACGGACAATAGAAAAACACACCCCCTTATGGTAGAATAAAAGAAACTACCGTAAGGGGGAATTTTTATGCCACGAGAATACAGACATA
>CALXGT010000008.1 GCA_944387915.1 uncultured Clostridia bacterium
GTTCCTGAAGTGGTTAATGAACTCTATAAGAGTTCGGAAATTGCACATATTCGGGTTGCTAAACTTCTAAAAGAAAAATATTTATAAGAATAAATGTAAACGCCTCCTTTGATCCCTAATGGTATCAAAGGAGGTTACTTTTCGAATGTGAAATTTTCACTTTCATATGGCTGAGCATAGAAGCTTTCCTTACACCTTACCCACAATATCCTCATACCTCACCAGCGTCACATTCCCCATCTCACTTGCCCGATCGGTGCAGCCTTTGGTAAAGCCGGTTTTGGCAAAGAGGTAGTAGTGGACATTCTTATAGGGGAACAGCTCGCTGCGCTTTACAAGGGTTTCCAAAACGCCGAGGTCAACTTTCTCATTCGTCCATTTACACTCCCCGAAAAGGGCGGTGTTTTTATCCTGTTCGGCGAGGATATCAATTTCCGCCTGACGCTTTTCTTTGGGATCGTTGCCCCACCAGCGACCGAGCGAGGAAAACTCCACCGGGCACTTGCCGGAGAGCAGCAGCTTCCAGAGATACTGCTTGCAGATTTCTTCAAACACCTTGCCCATATAGTCGGACAGATGCGGCTCGATGCGCTTGTATGCCAAGTCGGCAGCGCCACGGGCGATGATCGAATTGTTTTCCGGTACAAAACGATACCAAAAGCGGAACATATTGTCCGCAATCGAGTAAATCGCTTTTCGGGACGCCCTTTCCCCATAGGGCGTCTCTTTTTCGATAATGCCGAGGGAAATCAGGTTTTTCACATAGGCGGAGCAAATGTTGGTGCTTTCGCCGACCTTTCCGGAAATCTCCGACATACGGGAAGCGCCGGTGGCAATGGCCGTGATAATCGCATTGTAGAGCGCCGGTTCCCGCACCTCCTGTTTGAGAAGATTTTCCGGCTCTTCAAACAGGGCGGAGTTGGGATTCAGGAATGTGTTTTTAATATTGTCCTCAATGCTCAGCTTATCGCTCATCTGAAGCAGATACTGCGGCGTGCCTCCGACAATGCCGTACACATAGGCTTTCTCTTCATCGGTGAAATTTTTGAAATACCGGCAAGTCTCCTCGAAATCAAAGGGGAGAATTTTCATCTGCGCCGTCCGTCTGCCGTAAAGCGGCGCCTTGTAGGCGAGGACATGGTCTTCCATATAGGACATGGACGAGCCGCAGAGAATCAGCATCAGTTTAGAAGTATCCTTGTATTGATCAATCAAAAGCTGGATGGTGGAAGCGAGGCTTTTCGACGAACGGGCGACATAGGGGTATTCGTCAATGGCAAGAATAATCCGTTCCTTTTCGGACAGCTTGAACACATACTCCAAAGCCGCCTGAAAGGACAGGAAAGAAGTTTCGGCATCCATGCCGGTATGATAGCTCAAAATACTTTTGCTGAAATTTTCAAGATTTTGCTTGGCGTTGCTTTCAACGCCCATAAAATAGATGGCGTTTTTATCGTCAATAAACTGGCTGATCAGCGCCGTTTTGCCGACACGGCGACGACCATATATTACCACAAATTCAAACTGGTCCGATGCGTATAACTTATTCAGCGTCGCAAGTTCACGTTCTCTGCCGATAAACATGGATTATATCCTCCCATCGCAACAACACGCATTGCTTATAGTATAACTAAATACAGTATAACACAAAATTAAAATTAGTCAAGTATGATTAGGCAAATTGTAATTGACTAATTTATTCATATAAGCTTAGAAAATAAAACAGGTGCAAGAATCCAAATTCCTGCACCCGCTTGTCATTTCAATGGTTTCTATATGAAAATCATCTCTGTATTTACAACTTCGTTAACCCGCTCTCGAATGTTATTCATCCTATGCACCCATTCCATTTGATTCTCTGCCTTAAGCTGTTCGGTGACACCTTCCCTTTCAGCATACTCTTTTACCAGCCGAAGAAAGAGTGTCTGTGCTTCTTCCTCTACATCAGCGAGATGGGAGTGGAGCTTGCCGGAAGTGAGGAGATTGCAATAGAGAATTTTATGGTGCTGCTTTAGATACTGTCTGCGGCGATGCGCCCACACGCCGATAGGATGTTTTTCTTTGGGTAGTACGGTCAGATCAGGCAGGTAGTAATCTCCCTGTATGGTGTATGTACCGCCCATTTGTTCAAATATTGTTTTAGCCATAATGAAAACCTCCTTTGATACGCTCATTGTACCAAAGGAGGCTTTGCTTTACGAATGTGCGATTTTTAAAATTATAGTTTCTACCCAAGCTCTCTTTTTCTATTGGAATAGTTGACTTTTCATCGTATGGTATATATAATTTGAATTGTAGGATATGTTAAATTTGAATCAGTTTGTATGCCGGATCGACGAGAAATTCCAAAGAACAACCGGGTTCGAAACGCCTACGATGAAAAAATTGTAATTCTGAGATACTATCAACATCGATTGAAATTCTCGTTACGATGCTGAGAACCCACAAGATAGGCTCCGAGAGATATTTATCTCTTTTGAGGTGAGCCCAAGTTGCTGTATCAAAGCTTTACACCATACAACATTAGGCAACGGCTTCGGCTGATGTCTTTGTTGCTATGTGTGTAAAGTTTCGACTCGGATCGTTGATGCCTGTACACACATGGTTGTGTATGGGCTTTTATTTTGATCCGGGTTGGAGGTGATACAATGAAAATATGTAAATCCAATGCGTTGCGCCTGTGGGACGCATACTATGGCAATGTTCGTTTCGCAGAGGATTTCCATGGCAACCTAATGTGCAGAGACGGATATGGAAATGCAGATTACTGCGTTATTCGTTGGGGAAGGACGGTATATTGCGGTTGGAATATCCACCATATACTGCCCATTGCCTGTGGAGGTACCAACGAAAAGCAAAATCTGATTTGTACAAATATCTATACCAATGATATGGCGGAAGATAAAATTACATATTGGATTGATGATTGCCTGTATCAGGTTCGACGCATATATGGTACACGAGAACATGAAATTGTTAAATTGAATTAGGAGGCCAAATATGGGAAAAAGTGTTTTTGACTACAATGACGGTGATTTTATCTTTTCTACATCTTCTTTGGGATTTGATTCCGACGGAAATATGATGATGCGTTTAGGAGACAACATGGCGCTGGAAGTGGATTCCGGAGAACTGCACATAGTTTCTTCGTGGGAGAACGAAGAATAACGTGCTTTCATATTAAAGTATCAGCCGCCTCGAAAGGGGCGGCTGATACTTTAATATTTTTTCTCCGCACCTCCTTCGCTGTCTGCTATGTGCAGGTCACGGATTTTCCGCCAGCTGGAAAAGCCTTGCAGGGTGCGGATGTGCCACGGCGATTTGCGGGTGATGGTACGGAAGTATGTGGAGCAAAAGAACTCCACCAAATAGACCTTCGGAATATGGTTGACATTGTTTTTCCGGAAAGACTTGATGTGCCCCTGATTGCACCAGTTGTTAATTGAAGTTTTGCCGTAACCGGTGATTTTGGAAACCGTTTGGGTGGTCAACACATCGGGATAGCCGGAGAGCAGCTCGGTATAGTACAGCTGCAAATGCTCCAACACGATTTGGGGAACCTGTTCCTCCATCTGGACAGTATAATCGCCCTTGTACCAGCCCGCCGGGGCAGAGTAGCTTTCGGGGAACACCTTGCGGTTTTCCAGATAGGCAATGACATCTTCCTTTTTGATTTTGTAGCAGCGTGTTTTCCTGCCCGTGTACTCGCAGGGGATTTTCCCACTTTGGAGCAGGTACAGGGCGGTAGATTTGCTGATGTGGCAAATGCGATACAGCTGATCCTTCGTGATCACATCGGGGACAGCGTCCCAGTTGATTGCGTTTTCTTTCATGACAATACACCTCATATCTTGATAAGCTTTGCCGGTATTCGAACTGTCCGTGTATTGCCTATTGATTTTTGTTCTTTCCGTTCTTTCCGCAGTTCTTTCCAAAAGCAGAAAAATCGCTGATTGGAACCGATGGGCGATTCCTCAGTATTTTCGGGCGATTTTTTCAAAAAGCCCAGATTTCATGCGGGTTTGTAGGCGTACAAGGCTGACTGAAACTGACAGGAGAAACTATGTAAGTAACAGACGGCGATAAAACTCGAAATCAGTTGTACCTCACGGTACCGTGGGTTCGAATCCCACCGTCTCCGCCAAATAAGAACCGCGATTTTGATACAAAGCGTATCAAGGTCACGGTTCTTTCTTTTTGTTCGAAACGGCCTATTTCAAGGAGCTTGGGCTTTTTGCTACCAGCCGCCGTTCAGCAGACTTTCGATTCATTTTTGACGATCGCTTCAGGATGGCTGCTGCGTTTACAGCAGGCAAACAATTTCCTTACCAGTTGATGCTTTACTTGGTTCCACCTTCTCTGAGCATAGGATGGTCCCGGTTTTACTGATAGTGCCATCCCTGGTCAAAACGGAGGATCTGTCTTCTCCGGTACGGGCGTTATTCAACCGCAGTCGGGGATGCCAGACCAGATTCCAGATCTTCAATCATAGATGCAAGGGTAATGCTGTCCATCGTAGCGGCAATGGCGTCCTCGATTTGGCGGTAAGGCTTTTGCAGCACGCGCCGGATATTTTGTGCCACTGGACAGGACCGACCATCGCAGGGGTGGATGCCAATGAGGGAGGAGAGTCCATTTGGTTCCAAAGCCGCGTAGATCTCGTGCAAGGTGATCAGCGTCGGATCTTTGCAAAGTTTCGCACCGCCTTGACCTCGATGTACCGTAATCAGTCCTGCCTTTTTCAAGGCGCTGAGCGTGTTACGGATTACGACGGGATTGCACCCGGTGCTTTGAGCCAGCAGCGTACTGGTGACACGAACTTTGTCTCTGGCCTCCCAGATAAAGAGCAGACAGTGCACCGCTACGGAACATTTCATACTGATTTGCATGATAAAACCCTTTCTTATAAATAGGCATTCGCAAAATAAAGATGTAAATGTTGACATTACATCAAGAGCATGCTATGCTACACTTAGTGTAAATGTTGAGTTTACATTTATTCTACATGTTTCTAGATAAAATTGCAAGAAAAGAAAATTTTCTCTGCCTAATCTAGAAAAGAGCTGATAAAGAGGTTTTTTAAACGCATTTTGTTCACAGTTGTAGGAGCGAAATATGACCGGGAGGCAAAAAAGCAAGGAAGGGAATACCATTTTATCTTTGTGCGCTCCGATGGCGCGCAGCTTCGGGAAATTACCAAAATCGTGGAACACCATCACATTGTCCCCAAGACAGATCCCCGGGCCTTTACTCCGGAAACTGCGCAGAAAGCCCTTGAACTGGTGAAAAAAGGTCCAACCGACGGAAAGGCGCTCATTTAGTTGTAAGCAAAAGAAAAAACGATAGAAAGCAAAGGCGGTAGATATTATATGAAACTCTATGAAATAAGCTTCAGTCCCACGGGCGGGACAAAAAAGGTGGCAGATAGCCTGGCGGAAGTCTTGTCGCAAGACATCCAGCCGATTGACTTGACAGAAAGTAAAACAGATTTTTGTTCTTTCTCTCTGGAAGAAGCGGACACCGCGGTGATTGCAGTTCCTTCCTATGGCGGACGCGTACCCTCTCCGGCGGTGGAACGCCTTTCCCAAATACAGGCCCATGGCGCAAAAGCGATTCTTGTCTGCGTTTACGGTAACCGTGCCTACGAAGATACCCTGGTGGAATTAGAGGATACCGCGAAGCAGGCAGGGTTCCGCGTCATCGCCGGAGTTGCCGCTGTCGCAGAGCATTCTATCGCGCGCCAGTTTGCGGCGGGGCGTCCGGACGAGAAGGACAAGGCGCAGCTGCGTCAGTTTGCACAGGAGATTCGGCGGAAATTGGAACAGGGGGATTGTTCCGAACCGCAAATTCCGGGCAATCGTCCGTATAAAAAAAGCGGCGGCGCCGGTATGGTGCCGAAGCCTACCGGAGACTGTGTGAAATGCGGATTATGCTCGGAAAAATGCCCGGTGCAGGCCATCGATCGGACAGATCCCTGCAAGGAGAACAAGGCGGCTTGTATTTCCTGCATGCGCTGCGTATCCATTTGCCCCCATAGTGCGCGAAAGGTCAATAGCGTTATGCTGGCTGCTGTCAATGCCATGCTGAAAAAGGTGTGCGCCCAGAGAAAGGATTGTGAACTCTATCTCTGATGTTTCGTTTGCGGAACAATTGATATTGCTCTTGAGCGGAATATGAGAATTTGGTTACTAAAATCATGTTGCCGAACCTTCCGGTCAATAACGGGAAAATATAGAACGCTCTTTCCTCTATGATGCGTCTTGTAGACTGCGAAAATAATTTTTGAAATCGTCACAAATTACAAAGAATGTCGTTTTGTTTTAACATCAAATCTCCTATGATTATAGTGTCAGCTAAAGCTGATAAAAAAGTATAAGGAGATTTTATAATGAACACAGACAAAATTTACGCAGAAGCCATTGCCAATGAATATGCGCCGAAAAATACCTCAAAGGTGGTGGCGCTCAAAAAGCTTGACCGGAAGGCAAAAATCCCGGCGAACATTTTCGCCTACACGTTTGGCGTGCTTATGGCTCTGGTCCTCGGTTTGGGGATGACTCTTTCTATGGGTGTACTCGGAAACGGAAGCACTTGGATGTTTGTCCTTGGGATCATTATGGGCATAATCGGCATTACGGGAGTTAGTATCAATTACCCTATTTATAAGAAGCTGCTCGACAACGGTAAAAGAAAATACGCTTTTGACATTATGCAGCTCGCAAAGAAAATTACAGAGGACGCCGAATAAAACGGAATGGATGGCGGAAAATGAATAAATCGGAAAGCAAATATTTTCATACCGCTCTGCGTATGGATGAGGCGCTGATCTCCCTGCTGGAAGAGAAGGACTTGGAATATATCAGCGTAAAGGAGATTTGTGAAAAGCCGGTGTGAACCGTTCTACGTTTTACCTTCATTATGATACGATTGCCGATCTGATCGTCGAAACGACAGAGATGGTAAACAAGCGGTTTGACGCGTATTTCTCAAAAGCGCAAAAGAATATATTTTCTCAACCCGACAGACAGGAGCTGAGTGACCTTGTTCTGATTACAAGGGAGTATCTGCTGCCTTATCTTCGGTTCGTAAAAGATAATCAGAAAATTTACCGAGCGGCGTTTCGTAACCCGCTTGGGATGCAGTCTCATTTACGCTACAGCAACTTGAAGAAGTACATTCTGGAACCGATTCTGGAACGCTTCGGCGTACCTGCTGAATCCCGCAAATATTACATTGTTTATTACATAGAGGGCGTTGCGGCAATTGTTCGAGAATGGCTTAACGGAAATTGCGCGGACGAAATCGATCAGGTTGCCGCTGTGATTGAGGAATGTGTGCGGTCCAGGGGATATCTGTATGATCGGGACCAATAAATTCCAAAAGGCAAAAGAGCTTTTGAAAAACTGGAAACAGGATGATTCCTTTCAGACGGTGGTAAGCGCTTGTGTTTCCCTGGGGCTTACCATTTTGTTTGCCCTTTACAACGGATATTTGGGGCTGTCTCTTTTATCCGTGTGGCATGGCAGTATCTGCGTGTTTTATTTGTTTTTGGCCGGAATCCGCGGGGTGATTTTATACTCCGAATGGAGAGGAAGGAAAGATGATAAGCGGCGACAAACCCTTCGCCGGCGCAGGGTGTATCTTGTCAGCTGTGTATTGCTTCTTATGTTGGATCTGGCGCTGATCGCGCCGATCACCACCATGGCTTTGCTGGAAAAGCCGGTTGACATAGGGCTTGTTCCTGCGATCGCCATGGCCGCGTATACGACGTATAAGATGACCATGGCATCCGTCCACATTCGACGGAACGGGAGAAACCGCAGCGGTAATATTCTTATCGCAGAGCTGCGGGTCATCCATTTTATCGACGCGCTGGTTTCCGTTTTGACCTTGCAAAACACCTTGATTATGGTAAATTCATCTCCCGCCGGCGTAAAAGATATGTTGCTGTTGACTACCGTTACCAGCGCGGCAATTTATCTTGCAATTGTTCTTATGTCGGTGATTATGCTGGTACGGGGATGGAAGAGATTTTAATGCGGCCGCAGTCGGAGTTCTTTCTACGCTTGCAGGAAATAGCGATTTTACCGTTTTGGTAGTGGTTATGGGGAAAAATCCGTATGCGGCGCTTTGTTCCTCGGGGATTGTCCCTTTAAAAGTTGAATATATAAAAGACGGCGCAAAGCTTTCAAAGAAACGTTTTTTCTTGGCTTTTCGCCGTCTTTTTTGATTTGGATACGGTGCAAAATCCCTGTTCAAAGATGGGAAAGAGACATTCTTAAGAGAAAATGGATGCAACGAGGACGGATAATTAAATAATAAAAAGATTTACAATTTTGGTTGCGCTTTTCCCCGCGCAAGCGAGGGTGCTTTCGAAGGAAAGCAGTTATTTGTTGTTATCGGCTTTTAAGAAATTGTAAAATCCGGCCGCAGGTTTCCTGTACCCCGGGGGAAGCGTCAATCACCAGATCGTAGTTTTTCTTTTCCCCCCAGCGCTTACCGGAAATATGATGGTAGTAGGCGGCTCTTGCCTTGTCGGATCGACGGATATTCTCCTTTGCCTCCTCGAGGGTGTCGCCGTAAATTTCCATTACTCTGCCGATACGGTACTCGATCGGCGCGCCAATAAAAATACGCACTACATTGTCGTGCCCTTTCAATACATCATCCGCCGCTCGACCTACGATGACGCAACTGCCGTTTTCGGCAAGCTTCTCAATAATCTTGTGTTGAGCGATGACGGCGAGACGAACGACTTTGGTACTTAAATAGAGATTGTATAATATTTTCGGCGCGTTTTTGTTAATACCGGAAACAAATTCTTTATCCAATCCGCTTTCTTGGGCGGCAAGGGCGGTCATTTCCTTATAATAGAAGGGGATGCCTAAACGCTTTGCGACCGCGCGGCCGATTTCTTTGCCGGAAGAGCCGTGCTGACGGGCAATGGTAACAATTACCCCGGGCTTGGATGGCTGGATTACAGTCGTTGTATAAGCTTGATCCAAAATGGGCGCATCCTTGACATAAGGGTGGTCCAGAAATTGCCGGTAAAAAGCGAGCCCCAGCGCGGTGGTCAACAGCTCTGTAACGGGGAAGGTAACCCAAAACCACTCTAAGCCAAACTGCGCAAACAGAAAACCGAGAGGAACAAAAAGAACCATCGTCCGCACAATTGTCAGCAGGGAACTTTTCAGTCCAAATCCAACCGCTTGGAAAAAAACGGGAAAAATCAAAGAGGTAACCATGGGGATGAAGCTTATGCCAATCCATCGAAAGCCGGTTTTCCCAATCTCAATTACCTTTTCATCCGCGGTAAACACAGAAAGCATAGGTCCCGGAATGGTTTCGAAGCAAAGAGTGCCTACCGCCATAAGCGCAATGCCAAATACAATGGATGCGGTTAGGGTTTGCTTACAACGGCTCATTTTCCTTGCCGCGTAGTTGAAGCTGATAATCGGCACAATACAGGTTTGCATAGCGCCCAGAGGAATAAAGAAAAAGGTTTGCCATTTATAATAAAGGCCAAGGGCGGTTACCGCCTGGTCCGAAAAGGATGAAAGAATCAAGTTGAGCCCGAAAATGTAGAAGGTATACGCGGACTGCATCAAAATGTTAGGCACTCCCAACCGGAAAATTTCCATTATGCGTTTTCCGTAAAGACGGATCTGCGGAGAGGGGTAATAGCCTTTTTTCATTACGACAAAGGCCGCTACCATCTGTCCGGCGACGGTAGCCACGGCGGCGCCGGCGATTCCCATTTCCGGTAGCCCGAACCATCCGAAAATCAGCAGAGGATCCAAAACTATGTTGGTGACCGCGCCTAATATTTGCGCGAACATAGGGGTTTTCATATCTCCGTTTGCCTGTAATATTTTTGTCCAGACGCTTTCCAAAAACAAACCCAAGCTGAAAACGCAGACAATTCTGCCGTAGGTCACGACGTCGGAAATTACCTCTGGGGAGGATGTGGACAGCTTCGCGTAGGTGGGCATAAAAATCCAGCAGACAAGGGCGAACACAAACCACAAAGCAATCGCCAAAGGAGTGCCCACGCCGGCAAATTCCTTTGCTTCTTCTTTTTGACCCACGCCGTATCGGGACGCCATAGCCGTATTGATGCCGACGCCGGTTCCCACAGCCAGCGCGATCATCAGTAGCTGGATGGGATAGATAATCGAAAGGGCGGTAAGCCCCGAATCGGCGTATCTGCCCACAAAAAGACTGTCAACAATGTTGTAAAGCGCCTGGATCAGCTGCGCCAGCATAACGGGAGGCGCGATTTGAAATAAGATTTTCGAAATTTTTTCCTGCCCGAAAAATTGGGATTTTGAAAATACATGTTCCGTCATTGTTATTCCCCTATATATTTTTTTCCATAACCGCGCGCAGCGTGTCGTCAAAAGACATCATAGCTTTTGTCATAGCGCATATGTTTTCGTAGCCTACCCGCTCGATGGTTTCAATTTCAATCCGGCTTAAGGATTCCAGCAAGGGGGCCGCGTACCCTTTGCCCTTTTCCGTTAAAACAAAGGCTTTTTCACGGCCGATACAGTTTTCGGGACTGAGGATCAATAACTCCCGTTTTCGCATCTCCGCGATAACGTGGTTTATGGTTTGCCTCGGCAACAGATAATGATCGCAAATCTGTTTTTGCGTACAAAAGCCGTTGTCGCGGATGGTATAAAGGACCAGCATTTCGTTGTAGCTGATGCCGTGCTTTTTAGACCACGCCGAATATACTCCGCGGAATTGTATGACCGCGCGGTTAATATCCCCTAATAGCTTTAACGCATCATATTTCATATGATTTCTCCTTTTTACATTTTGTAAGAACGAAAACAAGGGAATGGAAAACATCTTCAGGGCAAATTTGGGGTTTCAAGCAGATAATCCCATTTGGGATTATCTAATATTATATGGAGCATGGCGCGTGCTGTCAACAAAAAATTTTCCGTTGTAATTGGTTCTCCAAGAAAGACGCAAATAAGGATAATTTGAATAAAATAACTTTACAAAAAAGTAAAAATATGGTAATATCTATCTATATTTATATTCGATATATCTTTTTGGCAAAGCCCGGTTTTTAGACAAATTCTTTACAATACGTTTTACATCAAAGGAGGCGCACTATGAATGTACTGGAATGCAGCCATCTCACCAAGCGATACCGGGGACAAACGGCGTTACAGGACGTCTCTCTTTCGTTACAGGAAGGGAAGGTCTACGGGATCATAGGGGCAACCGGCGCCGGGAAAACGACGTTGGTGCGGCTGATCGCCGGGATCACGAAACCCGATGAGGGGACCCTCTCTCTTTTTAACGCGCAAAACGAAAAGGAGTTTCAAAAAGCGCGGAGAGACGTAGGCTTTTTAATCGACAATCCCACCTTTTTCGGCAACCTTACCGCCAAGCAGAATTTAAAGGCGGTAGCCTATACCCGAGGAATCAAAAACGAAGATTACGAGGGGCTTTTGCGAAAGGTAGATCTCAGCACTCCGTTAAAAACCAAACTTCGGGATTATTCGGACGAAATGAAGCGGTTTTACGGCGTCGCCTCCGCTTTGATGGGATCGCCAAAGCTTTTGGTGCTGGATGAACCTGCGAAAGGGTTTAGTACCCGCGCCATCCGGTCCTTTCGGGATCACATAAAAGAGATCCTCAAAGAGCGGGGCTGTACCGCGCTCATTTTTTCCCAGAGTCTCAGCAGCGTATACGGTCTTGCGACGGATTTTGTCTTTTTGTATCAGGGTCAGATCATCGGGCAGATGGATCAAAAGACGCTGGACGCCCGCTGTCCTATATCCTTTACCCTTGTTACATCCAACAACGAAAAAGCGGCGTCGGTCCTTGGCTCTTTTTTGGAAAAGGTAGCCCTTTGCGAGGATGATATCGAGATCCGGTCGGGCGAATGGGACGAAAAACAAATCACCCAAATGTTATCGGAAAACCAGATCCAAGTACAAAGCCTCACCAAAAAAGGACAGACGTTAGACGAGTATTTTGACGCATTGACAGGAGGGATCGCAGATGGGAAATCTGTTTAAAGGGGAATGTTACCGGACCCTTCGTCGGTTAAGCTTTTTGATACTGACCATCGCCCTTTTGATTTGCGCTTACGAAGATCTTCTCTATCTGTTTTCCGATCTTCAGGGGATCTTAGGACAGCAGTATCGGGAATATTATGAAAGCTTATACAGCGCCAGCGATCCGGAGCTGATGAAGGAAAAGTGCCGGGCGTTATGGAAAACCATCTACTTTGAAACCTATGATCATTTTGGCGTAGGACTTTTGACATGCGCGGTCTTTTCGCTGATGATTAGCATGGATCTCAAGCGGGGCAAAATGGGCGAGCTGATTGCCTACGGGTATTCCCGCCCCCAGATCTTTTTCGTGAAAACAGTGATCTACATCGCCGCGAGCGCGCTCATCCCCTTTGTAGCCGCCTCCGTCAATTTCTGGGCACATCCGGATATCTATTCCGGATATCTGTACGCGGAGGACATCGCCTTTCTGGTGCGGGTCCCGCTGGTGACTTTGGTGGAACGGATTTGTATCGCCGCGTTTTTTGTCCCCTTTCTTTTCCTTCTTGGAAAGCCCCTGTGGGGAGCGGCGGCATCCACCTTTTACGCGCTGGCAATGGCCATTGTTTTTAGAGTAGGAAATGTGGGCCTTGTACTTGCGGGAAGCCGGATCAGCCCTCCAGGCGCCAGCCTGATGGATTATCTGGTCCAGGGTCCCACCTTCCGTATCAATACCTTTATCGAATTGCCGCCTGTTTGGGGCGTATTTTATCTTTCGGGTTACCTATTGATGGCGGTAATCAGCATTGCCGCCGCTTATGTGATCTTCCAAAAGAAGGAGCTGAAGTAAAAAAAGCCTGCCTTTCATACCGAAAGGCGGGCTTTTGAATTGATAGGAAAGCAAAATTTAAAATTTTCGCCACAGTTTCGCGGTAGGTTTGCGAAACTGACGGCGGCGAAAGAAAGTTGAACCTTGGATGTTGTCTGCTTAGCTGCAAAACTGCTTTGTTAACGGGCCGATGATCCATTTCGTCGCCTGTTTGGATACTAACCCTACAAAGATTGCGGCGGCAACTGTTCCCTCGCGCACGCCGGTAATTTGTCTTTGAAACACCAGTCCCAATACGCACGATAAAAGAACCAACGTACAGTCAAAGCCGATTTTTACCGGAGGGAAGGGGAAAGAAAAGACCTCACAGATAGCGAGGCTAAAGCCTTCTCCCGCTAAAGGGATCACGTTGGCGTTGACTTCACAGCTTACACCGATTCCCACCAGTATAATGCCGAGGAGACAGAAAATCCATTGTTCTATGTAGGTGGTGGGAACGAGGTTTTGAATACTTTGTAAGGTAAGGTCGGTTAGGTAACCAAAAAGCAATGCGACGGGAAGCTGCAAAAGCTGTATCACACGGTATTTCCGCCGCAAAAGCAAAATTTGAAACAGAATAAAGCATCCATGCATGGCGATGGTCGCGGTTCCCACCGTGAGAGGGGAAAATTGGCTGACAGTGTAGGGAAGGCTGGAGATAGGGGATGTACCCAATCCGGCTTGAATAGATAACGCTACGCCGTAAGCCATAATTACAAGATCAAGTACTAACAAAAAGACGCGGAAAACGAGATGCTCCTTTTTCATACTACCGCCTCCCGAAAAGAAAAGTCGGAGGGGATCGTCGCGTTTGTAATTCTTGCAGCAAGGAAAAAAGGATTCAAAAAGGTTCCTCCCAAACCATGAAATACATATAATTTCATTATATTCTCTCTTTTTTTCCATGTCAAGAAAAGGCTTTTTGGGGAAAACCATAGAAAAACTCCATTTTTTATCGAGCTTTGGAGAATCCAAACCCGAAATTGACTTTTCGCTTTGTTTGTTTTATAATAACAGAAACTGCCACCGGGTAGAGAAATGCAAAAAGCATTCGTTCGCACATCGTTAGGTCTTAGAAGATGTGCCTGCGGATGCTTCTTTTTTGGAGGAAGCATATGACGAAACAAAAAACGCCCTATTTTTCTAAAGGGGAAAAGCTGCTTTGGCTTTTTTCCGTAGCCTCGATCCTTCTTTCCTTTTTTCTGTTTGACGGAAAAAGTTTTCTTACTTTAGCGGCTTCTTTGGTGGGAGTGACTTCCCTTATTTTTAACGCTAAGGGCAATCCCTTTGGGCAGGTGCTCATGATCCTTTTCAGCCTGCTTTACGGGGTGATCTCCTATTCCTTCCGTTATTATGGGGAGATGATTACTTACCTTGGCATGACCATGCCCATGGCGGCGGTGGCTTTGGTTTCTTGGCTTCGGAATCCCTACCGGGGGAATCGGGCGGAGGTCACGGTAAACCGGGTAGGAAAAAAGGAATCTCTTTTTATGTGGGCACTAACGGGGGTGGTTACCCTTTTCTTTTACTTTGTGTTGGACTTTTTTCATACCGCGAACATCCTTCCCAGCACCCTTTCGGTCACCACCAGCTTTATCGCGGTGTACCTCACCTTTCGGAGAAGCCCCTACTACGCGGTGGGATATGCCGCCAACGACGTGATACTGATGGTGCTTTGGGGGTTGGCTTCGGCGGAAAACCGCGCGTATCTTTCGGTGGTGGTCTGCTTCGCCGCCTTTTTGCTCAACGATATGTACGGGTATGTCAGCTGGAAAAAGATGGAAAAGCGGCAATGGGCGGATACCGCCGCGTCGTCAATATCGGGGTAAGCAAAAGCCGCACGGTTTTATAAACCATGCGGCTTTTCTTTTCCCAAATCACCATACGTTATTTTGCCGGTTCCGGAGAAGGGTTGACATGGATCATAATGTGCTTGATGTCCGGAAATTGATGCTCTACATTGACGTGAACCTGTTTGGCGACCTCGTGGGCTTCCCGCAGAGATTTCTCCCCGTCGACCTGGATCTCCAAGTCGATATAGACTTTATTTCCGAACATTCTGGACCGAAGACAATCCACACAAACTACGCCGTTTTGCGCGGACACATATTCTCCCACTTCCTTTTCGTAATCATCCCCGCAGGAGGTATCCAGCAGCTTGACAATGGCGTCTTTTAAGATATCGTAAGATACTTTGATAATGAAAAGACAGATGACCACGCTCGCCACCGAATCCAGTACGGGAAATCCCAGCATAGCGCCCCCGATGCCGATGAGGGATCCCACCGAGGAAAAGGCGTCGGAACGATGGTGCCAGGCGTCCGCCAAAAAGGCGCTGGAATGGATCCGCTTTGCATAGTAACGGGTATACCAGTACATGGCTTCCTTTCCAACGATGGATACCACCGCCGCGACCAGAGCGATCCCGCTTGGGATCGCCAGACTATCGTAATTTTTAGAGAAAATATTTTCAATCCCCGCTTTTCCGATTCCCAGCCCGGTAATCATCAATACCACGCCCAAGAGCAAAGACGCGATACATTCCAAACGCTCATGCCCGTATGGATGGGAAGCGTCGGACTCTTTTTTCGAAAGTTTAACCCCGATCCAGGCGATGAAGGTGGTAAGCACATCCGAAAAAGAATGGATCGCGTCCGAGATCATCGCGCCGGAATTGCCTGTGACGCCGGCAAAGAATTTAAAGCCGGAAAGTATCGCGTTTCCGAAAATGCTTACGAAAGAAAGCTTTCGGATCACTACCGCCTCATTGAGGGGTGGTTGAACTTTGGATGGGTTTTTCGTTTTTTTGTTTGCTGCCATAAAAGAAAACTCCAGTCAGTACCATAAACGGCCGATTTTTCTCTTATGCGCACTTCGTCGAGATAGTATGTTCCGTAAAATACAAAAAAGCACTTATGGAACATACAACTGTCCCACAAGTGCCATTAAACACCTGCTGCCGCGTCGCGGCCCGGCCCCACGCCCTTACGGGCATCGCCTGCTCAGTTTGTACTGTTGATCTCGCATCCCGAAGGATGTAATGCAGTGCAAAGAGTGATATCATTGTAACATAGTCTATTCGATTTGTCTATGTAAGGTTCCTATTTTTCCATGGGAGCGAAAGCCGCGCTTTCTTTAGAGGCTTTTACGAAGACGGTAATTTTTTTACCGATTTTTTGGCATTGGCGGATCACATGTTTTGTCCCCGGCGAGCCTCCGTCCCAAAATGCCAGCACTTGGTCGGCGTAATCGATAATCTGTAAATTGCGTTTTAGCGGGGCGCTTTTTCCATATTTTTTGTATTCAGGCAGAAATTCGGTGAGCTTCAGCCCGTTTGCCAAAGCGTACGCTTTAGCGCAGGCGTCGATCCCCTTTGCGCCGCCGGACACGATCTCGGTGACTCCTTTGGGCAGATAGTTTTCCAGATGATCCACGTTCAGCCCCCGGGAGCCAATGACTGCAATTTTCATGATGATTTTCCTTTAGATATATTTTGCGCCTATTTAATGCATTATGGCACACTATGAATGTAAAATAAACATATATTAAATGTATTTTGAGGTTTAATGATGGCGATTAAAAGTTTGTCGATCCGAATTGATGATAAGATGTTGGATAAATTGCATGTTGTTGCCGATTATGAAGGGCGCAGTGCCAACAGCGAAATTCTTATCCTGATACGGGAAGCAATTGAAAAATACGAAGAAAAGCACGGCGAGATTCAAGTCGACAAAAAATAAAGGCGGGCTTTTTCGGTTTTGGTATCGTACGAAATCGAAAATTTGCTTGTTGAACGGAAAAATAACAAAAGAAACGTAGAAAACAGGTTATCTGGATGGGTAACCTGTTTTTTATCTTTTATTTATGCCAAAGCCCTTTTTGCGTACAGTTTAGAACAATATGTTCAAAATGTCAATAGACCAATTTGTTCTAACCTATACTGGCTTTGGTGATTGTAATGCAACGGTATCAAAGAATTCGCGATCTGCGGGAGGATCATGATTTGACCCAGGCGCAGGTGGGGAAAGCCATTAACGTACCCCAAAGGACTTACGCTTACTATGAAAGCGGTCAGCGAATGGTTCCGCCGTACGTGCTTTGTGCGCTGGCTGATTTCTATCAGGTGAGTGTGGACTATATTTTGGGACGCACTGATAAAAAGGAAATGAACCGATAAAAAGGATGTTGTTTTCGGGCATTAACAGGGTTTGTATGAGGTGAAGGATATGCTGATTAAAGACGCGATTGTACTGCGTCTTCAAAATATTTGCCGGGAGCGGGGAATCCGCTACAACGAGCTTGCCACCTGTTCGGGCGTTACCCCGTCTACGGTCTATAGCTTGATGAGCGAAAGCCGCCGGGATATGTCGGTGATTACGCTGAAAAAGCTTTGCGACGGTTTGGATATGACCATTACCGCGTTTTTCGAGGATGATCTTTTTCGGACTTTGGAACAGGAGATTCGATAACAAGTGCCTTTCGAGGCGCTTTTTTCTTTTCTCCAATATTTTATAATTAAAAATAACTCTATTGAGTTAATACTATCATAGTACGTTATGAAAGTCAACTCAAAAGAGGTAATCTTTTCAACTCAAAACGGTTAATCTAATTAGGGAACCTAATAGTTGGAGAGATGATATGGATATTGGAGAAGCGGTGAAAGAGCGTATTTTAGAATTGTGTTCACAACGGAATATTACCGTGAACCGATTAGCAACCATGAGTGGCGTAACACAGTCTACGTTAAATAATATTGTAAGCGGTCGTAATCACAGTACCACGATTGCTACTTTAAAGAAAATATGCGACGGATTGGATATTTCCATTACGGACTTTTTCTCGTCCAAGGTGTTCGAGGATTTGGAACAGGAAATACAATAAAAAGCGCCCGAAAGGGCGCTTTTTTCCATATAGGCACAAGCAAGGATTTATGTTTTCAGCGAGTACATACAATCTTTCCCTTCCCCTTTTGGGACTACGTCTCCTTTTCGAACCATTTTCTCGAGAATTTGGCGGCAAAGATCCTCGGAGAGACCGAGAGCGTTCGAAAGATCGTCGCATGTAGCGAAAATATGGTCGGTTAAGTATTCGGCAATGGCCTGGGTCGGGGTACCGGACCGTTCAAACGGGGGAGGATCCTTTTCCGTTTTCATTTGAAGAGAAAGGGTGATCCGGTCCGGCTCGAATTGTTCTTCAATAACCGGCTCGTTCCAGCCTTGCCGGTTCCAGACGGAAAAGATATTGGGAAGACCGCTTCCGGTATGGGCGCCGATGCCGATGAGGTTAAACATTCGAAGCATCGCCCCGTTTCTCGGGTCGGAAATCCCCCCACCTTTCGCGGCGTCGATTTCAATTCGAAAGCCTCCCGGATTGGAAAGGGTGATGGCTTCCCGCCGTTTGATAATGACAACGCCTTCGCGGCCGTAATAATCGGCGTTGATGAGACAGTTCGTGAGCGCTTCCCGAAGCGCCTGGCGCACCGGCGCGTCGTCGGAGCTACGGGAATTTGGCGTATGGATGTTTCGGGTAAGGCGGCGGTAAACCCTTGTATAAAAATCATAGACATTTCCGCTCCAATCCCCCGAGGAGGAAAGGATCCGCGTTTCTTTGGATGTAAAATCATCCTCTTCCCGGTAATCGAGAAGGTAATGGGGAAATTCCTTTCGGATGTCTTTTTCGGTGCCAAACATCAAAAGCCCGGCGGAGGTAGGATGGAGCGCTTTGTCCGCGCCTTTGGCGGCAGCGCCGATCCGAAAGAGAAAGTCGCCGTCCGGGGATGCGGGTACAGAATTTTCCGGAGAAAAAAGGGAGAGCTGTTCCCGATAGGACGCAATGCTTTCTGGGTGCAAAACCGTTAAATCCATCCCTTCGAGGAGAAGGGTGTCCTGGGAGCGGGAGGAGGCGTCCCGGACCATGGCGAGGTATTCCTCTCTGGTACAATGGTAATCCCCGTCTCCGTTTCTCCGGTAACTGCCGGTCAAAGGATCGCCGCCCACATACACCGGGCGGTAGGCGCGACCGGCGCGGGGGACCTGGATGACGATAATGTGGTTTCCGTCCACAATTTGGATCGAAACATCCGTGGGCGAAAGGATATTGACGCTGGTGCGCTTGGGGTCGTTGACGATTTCCCAAAACTCCGAAATCAGTTCTTCCGGCTCCGGAAGATCAATAGTGGCGAGAGATTTATCCTCTTTTTCAATGACGCCAAGCAGGATGATTCCGCCTAAGGTATTGGCAAACGCGGAATAGGTTTCCCATATACTTTCCGGAAGACCGCCCAAAGCCTTTTTGGCTTCGATCCGGTTGTTTTCCCGGTATTTTTGGATGTGGGAAAAATCGATCATAGCGCACCTCCTCAAAAAAATTTCTACTATACATGTAGTATGACATATTCCTATCCAGTTTGCAAGGGATTTCGAGATCCGCTTTCCCCATCCCTTTCTTTATGGTACAATAAAGAAAAAAGCCCCGAAATGGGGCAAGGAGGAGAATATGAAAATCCGGCAAGAAAAGAAGGAAGACTTTTTTCCGGTGGAACAGCTCACCAGAGAAGCCTTCTACAACGTCTACCGTCCGGGCTGCACCGAGCATTTTGTACTCCACCGGCTTCGAAAGGACCGCTGTTTTGTAAAAAAGCTCAGCTATGTAATAGAAGAAAAGGGGAGGATCGTCGCTCATGTCGCCTACGCTACCGGAACGCTGGCGCTGGACTCGGGGGGAACCTGCCCGATCCTTCTTTTCGGCCCTATCAGCGTCCTTCCCTCGTTTCAAAATCAGGGCTATGGCAGCGCCCTCATTCGCTTTACCTTGCAAAAGGCGAAGCAGATGGGGTATCCGGCGGTGGTCATCACCGGAAATCCCGCTTATTACCGCCGGTTTGGATTTGTATCCGCTTCCAAATACGGTATTTTCTACCATGGCACCAGCAGAGAAGAAGAGTCTCCCTTTTTTATGGTGAAGATCTTGAATACAAAAGACGCAAGGGCATTAAAAGGCGTTTACCGCGATCCTCCCTGTTATTTTCAGGACGGCAAAAACGTTTCTTCCTTCGACCGGCTGTTTCCCAAAAGGAGAAAGGAGCGGCGCAAAGGCCAGCTGGAGTAACGCGCTTTACAGCTCCCGTTTTCGGTAAAATCGTATGGAAAGTCGCCATGAAATCAGGTACACTGCCGCCGCGGCGGCGCATCCCATCAGCCAGAGAAATTCTGATTTATCGGAAGGGAAAACCGTCTGGAATCCAAGCCCCGCCAATACCGTTCCCACAGCGCAGATCATACCGATGGTAATGTAAAAGGCGATCCGCCCTTTTTCCACGCCAAACCGAAAGACAAAGGGCAAAAGAATGGATGGCCCGAGCAAACCTAAGGTGAAAAGAACGACGGCAACGGAAAAAAGATCGGAAAACGAAAAGTTCCCGCTTACCGCCATTTGGATCCCAACGGCGGTGAGCGTCGCTAAAAAAGTGATCCCGAAAAAACAAAGGCCGATGAGGTATTTACAGGATACCAGCTCTGCTCTGGTAAAGGGAAGGGTGCCGCTGTATTGGGTCCAATGGTCCCGTTCGTCATAGGATAAAAGCGTCATCGGAAGGATGCCGGCGATCATAACGGGGTAAGTGATGAAAAAGAAATTGTCCGCGCTGAAAAAAGCCACCGCGAGAAATACGGCGACAATGAGGAAAAACGCGCGGCAGTACCGCAAAGATAAGTACCAATCTTTCAGCAATAAGGCTTTCATATCAATGATTCTCCTTTACCATAAGTAAAAACAGCTCTTCGATACTTACCGGGGATACATCCATTCCCCTCGGGATCCGTTTTCGCATCACCAACGCTTTGGCGCCGTAGGGGGAGAGCTGTACCCCCTTCACGGCGTCGGGGGGTAAAGCGTTTAATGTTTCCTTCGAGCAGGAAAGGATCCCGTATTCCTCAAACAGCCGGTCTTTCTCCTCACATAGCAATAAAGTTCCTTGATGAAGGAACGCGATATAATCGCAGATTTTTTCCAGGTCGCTCACAATGTGGGAGGAAATTAAAATGGCGTGGTTTTCCTCTCTCGTAAACTCATTGAGCAGTGTCAATACCTCGTCCCTGGCTACCGGGTCCAGTCCCGAGGTGGCTTCGTCCAAAAGGAGCAGCTTGGGATGATGGGAAAGGGCGGCAATGATGCCGAATTTCATTTTCATGCCCCGGGAAAACTCCCGGAAGGGTTTGTGCTCAGGGATGGAAAAGGTACGGCAAAGGGAGCGGTATACATTCCCGTCCCAATTTCGGAAGGTGTACCTTAAGATTTTTTCCATTTGCTTTGCGTCAAGACATTGGGGAAACCCCACTTCATCCAGTACCACCCCCAGATCCTGCTTGGTGAGAGAAAGGTTTTGTTCGTGGTCGGCGCCGAAAATACGGATGGTGCCGCTATCTTTTTCGATCATATCTAAGATCAGCTTGATGGTGGTACTTTTTCCCGCTCCGTTTTCTCCAATCAGCCCCATAATGCAGCCGTTTGGCAGGGTGAGATCCAGGTGGTTTAACGTAAAGTTCGGATAGGTTTTGGTTAGATTTCGGATTTCCAAAGCGTTCATGTTGATTCCTCCAGATTGATGCGGAACATCTCTATGAGCTCTTCCTTACTGAGGTTGCAGCCGGCGGCAAGCTTGATAATTTCCTCTATGTGCTCCTCGATCTGCCGAAGCTGCGCTTCTCGCAAAAGCTCTACATTTTTGGGCGCCACAAAACATCCTTTTCCCGGAACGGTGTAGATAAAGCCTTCCCGCTCCAGCTCGTCGTAAGCGCGTTTGGTGGTGACGACGCTAATCCGAAGATCCTTTGCTAAATTCCGGATCGAGGGAAGGGGATCATCTTCCAAAAGAGCGCCGCTTACGATCTGCGCTTTGATTTGGGAATAGATTTGGTCATAGATGGGCGCGCCGCTTTTATTGTCGATCAAAATCGTCATAAGGCACCTCTCGTTACAGCTGTATATATACAATATACACGGTCATAACGGTTTTGTCAACTACTTTTTCAAAAAAAGGAGGCAAAAATGGAAATCACCTATTGTCGCATTTTGGATGTACCAGAGAAGCGGGATGAAGCCGCAAAATGGTTTTCCGAAAAATGGAACATTCCGAAAGAAGCTTACGAGGAGAGCATAGAGGAAGCGATCAAAGGAATCGCACCGGTCCCCCAGTGGTATCTTGCGTTAGACCATGACCGGATCGTGGGAGGTCTTGGCGTGATTCCAAACGATTTTCACCCCAGAAAGGACCTCTCCCCCAATGTCTGTGCGGTGTATACCGAGGAGGACATGCGAAACAAGGGGATCGCGGGCCGGCTTTTGGAGCTGGTGTGCGAGGATATGGCGAAAAAGGGAATCACAACGCTGTACCTTCTTACGGATCACACTTCCTTTTATGAGCGGTACGGCTGGGAGTTTTACTGCTTTGTACGGGGAGACGGGGAAACGAAAGATTCCCGGATGTATATCCATAGGATGCCATAACGGGAATGGAAAAACGGCTTTGCAGTAAAATGCAAAGCCGTTTTCGTTTGGATCAAAGCTGTTTTCTGTCTTCTTTTTTGAGGGGCATTCGAATGATCAGACTTAAAAATGCCTTTCCGTTAAAGGGGATCAGGGGATACAGGTAGCTTCCGCCGCCTAACGGCTTTGTGGACGCCAGCGTTACGATAAAGAGCAAAACCGCACCGATGAGGCCCCAGAGGTTAAAGAGGGAGACGCCGACCAGAGCCAATATCCGGAAAAATTTAATGGCGTAGCCCAATTCGTAGCTGGGAAGAGCAAAAGAGGACAATGCCACAAACGCCATATACAGCACCGCTTCGGTGGAAACCCAGCCGCTTTTTACCGCGAATTCTCCAAGGAGCAAGGCACCGATGATGCTAAAGGAATTACTGAGGGCGCTGGGGGTATTGAGAGAAGCTAATTTGAGTCCGTCGATCAGGAGTTCGATGCCAATGAGTTGCCAGAAAACGGGTACCGCTCCCGGTTCCTTGATGATGATAAAAGAAAGGGAAGGGGGGACCCATTGGGGATTGTTCAAAAACAAAAGCCAGATCGGGGTCAGAAGATAGGTGAAGAAAAAGACTAAGATCCGGATGAGACGAAGATAGGTTCCGGTGATGGGAGGAAAGTAAAAGTCGTTGACATCCTGGGTAAAGGTGAAAAAGCTGGTAGGAAGGATCATCGCCGAGGGAGAATTGTCCACCAAAACTAAGATATCTCCCTCCAATAGACAGGCTGCGGCGGTATCGGGACGTTCGGTGTAGCGCACCTTGGGGAAGGGATTCCACCATCTGGGATGCAAAAGCGCTTCGGCTAAGCTCTCCTGGTTTAACGACAGCGCCTTGACATGGATGTTTTTCATAGCCTGGATCAGGCTGTTCAGCCGTTTTTCATCGACTACCTTGTCCATATAGCAGACCGCGACGTCGGTTTTGGAGGATGTGCCTACCGGAATGATCTGGAAGGTGAGTCTGGGATCCCGGATGCGCCGGCGGATCAAAGCGGTGTTGAAGATGAGGGTTTCTACAAACCCATCGTGGGAACCCCGCAATACCTGATCGGATCCGGGCTCCTGGACACTGCGCACCGGATAGGTCCGGGTCTCCAGCAAAATCGCCTGGTCATAGCCTTCGATCAAAAGGGCAAGGCATCCGGAAAGCACCGCCGAAATAATGGTGTCGGTATCGTTGCTGAGAGAGGTTTCAATGTAGGTAATGTACCGTTTGCAAAATTCTTTGGCATTGGGAATTCCCTTAAGGTCTTGGGCCTGTACCGACATTAGAAATTCCAGAATTTTTTCCAACACCTCATCTTTGGTAAATCCGTCGATGGTGTAAAGGGAGGCATTTCTTCCTCCGATCTGGATATGACGATCTACAATGTCAAAACTGTTTCCGGGCCGAAGCAAAATCTCAAGGCGATTTCTATTTTCAATATAGTTGGAAGAAAGCGTGCTCAAAATATCTCTCCTTTCCCTTCTATTGTTACATTTTTCTCTTCGTTTATCCTTATGTTTCCCGGTTAGTCGGGAAACATAAGAAAAATAAAAAACGCCCTTTCGAGTAGGAAAAGGCGTTTTGGGGAGGAGTCTTGCAGAAATTACTTTCTCAAGAAGGACTGGCAATCGGTGCACTCTGCCTGAGTGGGATTGGCCTCATGGGTTCCGATCATAATGGAATCCAAAGCGCAGTAATCCGTATCGGTGCAATGGTTCGCACATTCTTTTACCGTACAACGGATGCATTGATTCGCTTTACAATTCATTTTTCATTCCTCCGTATTAAAGATTTGGCGTTTCCGCCGGTTATTATTTTTTCCGAAGAACGATAAGATATCCAAGAAAAAAGGTGGATAATCTTTCCGCTTTAGGAGAAAATAAGAAAAAAGGAGGAATGTATATGACATTAACTCGAGAAAGTAAAACGGCAAAAAACTTAATGCGGGCCTTTGCAGGGGAAAGCCAGGCCAGAAACCGATATACCTTTGCCGCGTCGGTAGCGCAAAAAAACAATCTTCACCTTCTGGAACGGACGTTTCTTTATACTGCGGGACAGGAAAAAGAACATGCAGAGTTATTTTACCAGGCGCTTTCTCCGTTGGATGGGGAGACCATTGAAATTGACGGTGGATATCCCGCCGATCTTTCGACGGAAATTTTGACCATTTTAAAAAGCGCTCAACACAATGAGTTTGAGGAATATGAGACGGTTTATCCCGCTTTTGCCAAGGAAGCGCAAGAAGAAGGGTTTGCGGAGATCGCCGCTTTGTTTACCAATATCGCCGACATTGAGCGAACCCACGGGGAACGGTTCCGTCGATTTTTTGAGCTCCTTGAAGGAGAAAAATTATTTCTCAATTCAGAAAAAACGGCGTGGCTTTGTTTAAACTGCGGCCATATTCATCGGGCGGAGGAAGCGCCTACAGTATGTCCCGTTTGCAAACACAACAGAGGGTATTTTATTCGCTGGGGACTGGAGCCTTTTATCGGCGCTTAAGAAGGAAAATAAAAGATGCCGCCTAAAGGCGGCATCTTTTATTTTACCACATAGGGCGCTTCGGTATCTTCACCGGGAAAATGGACGTCCGGCGCTTCGGGGGGAAGGGCCGGGTCGGTAGTTCCCAGGGGAAAAACACCGGGAAAAACAAATTCTCCGCCTCCGGGCAAGTTTAATTCATCGGGAGTAGGAAAAGGATTTTTTTTCGCCATAAAGTCCTCCTTTGCATCATAAACCATGCAGCTTCTTTGCACTTTTATTTTTTCCGATTTTTCAAGAAAATATCATGGAAGAGGAATTTTTTTATTTTTCTTTTGACATATGGAAAAGCCGCGGGAAATATGGTAAAATGAGAAAAAACGAAAAGGCAGGGCAGCTATGGAGATTGGACTTTTACCGGGAGAGATCCTGATACCAAAAAAAGAACTGATTCGTGATTTCGCGGTGGTAGCCTGCGACCAGTTTACATCCGAACCGGAGTATTGGCGAAGAGTCGAGCGGCAAACCAAGGACGCGAAAGCCACGGCATATCGAATGATTTTTCCCGAAGCGGACCTGGGCAAGGTAGATTTTAGTCAAAAAGTCGAACAAATTAACCAGGCGATGACGCAAAGCTTGGAAGACGGTGTATATGACGTCTATGAGGATGCTTTGATCTATGTGGAACGAACGTTAGGAAACGGAAGAGTTCGCAAAGGGTTGGTAGGTCTTTTGGATTTGGAAGGGTATGATTACCGGCCGGGATCGGAAAGTGCTATTCGCGCTACCGAAAAGACGGTGGTGGACCGACTGCCTCCCAGAATTCAAATTCGGGAAAACGCGCCGTTGGAGCTGCCTCATATTTTGATCCTGATTGACGATCCGGAAAAAACAGTGATTGAGCCGGTTTCCTTGGCTGTTTCTTCTGATGAACCAATTTATGATTTTGAACTGATGGAAAATGGGGGAAACATTAAAGGGTACCTTGTTTCCAAAGAGCAGCAGGAAAAAATTGCGAAAGCCCTCTCCTTTCTTTCTCAGCAGGAAGTTTTTGATGGGAAATACGGCTTTTTTGGAAAACCGGTGTTATTGTTTGCTGTGGGAGACGGAAATCACTCTTTGGCGGCAGCAAAGGCGGTCTATGAACAGAAAAAAACGTCGCTTGGGGAAAAGGCGCTTTCCCTTCCGTGCCGGTACGCGTTAGTGGAAGTGGAAAATGTCAGAGACGACGCCCTTGTGTTCGAGCCTATTCATCGAATGATTTTCGGGGTGGATGAAAACGCGTTTCAAAAAGAGTTGGCGCATTATTGTCAAAGCCAAAAGGGGGAAGGGGCACCCCAACATTTTACGTTGCTTACCGGAAAAGAGTCGGTGGAGATGACGATTTCCCATCCGGAGCTGACGCTGACGGTGGGAAGTGTCCAGCGGTTTTTGGATCAGTATGTAGAAGAACACGGCGGAGAAATCGACTACGTTCATGGAGAAGAAGTTGTTTCTCGACTGTCGAAGGAGCCGGGCGCCGTGGGAATCTTTTTGCCGGCTATGGAGAAGGGAGATCTGTTTAAAACGGTCATTGTGGAAGGGGTTCTTCCGCGAAAGACATTTTCCATGGGAGAGGCTTCGGAAAAACGGTATTATCTTGAAGCGAGAAAAATTCAATAATGAAAAACCCGTTTTGTCCTTTTGGACAAAACGGGTTTTCTCGTAAACGAAAAGAAACTAATCGTCAAATACCGCTTCCGCAGCACCGCCGATAAAGCCAGCGCGCAATGCTTTCGGGCGCTCGGGATGGCTCGTCATCTCGTAGTATTTTCCGGTTTCGGAAGCTACGGTGACGCCATGGATGATTTCAATGGTGTGCAGACCCATCTCATTGGAGATTCGAGGAGTCCGGCCGTTGGTCAGCGCCCAAGCGATATCCGCAACGCCGATACCACGGCGGGAAGCAGACCACATCGCTTTCATGATATCCTTCTCGGGAGGAGCAGGCATAAAGGATGCTTCTTCGCCGCTGTAAGCGTGGGTCAAAGGCATTTCCACGTACTCTTTTCCGCCGTTTCGAATCAGCTTCACAGGACCGCCAAACATATTGGGGTCGGGGCAGATCAAAACGCCGTCGGTGCCGTAAACGGTCATACCGGGAATTTCCGGAGTTACAAATCCAGAGTCACAGGCGGTAAGGGTTCCCAAAACGCCGCACTCAAATTCCAACGCCGCCTGGATAAAGTTGGGAGAATTCAAAAGGAATTTCTCTTTATACTGGGGGTTGGAAGGATGGCTGTAGATTTTTTCCCGTCTCTGGGCAAAACCGCTGACCCGTTTGACCGGACCAAAGAGGTTTTGCATCGCATGGATGTAGTAGCCGCCCATGTCAAAAGGAATGGTACCGCCTTCGGAGGTGACATTGCCTTTTCTCGGCGCAGCAGATGCGGGGAAATACCCTCTGACGATGGTGGCGTTGACCGCTAAAGGCGTTCCGATGTAGCCGTCGTCAATGAGCTTCCGGCAGGTCTGGTAACCGGCGCCCAAGAAAGTATCGGGGGCGCAACTCAATACCAATCCTTTGGATTTGGCTAAATCGTAAAGCTCTTTGGCGTCCTTGTAGTTTTCCGCCATCATTTTCTCGCTGTAAACATGCTTTCCAGCTTCCAACGCCGCTTTGGTGACTTCATAATGGCTCCAAACGTTGGTTAAGTTGACGACGATCTGGATGTCGGGATGATTGTAGATCTCTTCGTTGGTCATGGCGACGCAATGGTATTCTTCCGCCTTGGCTTTTGCTTTTTCCTCAATCAAATCGGCGCAGGCGATGACGTTCAAAATGTCAAAGCGTTCGACCATGTTGGGAAAATAGGTGTTGCTGATCATACCGCAGCCGATCACGCCGACACCAATGGGTTTGATAGACATAGATGGTTCCTCCTGTTTTTTATTCGACGTAGCCGGTTTCTTTCATGTTGAGGTAAGCGGCGGTCAAAGTTTCTAACTGGGTCAGATGATACATAAAGTCCTGCTCGACAATGGCGTAATCCATACCCATCTCCGCAGCTTTCTTCAAGCAGCCTCTCAGATCCAGCGCGCCGGTTCCGGGGGTGGTGAAGCGAGGCATCCGATTTTGGGCCAGGTTCTCGTCGGGAGCGGGGAAGCCGGGACGGGTAAAGGTTTGTACCGCGTTGCCGACAGTGTAGTCTTTGATATGTACCGCGCAAAGCTTATCGCCCAGATCGTCCAACACCTGAATGGGATCGAAATGGCCGTAGCTCGCCCAGCCGCAGTCTAACTCAAACTTTAAGTATTCGGAATTTTCCAGCATGTAGTAGAAAGCGGGTTTTCCTTTGTAGAAAGTCAAAAATTCCGCGTCATGATTGTGGAAAGAAGTTACGATGCCTTCCTTCGCCAATTCTTTGGCGATGGCGTTTAAGGTTTCAATTTCTTTCATCACTTCGTCATAGGTGGGGATGTCCGGACGGTTTCCGAAACGATAGGCCGCGACGCAACCCGCAAAGGTAGCCGCGCGTTTGATACCCAATTTTTTCGCTTTTTCGATTACGGTAGGAACGCAGGAAATATCCAAGTTCCCCATGCCCAAACCAACGCTCAACGGCTCCATACCGAAGTCTTTCACTCTCTTGAGGTTTTCGGCGGGGTCGCCTTCCCGAAGGAGCATATCGCCGCTCTCAAAGGCTTTGTAACCAACTTTGGCATAGGATTCCAAGATCGGATAGAAATCGCTCTCTCCGAACGGAATAAAACCGATAAATGCCGCTTTTAATTTGTTCATACTAATTCCTCCTGTCATTTTATAAAACACACAAATGTTAAGCCACTTTAAAAATCTTATGGTAAAAACGACGAAACGATTCCTGATTTAATCCTAACACATGAAGAAAGGAATGTCAATATACAAACAAAGTTTTATTTCGAAGAGGATTAACCAAAGTTTTTTCTTTTCTTTTGTGCAGTTTTTAAAAAAAGCGCCGGCAAATATGACCGGCGCTTTTCGTTTATTCTTCTAACATCTGTTCTAACCGCCATTTTTTGAACCCGGTTACAATACCGTCGGGGGATGCCAGATGGTACAGGGTGGTGGTGTCGCTGTTGGCGCCGAGCAAAGCGGTGATCTGGTCGCCTTCTTCTACCGCGCCCCGGGGGAAGACGATCTTGACATCGGTTGCGTTGGCGGAACCGGAAAGTACATGGGTAATGGTACAGTTAAAGGTATCCACCGCGCTGTAGGTGCCGGAAAGGGCCAGATTCCCCACCGTGACCTCGGCGACGCAGGTGGATGCTTCTAACATATCCGAAAGGTTTCCGGAGGAAGTGTAGGCGGTGAGTTTATCCGAAAGCTCCGCTTCGCCGCAGTTGGCGGAAACATAGGACACTAATTCTTCTTTGGTTTGGGGCATGGCGGTCAGCCCCGTAGTATGGGACAAAAGGGGCTGGTCGTACATGGTACTTTTGAAAAGGTCATCCAAAGGGAAGTAAATGTTGGACAGCAAAGCGTAGTCGCTGCTGTCTACATAAAGGCGCTGGTATTCCTGAAGCACCAGAAGGTAGGATTTCCCCTCTTGGAAGGTGAGACTGTCCGAGTCGTAGGAAAGGCTGATGCTTTCGTTTCCGCAGCCCACATGGGAAAACTGGTTAATGACGACGATCTCCTCTTCCTCCCATCCCTTGATCACGTCGGTCACGGTAAAAAAGAGCTCCCGGTAGGTTTCGTATTCATCGACGCCTTCATAAGTGGCAATGACGATCTCGTCGGCAAATTCAAGGGTCGCTTCAAAGGTATCGTATCCGCGATCCTGATAGGAATAGACCCGCCTAATCTCTTCCTTTTCCCCGCAGGAAAACAGAGGGACGAGAAGGACGAAAAGCAGCAGAAAAGAAAAAGTTCGTTTCATATTTTTCTCCTTTCCTGTTTTAAGAAGGCGACTTACAATTTTATTATAAAATAAAATCCACGGTTTGTAAATATAAAGTGCATACATTCTAAGTGTATTGGTAAAACGAGCGCAATTATTTCTTGCACCAAGAAAAATGATAAAATTTATTGTATTACGATAAAAATATATTGACTTTCAATATTGTTTATGATATCCTGAAAACAGGAGGTGTTAAATATGGAACAAAAACGACTGGGCCGATGGCTTCATGGCGTGCTGATTGGCGTTTTGATCTGCGGCGCGATAGGATACGGGGCGGTGCTTCCCTCTTACGCGGTGGCGATGCGGGGACTGTACCCGGAATTTTCTAACCGGTTTTGGCCATGGCTTCTTTTCCTTTGGGCGACGGGGATCCCCGTTTTCGCTGCTTTGGGCATTTTATGGAAAGTCGCTTCCAATGTGGGGCGGGATCAGGCGTTTTCCCATCAAAACGAGCGCCTATTTCACCGGATCTCCGCCTTTGCGCTGGCGGATACGGGATTTTTCTTTGTGGGGAATGTGGCGCTGTTTGCACTGGGACTCAGTCACCCTTCCGTCCTTCTCGCTTCCTTCGGGGTGGTGTTTGCCGGAATTGCCGCGGCGGTGGTGTTTTCGGTGTTGTCCCGATTGGTTCAAAAAGCGGCGCGGCTTCAGGAAGAAAACGACTTGACCATATAGGAGGGCGTATGGAAGGAGAGATCGTTTTTCGTATCGATGTAATGCTGGCAAAGCGAAAGATGAGCTTAACGGAGCTTTCCAGCCGGATGGGGATCACCATGGCCAATCTTTCCATCTTAAAAAACGGAAAGGCGAAAGCCATCAAGATTTCCACCCTCCAAAAGCTTTGCGAGGTGTTGGAGTGCCAGCCCGGAGATCTTTTGGAGTATCGAAAGGGAGAATAAGAAGAAGGGTTTTCCGCGGGGAAACGTGCGCATGAAATTTAAGGCGGCAAAAAAGAAAAGACCTTTGGGGAAACCCCGAAGGTCTTTTTCCTGTCTAAAAAATCGGTTAGCGCTCCTTTTTACGTTTCGATGGAAAGGGGAAGGCAGCTTCCTTTCCCCAAAACCCCATCCATCCGCTCAATAAATAAGGGAAGGCTGTCGGTGGGAACAAAAGCCTGGGCGGTGCCGGCAAAGCCGCCGCCATGGACCCGGAAGGCGCCTTTTCCCTCTAAAAACCGATCGCAGAGGGCTAAGGTCAACGCCAGCGCCTGATGGGCGGGATTCTGGTCGGGAGGCAAGACGTTTTGCAGATACATATACGAAGAATGGCCGGATTCCTTCGCGAGGCGTAAAAAGGCGGGGATGTCTCCTTGCAGCAGGGCTTGCTTTTGCTTTTGCACCCGTTTTTGTTCCTCGAAAAAGTGGAGCGCGCGGAGTACCGCCCGGTCTCCTACCTCGTTTCGAAGCAAAGGAAGGCTCGAAAGGAACTTTTCCTCCGGGACAAAACGAAGGACGGTTTCAGAGAAAAACGCCGCGACTCTTTTCATCTCCCCAGTGATCTCGCCATAAGCGTCCGACAAATCGGCATGGTCCGCGCCGGAGTTGATGATGCAAAGAGAAAAGCCATGTTCGGCGAGAGGAAAAGGGACCGTTTCGAATCGGGGATTTTCCTCATCCTCAAAATCCAGATAGGAGGGCGTCTGTAGGGCAATCGCCAGCTGATCCTGAAGCCCCGAGGGCTTTCCGAAGTATTCGTTTTCCGCCCATTTTCCCCCTTTTGCGATCTCCACGGGGGAAAACGAGGAGCGGGCAAAAAGGGTGTTAATGATTTTACCCAAAAGCACTTCGATTGCGGCGGAGGAGGAAAGCCCGCTTCCTGGGGGCACATCCGAGGAGATATAGGCGTTAAATCCCGATAAGGAAACGCCTTTTTTTAGAAAATAGGCGAGAACACCTCGCACTAAGGCGGGAAAGGTCTCCCGTTCTTCTGCCCTTAAGGCGGTTTCCGAAAGGGAGAGGGTCAAAGGCGGGTAACCCTCGGAAACAATGGAAACGGTGTCATCCTTTCTTGGCCCCACCGCCGCGTCTACGGACAGAGAAATCCCGGCGGTAATGCCGCAGCCATGCTGGTGGTCGGTATGATTTCCCGCAAGCTCGGTTCGACCCGGGGCGGAAAAGAAAGAGGATGGAGCTTCCCTAAAGGTCTGTCGATAAATTTCTACAAAAGAATCCTTCTTTTTGACATTCATACGGCACATTCCTTTCCATTTGTGGGTGAGTTGTATTGAAAGAAAGAAGGAATGATTCGTTTTCCGACCCATCCCTTCCAAAGATCAATCAATCGCGTTGTCAGATAAAAGAATTTCGGCATTTCGAACGACTTTTTCGTAAGCCAGATTTGTGCCTTGCATAAATTCATTTCCCAGCTCGAGAGAGGTGTTTTCGGCCAATTGCAGAAAAATAACAGTTCGGTATCCGTTTCCGTTTTCCATAAAAATGGTCTGCCCTTTATGCAGCATAATGCATTGGGAAAGAAGCACCGGCGTTATAAAGGAAGCAAGCCCGTATTTTTTCCCGGCCTGCATAAAAACGTCGATGGGAGTGATGCTATCCTCATAGGTAATTTGTATTCGATTGCCCATAGCGCTAACGTCGCAGCGAATCCTTCCTTTCCCTTTTTCACCGGCATAGCCGCAGGAAAGGGATAACAGGTTCAATATGGCGGAACATAAAACGTCGTCATAAAGGTAAAATTGCTTTTGGGGCAAATTATTTTGAAATTCAAATTCCACACCGGCGTTTAAAGTGAGCCGGGCGCCATGGGAAAACAGCAAGTCAAAATACCTTCGAACATCTACGCTCACCGGATAAAGGGTCTCCCGATGTTCATTTTGTACCATACGATAAACGTTTTCAATTAACTTTAATGTCGCCAGAGCGTCTTGCTTCGCGTTTCCGATTTTAAGATGGATATTCGTTTTTCCTTCTAAAACGTCATCTTCAATGGCATCCAACAGAAAAATGAGATCGTCGATCTTTCGCGTCGCGTAGGATTGAGCGGTGGAAAGGAAGGAAGTGTCAAATAAATTTTGCCCGAAAGAAAAGGGATCCTTTTCACAAAATAAAAGCCAAACGGTCTCTTCGGTTTGAAAGCGAAAAAATCGGAAAAAATTTCCATCCGGGGACAGGTAGGAAAAGTTTCGCCTTTCCCGATCGGAGAGAAGAACGCTGACTTCATCGGGCAGCGAAAAGAGATTTTCCTGAGAAAATTCAATTTCTTTTGCTTTTTGATTTCTCCAGAGGATTTTTCCGTCGCTGTTTAAACAGCATACGGCGATTGGGTCTTTGTCAAAGCGATCGTTTAACTCCGTTGTAGTAAGGGCCAATACTTCTCCCTCCTTTCCCTTTCTCTTCAGTTAAAACATAATCTTATTGTACCACACAGGTACCCAAACCAAAAGTGGCAATATTTTACATAATTCGCCAAAATCTGACAAACCATTTCTAAAAGTCACAGGTGAAAACTTTACTTTTTTGTTGCATTTTGTTACAATAAACAAAACGAGAAAGGAAAAAACAGAGATGGTTCGATTGGAAAACAGTTGGGATCAGGTGCTGGCGGGTGAATTCGAAAAACCCTATTACCTGGCGCTTCGGGAGTTTTTAAAGAAAGAATATCGGTCGGGGCCGGTGTATCCGTCCATGTATGATATTTTCAATGCGTTAAAATTGACACCATACAAGAAGGTAAAAGTGGTCATTATCGGTCAAGACCCCTACCATGGACCGGGACAGGCGCATGGCCTTTCCTTTTCGGTAAAAAAAGGGGTTCCGATTCCGCCTTCGCTTAAAAATATTTACCAGGAGCTTGCGGACGATATCGGGTTTGTTCCACCGCATCATGGCTGTCTGGAAGAGTGGGCCAAAAACGGGGTCTTATTGTTAAATGCGGTTTTGACCGTCCGTGGCGGACAGGCTAACTCTCATCGGGGAAAGGGATGGGAAACGTTTACCGACACGGTGATCGCGCATTTGAATCAAAGAGAAGCACCCATGGTATTCATGCTTTGGGGGAACAACGCCCGTCAGAAAAAGGCGCTCATCACCAATCCGAGGCATCTGGTGCTGACGGCGGCGCATCCCAGTCCCCTTTCGGCGTTTCACGGTTTCTTCGGTTGCCGGCATTTTTCTACTGCTAACGCGTTTTTGTCCCGTTACGGCGAACCGGTAGATTGGCAGCTTCACGACGACAATCTGTAAAGTGAATTGCTTGTCATAGGTGTTCCTTTGTGCGCGGGCGCTGCCTTTTGTAAGAGACTATCTCCACTAACCGACAAGATACAGGTTTTTCGCGGGGAAAACCTGTATCTTTTTGTCATTTTTTATCGAAATTATACGTTTAGTTATATAATCATTCCCCCGTTGACACCCAAAACCTGGCCGGTAATAAAAGAAGCGTCGGGGCTGGCTAAAAATAAAACCGCTTTCGCAACCTCGTAAGGATTTCCCAGCCGATTTAAGGGAATCTCCTCTCGAATGGACTGGATCTCTTCTTTGGAAAGAAGCGCATTCATCGGTGTGTCGATCATTCCCGGCGCCACACAGTTTACCCGCACATTACTCGGCGCCAGCTCTTTGGCAAGGGCCTTGGTAAAGGCGATCATTCCTCCCTTCGCGGCGGAGTAGGCAACCTCAAAGGAAGCGCCAACCTGTCCCCACATAGAGGACAAATTGATAATACATCCTTCTTTGGCCCGCACCATAGAAGGAATGACTTTTCGACTCAGCAAAAAGGGCGCCCGTACATGGAGCGCAAACAAATCATCCCATTCCGACGCGGTGGTGTCGGTGAGAAGCTTCCGTAAGGAAGTTCCCGCGTTGTTAATTAAAATTTGAATTTCCCCAAAAGCGGATGCTTCTGAAAATAAACGGTCAATTTCTTTTTCCTGCCGAAGGTCCCCTTGTATGGCGATCGCGGCGTTTTTTCGTGTTAGGTTCATATCTTCCGCCAACGCCTTCGTTTTTTCCGGGTGAGAAAAGCTATGGAGTACAAGGCGGTACCCGGCGGTATAGAAAGCAATCGCGAGCGCCTCTCCGATTCCGCCGGAGGCGCCGGTAATCAAAACGGTTTTCAAAGACAACTCCCCCTTTATGGGCATTCTAACATATTTTGTCCGGGAAAACAATAAGATGGATAAAAAGGAAAAAAGGAGGACTGACTTTGGATACCATCATCAGAGGGCTTTCTTCCGCCGAAGCGGAACGAAGGTTGAAAGAGGAAGGGAAAAACCGGCTTCAGGAGGGAAAAAAGGTTTCGCCTTTTCGAATTTTTCTTTGTCAATTCAAGGACCTTTTAACGTTTATTTTGCTCGTCAGTACCGTCGTCACCATATTTATGGGAGAATATTCGGAAGCGATGACCATTGGCGTGATCGTTTTGCTCAACAGTCTGATGGGGTTTATCCAGGAGTACAAAACGGAAAAGACGCTGGAAGCGTTGAAAAAGATGGCTTCGCCCCTTGCGAAAGTGCGCAGGGACGGTACTGTGATGGAAATTTTAGGGGAAGATTTAGTTCGGGGGGATTATCTTTTTTTGGAGGCTGGCGATCGGGTTCCCGCCGATGTTTCTATCCTTTCCGCCGTCTCTCTCAGCGCCGACGAATCCATGCTTACCGGGGAATCTACGCCGGTGGAAAAGCGCAGCGCTCCTTTTTCCGAAGATAATAGCCTTCATAAGCCCAACATCCTCTATGCCGGTACCATCGTCACCGCAGGGCGGGGAGAAGGCGTGGTCATCGCTACGGGGATGAAAAGCCAAATGGGATCTTTGGCGCAAATGATCGGGGAAATTGAGGAGGAACCCACGCCATTACAAAAACGTCTGGACGAATTGGGACGGTACATTGCTTTCGGCTGCTGCGGCGTTTGCCTTTTGGTGGCTTTGCTCGGGGTGCTTCGGGGCGAAAAGTTAATGGATATGCTGATGATGGGAGTCAGTCTCGCCGTGGCTGCCGTTCCGGAAGGACTTCCTGCCATTGTGACCATCTCTCTGGCTTTGGCGGTGGGACGGATGGTGAAACGAAAATCACTGATCCGGAAGCTGTACGCCGTGGAAACCTTAGGCTGTGCCGATACTATCTGTTCTGATAAAACCGGGACGCTCACCGAAAATAAAATGACGGTGCGTGGGATCTGGCTTGCCGGGGAGCGAATCAAGGTTTCCGGCAACGGGTATGAAAGGGAAGGACGCTTTACTTTAGACGGGAAACAGGTTACGCCTCGTCGTACCGAAAGCGGAAAACGGTTTTTTGAAACCTGCCTGTACTGCAACAATACCCGGATCAAAAACGGTTCGGTGATTGGAGATCCCACCGAAGCCGCCCTCTTGATTTGCGCGGAAAAAGGGGGAGAAACGGTGGATAAAAGGGCGGTTCGGGAGCATGAAAATCCTTTTGACAGCGATCGGAAACAAATGTCGGTGGCGATTACCAAGGGGGATGGCAGCTTTTTGTACGTCAAAGGAAGCGCCGAGGTTCTTTTGAAAAACGCTACCGGAATTCTTCTTTCCGATACGCCGGTTCCTATGACCGGAAAGATCAAAGAGGAAATCGAAAAGGCGGTGGCGGAATTTTCCGCCGAGGGGCTTCGGGTTTTGGGATTGGCTTATCGACCGATCCACGGAAAAGATTACGCCGAACGAAATCTCATCTTTCTGGGGCTGGCGGCTATGCTGGACCCGCCGCGAAGAGAAGCGAAAAACGCCGTCTCCCTTTGCCGGAAAGCGGGAATCAAAACCATTATGATTACCGGGGATCATCCGTTAACGGCTTGCGCTGTGGGAAAGGCTTTAACCATTTACCGAAACGGCGACCGTTGTTTAACGGGAGATGATCTGGACCATATGAGTGAAGAGGAGCTACAAAAAAAGGTGGATGAGACCACCGTCTTTGCCAGAGTCAGCCCCAGACACAAGCTTTCTATCGTGCGGGCGCTGAAGAAAAACAACCATATCGTCGCTATGACCGGAGACGGCGTCAATGACGCGCCGGCGGTGAAGGAGGCGGACATCGGCGTCAGCATGGGCATTACCGGTACCGACGTCACCAAAGAAGCGGCGGCGGTGATTTTGCTCGACGACTGTTTTACCACGCTGGTTGCGGCGGTAGAGGAAGGAAGGACCATCTACCAGAATATCCGGAAATTCATCCGCTATCTTTTGTCTTGCAATATTGGCGAGGTGTTGACCATGTTTTTGGGGATCTTAATGGGATTTCCTACCGTTTTGCTCCCCATTCATATCCTTCTGGTGAACCTGATTACCGACGGACTGCCCGCGATTGCATTGGGTTTAGAGCCTTCCGATAAGAATATGATGCGCATTCCTCCCCGAAGGAAAACAGACGGGATCTTTTCCGGGGGACTGGCAACCACAATTTTGTTTCGCGGCGCGCTCATTGGGTTAACCACGATCTTTACCTTTAGTTTTTTCCTCGCTCGTTACGATTTGGAAATTGCCCGCACCGCCGCTTTGCTTACTTTGGCGGGAAGCCAGCTGATCCATGTGTTTGAATGTAAAAGCGAGACGCTTCCTTTGTATCGGATTCCTTTCTTTAACAATTTGAAGCTGATTGGAGCGGTTTTATTATCCTTGACCATCCTGTTGATGACCGTTTATTATCCGCCGTTGTCCGCGGTGTTTATGACCATCCCTCTGCCCTTGTCTTCCCTGGCGGAAATTGGGGGGATTTTGCTGGTTGCCCCGGTATTGTCCACCCTGCTGCGGCCGTTGCTTCAAAATAAAGGAAACGAAAAAAAGAGAAAATAATTTATGTTTTTCACAAAAAACGGTTGACTTGGAGTGGGCTTTAAGGGGTATAATGGAAAAAACATCGGCGTTTTACGCGAGCGCCATAAACGATACCGGCAGCGCGCCGGAAAAGGAAAGGAAGAGAAGATATGAAAAAAGTCCGTTTGGGAAGAACCGAGCTTATGGCTTCCAAGCCCGCTTTCGGCGTTTTGCCTTTACAGCGCACCCCCATGGAGGAAGCGATTAAAATCCTTCGGAAAGCCTACGACGCCGGTATCACCTTTTACGATACGGCAAACGCCTATACCGACAGTGAGGAAAAGATCGGAAATGCTCTCTCCGATGTGCGCCACAATATCATTATCGCGACCAAAAGCGGCGCCACCGACCGGGAAACGGTAACCAAACATATTGAAAACAGCTTAAAAATGCTGAAAACCGATTACATCGACATTTTCCAGTTTCATAACCCCGCCGTTTTGCCCGATCCCTCCGACGAAAACGGCGCTTACGCCGCTGCGCTCGCCGCGAAGGAGAAGGGATACATCCGTCATATCGGTATCACCAATCACCGGATCGCCGTCGCTTTGCAGGCGGTAGAGAGCGGAAACTTTGAAACGGTCCAGTTCCCTTTCAGCTATCTTGCGGATGAGAAGGAGATCGATCTGGTGAAGCGCTGTAAGGAAGCGGATATCGGCTTTATCGCTATGAAGGGCCTTTGCGGCGGCATGCTGGATTACGCGCCCGCTTGCCATTATTTTATGGAGCAGTACGACAACGTGGTGCCCATCTGGGGGATCCAGCATGAGTGGGAGTTGGATCAGTGGCTCGCCCTCGCCGAGGAAGAAGCGGTGGAAACCGAGGAGATCAGAGCCCGTATCGCCAGAGACAAAGTGGAGCTGGCGGGGAACTTTTGCCGGAGCTGCGGCTATTGCCTGCCCTGTCCCGCTCATATCGACATTCCCCAGGCTGGCCGGATGGCGATGCTCCTTCGCCGTTCCCCTTACCAGCGGTATGTGACCGAGGAATACTATGCCGAGATGCATAAGATCGACGACTGTATTCATTGCAATCATTGCAAAAATCACTGTCCTTACGGCCTGGATACCCCAAACCTGTTAAAGGAAATGCTCGCTGATTATGACCAGTTTTACGCCGAGCATCACCATGAAGTGGTCAAGGACTAAAGCATATGGAGCACAAGGGGACGTTGCGCCTTGAAACACCCCGGTTACTTTTGCGGCAGTTTACTTTGGATGACGCCGATGGGATGTACCAAAATTGGGCTTCGGATGCCGAGGTGACTCGGTTTTTGACCTGGCCGCCTCATAGCAGCCCTTCGGTGACAAAAATGCTTTTGACGGATTGGATCTCCCATTATGAGGAGAAGGATTTCTATCAATGGGCGATTACCTTAAAAGAAAACGGGGATCTTCCCATTGGAAATATCGCGGTGGTTTCCAAAGAGGATTCCATCCCCAAAGCGCAGGTGGGATACTGTATCGGAAAAGCCTGGTGGAGCCGGGGGATTATGACGGAAGCGCTGGGAGCGGTGCTGGATTTTTTGTTTGATGAAGTGGGATATTTTCGAGTGGAGGCGTACCACGATGCGAGAAATCCCCACTCCGGCGCAGTGATGAAAAAATGCGGTATGCAATATGAAGGGACGCTGCGCCAGGCGGAGAGAAATAATCAAGGCGTCTGCGATGTTTGTTACTACGCGCTTTTAAAGACCGACCGGCCATAAAAAAGACCGAAGGATTTTCCTTCGGTCTTTTTGTTTTACCGCTTGCCCATCTGTTTTAATTTTTGGACAAAATCGGGGGCGTATACGTCTAAGAGCTCTTCCAACTCCTCGTCGCTGATAACGGTTTGCCGGCCCTCGTCGTATTGCTCATCGATCCATTCTTTCATCTTGACGATGAACTCATCCCGCTTGTTTACCTTCATATCGTCGGGGAGACGGTAGTAAGTATTGACCCAGTAAGCGATTCCCGCTAAACCGGAGAGATTGCTCACAGCGACCATCGCGGGGCGGTTTAAGATCTTTTCGGTGTCGAAGATGTTGTAGATCTCCTGATCCTTCAAAAGACCGTCGGCATGGATGCCGGCCCGGGTCAGGTTAAAATGTTTGCCCACAAAAGGAGTCATGGGAGAAAGGTCATAGCCGGTCTCATTGACCATATAGTCGGCGATTTCGGTAATGACCTCCGGGTTCATTCCGTTAAAGGTTCCCTTTAACGACGCGTATTCGAACACCATCGCCTCCAAAGGAACGTTGCCGGTGCGCTCGCCGATACCCAGTAAAGAGCAGTTGACCGCTTGGGCGCCGTACATCCAGGCAGTAGTGGCGTTGACAACGCCTTTATAGAAATCGTTATGACCATGCCATTCCAACATTTCGCAGGGAACGCCGGAATAATGCTGAAGGCCGTAGATAATACCCGATACGCTTCGAGGAAGAGCGACGCCGGGATAGGGAACGCCGTAGCCCATAGTATCGCAGGCACGAATCTTAATGGGAATGTTCGCTTCTTTGGAAAGCTTCATCAGCGCGCTGGCGAAGGGGACTACAAAGCCGTAGAAATCGGCGCGGGTAATGTCCTCAAAATGGCAACGGGGACGGAGTCCGGCGGAAAGGGCGTCGTAAACTACACCCAAGTACTGTTCCATCGCTTCCTTTCGGGTAAGGTTCATCTTTTTGTAAATATGATAATCCGAGCAGCTTACCAAAATGCCGGTTTCTTTGATGCCCAGATCCTTTACTAACTGGAAGTCGGATTTGGATGCCCGGATCCAGGTGGTAATTTCCGGGAACTCGTACCCTAAATCCATGCACTGCTCCAGTGCGTCCCGATCCTTTTTGGAATACACGAAAAATTCCGTTTGGCGAACAATTCCGTTTTCTCCGCTGAGCCGATGCAGCATCTTATAAATATCCACCATTTGTTTAGTGGTGTAAGGAGCTCTCGCCTGCTGCCCGTCCCGGAAGGTGGTGTCGGTAATATATACTTCCTCCGGCATATTTTCCGGAACTCGCCGATAGTTGAAGGCGATCTTCGGGACTTCCGTATAAGGAAACATATCCCGGAATAATTCGGGGCTTTCTACGTTATGAAGCTCATATTCATAAGGATCCTGCTCCAACAGGTTGGTTCTTTTACTAATGTTAATTTCTGCCACGCTACTCCCTCCATATCCTAAGCATATATGCTCCAAAAAAGAATTTGTCTATTGCTTCCATTATAAGGGAAAAGGCGAAAGCCGTCAATAGGTTTTATTGATTTTTTGCAAGACAATTTAGAAATTTATTCTTTTTTTTAAGATATTTCCGAAAATTAATAGGATTTTTTTAATTGGAACGATATATTTTTTAAATTTCCTGCAAAAGCTGCAACTTTATTATTTTTTGAATTCAAAATTGCATATTTTGACAGATTATGTTACAATATAAAAAGTACGCTTGAATGGGGGAAAAGAGATGAAGATTCAAGAATCGGCGGAGAATTATCTGGAAACCATATTGGTTTTGGAAAAGCGGTTGGAATTCGTTCGTTCCATAGATATTGTCAATGAGCTTTCGTTTACAAAACCAAGCGTCAGTATTGCGATGAAAAAGCTTCGTACAGAAGGATTGGTGGCGGTAGACGGCAAAGGACATATTACTTTGACGGAAGCCGGACGGGAAATTGCTGAGCGAATTTATGAACGGCATACGCTGTTGTCCCATCTTCTTTCCCGGCTTGGCGTAGACCCCAAGGTTGCGGCGGAGGACGCATGCCGCATCGAGCATGTAATTAGTGAGGAAAGCTTTCGTGCGCTCCAAAAGCATGCGGAAGAGGTGTAGCGGGTTTTGACCTGCAACAAAAAAGACGGACGAGGACGCCTTTTATAGAAGGCGCGCTTCGTCCGTTTTCAGATAGTCGGGGCTTTTGGATATTTGAATTACGCGGAGACGTTTGATTCCCCCATTTTGCGTTCCCGATTTTTATTGACATAATATAAAACCGTATCGCAGGCTACCATTGACAAATTCAGAATATACAAAACAAAGACAATGTCCGGAGAGTAAAGAATCTTATGGATAATTCCAAATACGTAGCCGATTACAATGATATAAAGGAAAAAGACGCTTTTTCCCTTTGTAGATTTGGATTTGACCGATTTATAGATATTAACCGGCCATGCCAAACCAAAACTAAGAAGCATTCCTGTTTCGAAAATACTCATGATGATCCCTCCTCTCGCTATTTTACCGTTTTTGGAAAATTTGTCAAGATGGGAGAGAAAAAAATCTAAAAAAACATCTTGACAATGAGATAAAAAAGTAGTATCATATGAAAGTACCAAAAAATATCGCGGGGTAGAGCAGTTGGTAGCTCGTCGGGCTCATAACCCGGAGGTCGCAGGTTCAAGTCCTGTCCCCGCAACCAAGTTTAGTGGTCGATTTTACTGTCGGCCACTTTTTTCTTAGGTTTTATGGGGGTTTGCGGGCTTTTTTGCCTCTCAAAACAAGTAGATGTTTCCATTACTGTCATCCCCCTTTTGAGTGAATATAGCAGTGAAAAGCGGAGTCAAATTCTGAGAAAATCAGGATTTGGCTTCGCTTTTTTCATTTTCTACCATATTTTTCTTCCGCTGGAGATGTAGAAGTTTCCGGCGTATATATAGATAGTCTGCCCAAAGTCCGAAAGACAAAAAGCAGAGGATATCAAAGGCGCAAAATACAAGGGGGTAGTGCGCCCTTTTTTAAGGTCCCGGTTTCTGAACAGCAGGAACCGGGGTTTTTCTTTTCCGGAAATTCCCCTTTTCCCCTCTCTCACACACTCTCCCCTAATCCCCAAAATTTACCGGCTGGGAAAAAAACGTATGTCGTTACCGGAACGTTCTTTTCCCAGCCGGTAAATATATTTTTCCACACACAACAAGAAAGGATGTTGAAACTTATGAACAT
>CALXGT010000009.1 GCA_944387915.1 uncultured Clostridia bacterium
CTACCGAGACCTCCAACAATCCCAAAAGAGGACTTTTTTTTTTTTTTTTGCCAAAAACCTCGTAAAACGCGGAGAAAATTGTGACGAAAAAGCAGATCACCCCTAAGCTTTTTCCCGCCGATATCACACTTCCCACAAACGAAAAGGAGCTGGCTGTCATCTCCTCGGGAATTTGTCGCATCTTTTTTGGAAAAACAAAACGCAAAATCAACCCGATAATGAGCAAGGCCAAAAGCTGACATCCAATTAGAAAAAATCCCATCGTTTCGCTATGGAACACTCCCCGTCCCACCGCTCCCAGCAAAAAAGCCGGCGAAGCGTTGGCGGAAAGAGCCAATAGCCGGTTTCCTTCCGAAACGGTCAAACGATTTTCGGCAATTTTCCTCGCGATAATTTTAGCGCCTACCGGATACCCGCCGATCAACCCCATTAGTAAAATACCCTCTGCCTGAGGCGACATCCCGAACAAACGGGACAAAAACCCGGTTTTCCCTTTGAGCGGAAGTGTGGAAACCATCTCCCCCACAATCATAAATAAAAACAGAGAAGGGATGATCGTTTCGATACAAAGCTGAACGCCTCTTTGGATTCCCACAGCTACTGTTGCCGAATCCAACAAAGCGAAAAACGCCAAAATGACCGGAATCGCTATGTACCACATTTTTTTCTCTTTCATCATTTCCTCCTACAGCCAACTCAAGGACAGAATTCTCCCTTTGATGGAGAGGCTTTCTTCCCCGTAACGTTCCACAAGAAGATCGGTTCCGGCAATGAGCAACTTCTTTTTTCCGGTTTTCACCATAACCAAGCTGTCATCATATTCCAAAATTTCGTTATCCCCCTCAATCTCCAAAGCAAAATCTCCGGACAAAACAATCCTTGCCGATTTTTCCTGCTCTACTCGTTCCCGAAAAGCCGAAAGAAAGGTATCTCTTTGTCTCTTTCCCGCTACGTGACGGGAACCGAAATTGTAACGATTTCTTTGTGCTCTTTTCCCCAATCCGCTCCCTCCTCCCTTTCATTTATATTCTATAAAAAGGCCGCATATACATGCAAAAAAGGAGGCGAAAGGGCATGCGGATCAAAAAAAGGCTCTGGTTTACGGCTTCGGGAGAACGTTTCGGCGCTTTCCTCTCTGCTCTTCAAAAAGAAGGGATCCCCGTAAACCATTTTATGAAAGACGGAGAAACCGCCAAAGGATGCATCGCGCCAAGGGATTATAAAAGAGCGGCAAAGCTGGCCCGAAAAAATAATATCAAACTTAAAATTCTCCGAAAGGAAGGGCTCGCTTTTTCTCTGTACCCTTACCGAAAACGTTTGGGGCTCATTGGCGGCGGATGCTTTATCCTCGCGCTGCTTATCTTTTTGCAATATTTTACCTGGGAGATTGTCATTCCCGGCGAACACACTCTCTCCGACCGTCAGATCCTTTCCGCGCTCAAGGAGGCGGGGCTTTCCGAAGGCACTTTTCTCCCTACCGCGGATCTAAACCAAATTACCCTAAAGGCTTTAGAGCAGCTTCCCGGCGTATCCTCTCTCGCCCTAAATCGGATTGGAAGCCGGATCGAAGTAGAGCTTCGGGAAGAAACTCCCAAACCAAAACTTCAAGAGGAATCCCCGACAAACATTGTCGCGGCAAAAACCGGACAGATCTTAGAGTTGCGAGTGTTTTCCGGCCAGGCCGTTGTCACCGAAAAAGCGACGGTATCGCAAGGGGATTTAATCGTCAGCGGCGTCTTGGAGGGAGCCGATGGGAACTTTATCTACCGAAAAAGTACTGCTACCGTACTCGCCAAAACCCTTTTTGAAAAGACGTTCTCCGTGGCTCTTTCCCAAACGACAGAGGAATTAACGGGGGAAACGGACTATCAAAAGCGCATCGTCCTTTTCGGGAAAAAAATCCCCCTCTGGTTTTATTCCGCGCCTAAGGAAAACAGTCTCATAAAAACCGAAACCGAGCCCCTTACCCTGTTTGGGATTACTTTACCCGTAGAAATAGAAACAACGGTAATCAGCTACTACACCGAAACGCAGGTAGCTTTCTCCGAGGAAGAAGGGGTGCAGATGCTGGAAAAAGCGGCGGCAGCGTATGAAGAAGAAAGTCTAAAAGACGCCCAAATCCTTTCCCGGGAAATAAAAGCGGAAAAAGAAGGGAATACTCTTGTTATGACAATCCGATATCAATGCATCGAGGACATCGCTTCCGAGGTGCCGTTAGATACGACTTTTTTACCAAATTCTTGACAAAACCGGCACGTTGCTTCCGTTCTATTCTCAAATTTTTGTTAAAAACATATAGATACAAACAAAAATTTCTATGGTATAATAACATAAATAAGAAAAATTATAGAATAGCTGGAGGAGGGAAAAGATTGGCAGAGCTGGTATTTGATTTATCCAGCCTACAGGAAACCGCTGCGCTGTGTGGAGAATTTGACCGCAATTTGGCGGTGCTGCGAAAGACCTACGGAATTGATATCGTGGTGCGGGATTGTACCATAAAGCTCATTGGCGAAGAGGATAAGATTTCCGCTTGTAAGCAGGCGGTGGACTGCCTGGTGACTTTAATTAAAAACGGAAAGGAAATCGACGAACTAAACGTCCGTTACGCCATTTCCATGGCGGAGGAGGGCGCGGGTGAAACGTTAAAGGAGTTAAACGACTGCATCTGTATCACCCAAAAAGGCAAGCCGGTCCGATCTAAAACCGTAGGGCAAAAGAAATACGTTGAAACTATTGAAAACAATACCATTACGTTGGGGATTGGTCCCGCCGGTACCGGTAAAACCTACTTGGCGGTAGCCATGGCGGTCAAAGCCTTTCGCGCCGGCCAGGTCCAACGGATTGTCCTGACCCGTCCCGCGGTGGAAGCGGGAGAAAAGTTAGGCTTTCTTCCCGGCGATCTGCAAAACAAGGTTGACCCCTATTTGCGCCCTCTGTACGACGCGTTGTTTGATTTTTTGGGGCCGGAAAATTTTATGAGGCACCAGGAGCGAGGCGTAATTGAAGTAGCGCCTTTGGCGTACATGCGGGGGCGAACTTTGGACGAAGCCTTTATTATTTTGGATGAGGCGCAAAATACGACCAGAGAGCAAATGAAAATGTTTTTGACCCGGCTTGGTTTCGGTTCAAAAATTATTATTACCGGAGACATTACCCAAATTGACCTTCCCGACAACAAAAAATCGGGTCTGGTGGAGGCCATGCGGGTATTGAAAAACGTAGAGGATATCGGTATTATCCGATTTACGGATAAAGATGTGGTCCGGCATAAGCTGGTCCAGGACATTATAAAAGCGTATGACAAATACTATGAGGAGGGTAAAAAGCACCATGAATAAGGTAAAAGTCGTGATCACCAACCGTCAAAACGTCGTTAAAATCCCCACCGGGATCCGGCTTCTGGTGCGCAGATGCTGTAACGCGGTACTGAGAGAAGAAAATTTTACGGAAGATGCGGAAATTGCCGTTTCCTTTGTCAGCAATGAAGAGATTCAAACCTTAAACGCGAAATACCGGGCGAAAGACGCGGTGACCGACGTTCTTTCCTTTCCTTTGGGAGAAAACGGAAAATATGACCGAAACGAATCCACCGGCGCCTTGCTTTTAGGAGACATCGTGATTTCCATGCCAAAAGCGTTTGAGCAGGCGGAATTTTACGGCCACTCTCTCCAACGGGAGGTCGGCTTTTTAACGGTCCATTCCATGCTTCATCTTTTGGGTTACGATCACGAGGAAGGCGGCCTCGCCGCCGTTCATATGCGGGAAAAGGAAGAAAAGATATTGGCGATGCTGGGAATTCCCAGAGGCGCCAGCTACGTTTTAGAGGAGTAATTTCTCTTTACATGATCCGCTTTCCGAAAAAGGTTCTCCTTTCGAGCCTTTTTCGGAAGCTTTTTTACTGTTGGGAAAGGAAATAAAAGCAGTATGGAACAAACAAAATCCGCTTTTGTCGCGATTGTAGGAAAAGCGAACGTAGGAAAGTCCTCCCTCTTAAATCTTCTGTTGGGAGAAAAAATCGCCATTGTCTCTTCGAAGCCCCAGACAACCCGGACGAAAATCATGGGAGTTTGGACCGAGGGCGCGCTCCAGCTTGTCTTTTTGGACACGCCGGGCTTTCACCGCCCCAAAACCAAATTGAGCGAACACATGAATCGGGCGGTCACCTCCAGTATTGGCGACGTTGATCTTGTTATTTTTGTGGTGGAACCCAAAGGGAAACCGAACGAGGAGGAACTGACTCTGATTGAGACTTTTCGAAAGAAAAAGCTCCCCGTTATTTTAGTCATCAACAAGATCGATCTTATTGAAAAAGAAGAGCTCCTTTTGCGTATCCGAGAGCTTGCTGACGATTACGACTACCTCGCCGTGGTGCCGGTAAGCGTACTGGAGCAAAAAGGGATCGAGGAACTGAAAAAAGTTTTAAAGGAAGCGGCGCCGGAGGGCCCCCATTACTTCCCCGACGACACCTTGACCGACCAACCGGAGCGCACCATCGTTTCGGAAATCCTAAGAGAAAAAATTCTTCGGAATATGCGGGATGAAATCCCCCATGGCACCGCCGTTTCCATCGAAAAGATGAAGGAACGGGAAAACGGGATGCTGGATATCGAAGCGGTGATCTACTGCGAAAAAGAAAGCCACAAAGGAATGATTATCGGTAAGGGCGGAACGATGCTAAAAAAAATCGCTTCCGAAGCGAGAGCGGACATGGAAGCGTTTTTAGACACCAAAATCAATCTGAAATGTTGGGTGAAAGTCAAAGATGACTGGCGCAACAACGAAACGATGATTAAAAATTTCGGGCTGCGCTTTGAAAACTGATTCCAATTTTTCCAAGCTATATTTTTCTCTTTTTTCTTTACACTAAAAGTATCAAGAAAAAGGAGACAACGTCATGGAACGTCAGGAACTTTGGAAAATTTTTGAAACTACCGGCCGTATCGCCGATTATTTAGCGTATAAAGGGACAACAGGAGAATTTCATGAGCATACTTCTTCACGGGATTGTACTCAAACGGATCCCCCTTCCGGCGGGAGATAAACGTCTTACCCTTCTAACCAGAGAACGGGGGATCGTAGAAGTCTATGCCCGGCATACCGGAAACAAAAAATCCCGTTACGCCGCTTCTTTTGAAGCCCTCGCTTACAGCGAATTTACTCTATTTGAAGGCCGAAGCAATCTGTATGTGGAAAGCGCGGACCTTTTGGAAAATTTTTTCGCCCTTAGAGAAAATCTTACCGCGTTTACCTTAGCCGCCTATTTTTGCGAGCTTTGCCGGTATGTCCTCCCCACAGAAGACAACGCGCCGGAATGCTTACAACTTTTGCTCAACATGCTGAGCATGCTTGCGCAAAAAAAACGATCCGAGTCTTTTTTACGAGCGGTGTTTGAGTTGCGGCTCCTTGCGCTGTCGGGGTTTTCCCCCGATTTTTCCGGCTGTTTTCTCTGCGGCGAACCCATTTCGGAAAACGCCTATTTTTTCCCGTTAGAGGGTACGGTCTGCTGCGCGCACTGCTTTTCGGAAAACGAAAAGAGCGGGGGACTATTCCTTCCGCGACCCGCTTTTTTGGCAATCTTTCATGTGATTACCGCCCCGGCAAAAAAAATTTGTTCCTTTACTCTAAATGAAAAAAGCGAAAAAATTTTTTGCCAGGCGGCATCGGCGTTTTGCCGTTGCCATGCCGACGGGCGTTTTCCGTCCCTTTTGTTATATGAAACCCTTTCCAATTGAGGTATCAAGCTATGTTGAATCAAAAATATTGCAATACATTGGAGCTTAATAAGATTTTATCCCTTTTAGCGGAGGAAACATGCTGTGACGACGCGAGAGAAAAGGCGCTCTCCATCCAGCCGGAAACCGATCTGACGGAAATTCAAAGAGAGCTAAATCGGGTCAACGACGCCTTTGCCCTCACCGTCCGGTTCGGCACCCCCCATTTTACCCGCTTTCGCAGTCCTGTCGCCCGGCTCAAAGCGGCGCAGGCTGGAGGGATGCTCTCTCCGGGGGATCTTTTAAACATCGCCGCCGTTTTGCGGCAAGGACAGATCTTATCCCAGTGGAGCGACAATTTTCCCGACGAGGACAACGCCCTTTCGGAGCAGTTTTCCCGTTTGTACTTAAACCGTTCCTTGGAACGAGCCATCTCCTCCGCCATCATCAGCGAGGAAGAGATCGACGATAACGCATCTCCGGAGCTTTTTTCCATCCGTCGAAAGATCCGCCAAACCGAGCTGAAAGCGAGAGAGCAATTAGAGAAGATGACCCGCTCCTCCACCTACCAAAAGTATCTTCAAGACAACATCGTCACCATGCGGGACGGCCGCTTTGTGGTCCCGGTCAAAAGCGAGTACCGGGGACAGGTAGACGGATTGATCCACGACACCTCCTCCAGCGGCTCCACCTACTTTATCGAACCTATCGCCGTAGTGGAAGCCAACAACGAGATCCGGGTGCTGAAATCGAAGGAACAGGCGGAGATCGAACGGATCCTTTACGATCTTTCCGGCCAGGTAGGAGAAGTTGCGCAAGGAATTCAGCTTTTGTATCAGGACATTGTAGACCTCAACCTTTTGTTTGCCAAAAGCAACTTGGCGGCGAAAATGAACGCCAGAATGCCCAAAGTCACCGAGGACGGCAAGGTCTTTTTGCGAAAGGCCCGCCATCCTCTCATTGACAAAAACAAAGTCGTCCCCATTGACCTTCGGTTGGGGGAAGATTATACCGCTTTGGTCATTACCGGTCCCAACACCGGCGGAAAAACGGTGGCGCTGAAAACGCTGGGGCTGCTGACGGTGATGACCATGTGCGGACTGCTGATCCCGGTGGCGGACCAGTCGGTGATCTCCACCTTTGAGGATGTGCTTGTGGACATCGGCGACGAACAGAGTATCGAACAGTCTCTTTCCACCTTCTCCGCCCATATGACCAATATGGTCTCCATTTTGGAGAAAGCGGATTTTCGCTCCTTAGTGATTTTAGATGAGCTGGGAAGCGGTACCGATCCCGTAGAGGGCGCCGCCATTGCCCAGGCCATCTTGGAGCATCTTCGGAAAAAAGGCTGCCGCATCGCCGCCACCACCCACTACGCGGAGTTAAAGCTCTACGCGCTGCAAACCGACGGAGTGGAAAACGCGTGCTGTGAATTTGATTTAGAGACCCTTCGTCCCACCTATCGCCTTCTCACCGGTGTTCCCGGGCGCTCCAACGCCTTCGCTATCTCCGAAAAGTTGGGGTTGGACCCTTCCATCATCGACGAAGCGAAAAATCTGGTGGAAAGCGAAAACAAGCGGTTTGAAGACGTGATCGACGCTTTGGAGACCGCAAGACAAAACTACGAAAAATCCGAACGGGAGATCAAGGAAAAAGAAGAAATCATCGAAAAGACCAAAGCGGAGATCCGCGCTTACCATCAAAAGCTGGAGGAAGAAAAGGAAAAGGAACTGTCCAAAGCCAAAGAGGAAGCCGCCCGAATCGTAGAAAAGGTCACCAGAGATTCCCATGCCCTGATGGATGAGTTAGACGCCCTTCGAAAGGAAAAGGACAAGGCGGAGTTTTCGAAAAAGGAGTTAGAGGCTCGTTCCAAGCTCAAAAGCCGCCTCGGAAAGCTTTATGATACCGCTAATCCGGTACGAACAAAGGAAAACGATTCCTATACCCTTCCCCGTCCCTTAAAAGCCGGCGACGACGTAAGGATCGTTGATATCGATAAGGAAGGGACCGTCTTAAAACCGGCGGACAAATCCGGATTCGTCACCGTCCAGGCGGGGATCATCAAAACGAAGGTCCATCAAAGCAACCTTCGCCTTTTGGAAAACCGTCCTAAGGTCCAGATCGGCGGGCAAACCATCAAGCGCACCTCTCTCGCCCAGCGCAATGTGAATACCGAATGTGACCTCAGAGGAAAAACGGTAGAGGAAGCCCTTTTGGATTTGGATCAGTTTATCGATAACGCCGTTTTGGCTCATTTAAACCAAATCACCATTATCCATGGCAAGGGGACCGGCGCGCTGCGCACCGCCGTCCAGCAGCACCTAAAACGACATAAAAACATCCGCACCTATCGGCTCGGCGTATATGGCGAAGGGGAAACCGGCGTCACCATCGCTGAACTCAAAAGCTAAGGAGGACCACTATGAATCAGGACGCAACAAGTCTTCTCGACTATTTATCCAAAGCCCCACTCCCTACCACTCGGTAGCGTGGCTCCGATCGGCTTTAAAAAACGCCGGGGGGATCGAACTAACGGAAACGGAAAAATGGGAACTTACCCCCGGGAATCTCTACTATTTTACCAAGGACAAAACCGCCCTTTGCGCTTTTCGCCTAGGGACCGCTCCCTTGGCGGAGACCGGGTTTCGGATCTCCGGCGCGCACCATGACGCCCCCGGTTTTCATATCAAACCCCATCCTTCCGCGGTGGAAGGAGGCTACGAGCGCATTTTAACGGCTCCTTACGGCGGCCTTATTGTCAGAGGCTGGTTCGACCGCCCTTTGGGGATCGCGGGACTGGTCTGTGTCAAAACCGAAAAAGGCATTGAGGACCGGCTTTTGTTCATTGATAAGCCCCTTTTGGTGATTCCAAGCCCCGCCATCCACATTATGCGGGACATCAACGAGGGACAGCATGTCAATCTCCAAACCGAAGCCCTTCCCGTCTTTTCTTTGACCGATCAAAAAGAAGGGACCTTCCTCTCCTTTTTGGCGGACACCCTTTCGGTCCAAAAAGAAGAAATTTTGTCCTATGAGCTTTCTCTGGTAGACGTAACGCCGCCATGTTTTGTGGGAGCAAAGGAAGAGATGATCTGCGCCGGACATTTAGACGACGCGTCTATGGTCTACGCTTCGTTTCGGGCATTGATCGAGGCGGACAAGACGCCCTACACCGCGATCGCCTTTGCCTTTGACCATGAAGAGATCGGCTCCCTCTCCACCAGAGGCGCGAGAGGCGCCCTGCTTTCGGAAACCATCGACCGGATCTGTGAAAAATGTTCCCTTTCGGTAGAGGATCGTTTCCGGGCCATCGCCCATTCTATCGCTTTCTCGGCGGATATGGCCCATGCGACCCACCCCGCCTACCCGCAAAAAGCGGATCCGTACCATAAGATCGCCTTGAACAAAGGCCCCGTCTTAAAGGAATCCTATTATCAATCTTACGCTTCCTCTCCAAAGGGAAGCGCTGTGTTCCGGTATCTTTGCGAAAAGCACCACATTCCTTACCAAGTCTTTGTCAACCACAGCGACCAGAGAGGCGGGGGCACCATCGGACCCGTGATCGCCGCTTCCGAAGGGCTTTTAACGGTAGATATCGGAAATCCTATGCTTTCTATGCACGCAGTCAGAGAGCTTGGGGGAAGCGAAGATGTTTCCTGGATGAAAAATCTCTTTTCGGCTCTTTTCACAGATGACCTTTGCGGCATTTTGTAACATCAAAAAGAAGGCTGTCAAAATGTTTAGACGGCCTTCTTTTTATCTAAACTTTACGATATTTGCTACTTTCTTTTGGAAAAGAAACCGTTGCCATTCTTTTTTCAATATGATACAATACAATGGTATTGAAAAAAATATTTTGGAGGAACGCCTTATGTCGCTGTTGGAAACTACTTTTCCGAAAGCCTATCATCCAAAACTGGATATTCTTCAAACAGAAATCGCTATCAAATTTGTCAAGGATACCTTTGAGCAGAAGCTTTCCGAACGGCTTCATCTCACCCGGGTATCCGCTCCTCTTTTTGTCCGGAAAAACAGCGGAATTAACGATAACTTAAACGGGACGGAGCGTCCCGTCACCTTTACCATTCCGGAGATCCGCGAAGAAGCGGAAATCGTCCATTCTCTGGCGAAATGGAAACGTCTGGCGCTCAAGCGTTACCATTTTGGCCCCAACACGGGACTGTATACCGATATGAACGCCATTCGGCGAGACGAAAAACTCGATAATCTCCATTCTGTCTATGTGGACCAATGGGATTGGGAAAAAATTTTGACGCCGGAAATGCGAAATGAAGAAACCCTTCGTCACACGGTGCGCCGAGTAATGCGAGCGATCAAGGAGACGGAAGAAGCTCTTCATCAGGAAAATCCCGAGATCGAGCCGTTTATTTCGGAAAAGGTTACCTTTCTGACCGCCGAAGAGCTTTTGCAGCGCTACCCCACGTTGAGCCCGAGAGAACGGGAAGACGCGGCGGCGAAAGAGTTTAAAACGGTGTTTTTAATGGGCATCGGCGCTCCTCTTTCCGACGGCAGACCTCATGACGGAAGAGCGCCCGACTATGACGACTGGTCGCTAAACGGGGATATCCTGATCTGGTATCCTTTACTGGAGCGGGCGGTGGAACTGTCCTCTATGGGTATCCGGGTAGACGCCGTCTCTTTAAAGAAACAGCTGGAGGCCGCCGATTGTGAAGATCGACTGGAGCTTCCTTATCACCAGATGTTGTTAAACGGCGAACTCCCCCTGACCATTGGCGGAGGCATCGGCCAATCGAGACTTTGCATGGTGATGCTGCAAAAAGCCCATATCGGCGAAGTGCAGTCCTCCCTTTGGGATTTTGGCATGGTAGAAGCCTGTGCCCAGCGGGGAATTATTTTACTGTAAAACGTTAAAACAAAACTCTCCGTTTCGTTTTGTGTTCTTATATCGACGTTTTTGCTGTTCCCGCCTCAAAGGGGTGGAACAGCAAAAGTCAGAAAAATAAAATAAAGAGGTAAAATATATGGGTGGATTTTTCGGTACTGCATTAAAAGAAGATTGTGTGTTTGATTTATTTTTCGGGACAGATTATCATTCCCATCTCGGCACCCGCCGGGCAGGTATGGCGGTTTATGACAAAGAAGCCGGCTTCGATAAGGCGATCCATAACATTGAAAACGCGCCATTTCGAACCAAATTTACCAAGGAATCCACATCTATGAAAGGGAACCTGGGGATAGGCTGTATCTCCGACTACGAGGCCCAGCCTATCCTTATCCATTCCCACCATGGGAGCTTCGCAATTACCACTGTGGGAAAAATCAACAATCTTTCGGATATTGTGGAGCATCATATCCATCCCAACACCCATTTCTTTGAAATGCAAAACGGAGAGATCAACCCCACCGAACTGGTTGCCGCTATCATTAACCAAAAAGAAAATTTTATCGAAGGGATTCAGTACGCCCAGGAGATCATTGACGGTTCTATGAGCATGCTGATTCTGACGCCCAAGGGAATCTACGCCGCAAGGGATAAGTTTGGAAGGACTCCCATCGTCATCGGTCAAAAGGAATCCGGCTTCTGCGCCAGCTTCGAAAGTTTCGCCTACCTGAACTTGGGGTACAACGATTACAAAGAGTTAGGGCCGGGCGAGATCGCCGTCTTAACGCCGGAAAAGGTGACGACCTTGGTCTCTCCAAACAAAGAAATGAAGATCTGTACCTTCCTTTGGATCTACTATGGATATCCCTCTTCTTCCTATGAAGGGATCAGCGTGGAAGAGGTGCGTTACAATTGCGGAAAGCTCTTGGCCAGACGGGACGACGCAAAACCGGACATTGTAGCTGGCGTTCCCGATTCGGGAACCGCCCATGCCATTGGCTACGCCAATGAATCCGGTTATCCTTTCTCCCGCCCCTTCGTCAAATACACGCCCACATGGCCTCGTTCCTTTATGCCTACCCATCAAAGCAAGCGGGATTTGATTGCGAAGATGAAGTTGATTCCTGTTCATGATCTCATTGAAGGAAAGAGTCTTCTTTTAATTGACGATTCCATCGTCCGGGGGACCCAGCTTCGGGAAACCACCGAGTTTTTATACCAAAGCGGCGCCAAGGAAGTCCATATCCGTTTAGGCTGCCCGCCTCTCCTCTTCGGATGCAAATATTTAAACTTCTCCCGCACGTCGTCGGAAATGGAATTGATTACCCGTCGGGTCATCAAGGAGCTGGAGGGAAAAGAGCCGGACGAAGCCCTTTTGCAAGAATACGCCGACCCCAACAGTGAAAAATACCAAAAGATGGTGGATACCATTGGGAAAAAGCTTCATTTTACTTCCCTGCGCTACCATCGTTTGGATGACATGCTGGAATCGGTGGGCATCGATCCGGACAAACTTTGCACCTATTGCTGGAGCGGAAAAGAATAAGAACTATAATCAAAAAGCCACCCATGAATGGGTGGTTTTATTTTACGCTTTTTCCATTTTAAGATCCAAAACCAGTCACAGAAAGAAAAAAGCGGGCTTTGCGCCCGCTTTTTTATCCTTCAATCCCGTCAATCACCGCTTCGTTGGTGGTGATATTTGCCGCCTCGACGATCCGGGTATAATCCGCGTTATAATCCTCGTCCAGCATGGCGTCCTTGACGTCCACTTTCCAGGCCGGTTCTCCGTCGCCTACATAGTACATCAAATGATAACCGTAATCCGTCTCCACGATATCATGATCCCCTGCCGTCCGATCCCCGAAGATCCAATCGTTAAATTCGTCCACCATCTCTCCAGACTTCACGTTTTCGTAAAGCCCGCCTTCCGCGGCGTTGGAATCCTCGCTGTACTGTTTGGCCAGCGCGATAAAGCTCTCTTCGGTGCCGTCAAAGCCGTTTAACAGCTCCTCCGCCTTTTCCAACGCGGCATCCTCGCCGCCGTAGGTTCCGGGAGAAAGAAGCACATGCCGAACATTTACCGTTTTACTCTCATCCCGATACGGCTCGTCCAAAAGGAAGTAAACGGTAACGCTCTGATTCTCTTCATCGGAAACGGTGTACGTTTCTCCCGCCGCACCAGAGAAGAACGCCCATTGGGAGAAAGCGTCGCCGTCCGTATATCCGGCTTTGGTAGTCAAAATTTCATCTTCTCCGGCTGTGGTATATTCGCTGAGCATAGAGCGAAACTCTTCTTCATTCTGCGCCGCCGCCAACCGATTGGCCGCCGCTTCACATTCCTCGGCGGTCAGTCCGTTGTCTTCCGGAGAAAACGTGTAGGAAAGATAATCCACAAAGGTAAACGCTTCCCGATGGTCTTCATAATACTGTTCAATTTCCTCTTCGGTATAGCTGTATCCGGCCATAAGATCGTTTGTCAGCTTCGACGCCAAAGTATTCTTTTTCAAGTATTCCCGATACTCTTCTTTGTTGAGCAAAATCCCATATTCTTCGGAGAAATAGCTTTCCAAATCCGCGTAACCAAGCTCCGTTCCTTCTACTTCCACCGCCTCGATATTGGCGTCAATTTCATCCAGGTCCTCCTGCGTTACGGTATAGCCCAAACGGTTCGCCTCTTCACAGAAAGCCAAAATATCCCTTCCGTAAGACACCGCCTGATCCATAATCATATCAAACCAACTTTTCCCCTCGTAATATTCCTGTTCCTTAAGGGATTTGGTTTCGTCCACGCCGTACCATTCGAAATAAGGGGCGTAATTGTTGTAAAAATAGCGATAAAGATATTGAAGCTCCTTGTCACTTAACGAAAAATTCTCTCCGTAGATCGCAGCGTCAAGAGTCTCTTCGCTGTTCGAGGATATGGAGGAACTGCTCTCTTTGCCTTCTTCGTTGCAAGCCGTCATACCAAACAACATGGTAACGGCAAGCAAAACACAAATCCATTTTCTTTTCATAAAGCATCCTTTCTGTTCCAAAACGAACGGAATTATTGTAATTGAGAGAAATGAAGGAAGAATGAATAAAACGTAAAAGGTTTTTCCTATTTTCTACCGCTTTTTTATTTTTCCCCAAAAAACATCTTTCTTAGCGGGAAAAGACAAAAAATAAGTTTGTGAAAAATGTCCATTTGTCATTTTAATGAAAATATGGTACAATATATGTAGTTAACGTGTTGTTTGCTGAAGCGTAAGTCCGGTTATTGCAAACGCGCGTTTTTATTTTGATAAGGAGGAATTGTTTATGCTACAGGTCAACGATACCGTTCTGTATAAAAACCACGGCGTCTGCACCATATCGGAAATTACCGAGAAAAACTTTTATGGAACCAACATCGAATACTATGTTTTGAGACCCCGTCAAAACAGCGAAACGGCTTTTTACGTACCCACCGGAAACCCTGATCTGGTAGCGCAAATGCGGCGCATCTATTCGGCCAAAGAGATGTACGAGCTGATTCGGACAATTCCCTCCGCCGAGCTGCTTTCCTTTGACGAGGAGGACGATCAAAAAGAAGCCTGTAAAGATATTTTAAAAAGCGGCGATCGGGAAAAGATTATCCAGCTGATGAAAACCCTGTATACCAGGGAGCAAAAATTAAAGGAAAAGGGAAAGAAGCTGCGGCAATTTGAAGAGCATGCCTTAAAGGAAGCGGAATCCCTTCTTTACGAAGAGCTTTCCTATGTCTTCTCCCTAAAAAAGGAGCAGGTTCTCCCCTTTATTACCGAACAGATCCAACTGAACGAAAAAGCAGAATAAAAAGCGAAAAACCGAAAAGGGATCCCTTTTCGGTTTTTTCTTTACCGCTGTACCTTGCCGGAGCCGTCGCCCCCCGCAAGGGCTTTGACTTCGTCTACCGTCATCAGCGCCGAATCCCCCTCGATGGTGTGCTTAAGTGTTCCCGCCGCTACCGCGAAATCCACCGTCTCCTTCGCGGAAAGCCCCAAAAGGCTTCCGTAAATGATCCCGGCGGCAAACGCGTCGCCGCTTCCTACCCGATCCACCATATGGATCTGGTAATTGGGTGAAACGGCGGTCTGTGCTCCGTCGTCAAACATAGCGCCAAAATAATTATCGTCCCCGGAAACCGATCCCCGAAGGCTCAAAGCGATTTTTTGAAGATGGGGCCAACGGGCGCGAAGCTGGTAAAGTAAGCTTTCACATCCGCTGTAATCCACCGTTTTTTCCTTGATCTCGGCGCTCACCGCATCTATGGAAAAAAGCCCCTTGACCTGCTCCTGATTGGCGATGAGTACATCCACATAAGGTAAATACCCTTCCATCACCTTTCCGGCTTCCTTTTCGGTCCAAAGGTTTTTCCGGTAATTTAAGTCACAGCTCACCGTCAGCCCCATCTCTTTCGCCTTTTGACAGGCGTCAAGACAGATCTGCCGCGCGTTTTCTCCCAAAGCGGGGGTGATGCCGGAAAAGTGGAACCACTTTCCACCGGAAAAGATCGTCTTCCAGTCAAATTCGTCGGGAGACGCCAGCGCAAACGCCGATCCCGCCCGGTCGTAGATCACCTTGGATGGACGCTGGGACGCGCCCGGCTCCAAAAAATAAATGCCAAGCCGGTCTCCCCCCCGAAGGATCTTCGAAGTATCGACGCCATATCTCCGAAGGGCGTTGACCGCCGACTGGCCGATCTCATGGGCAGGAACCTTGCTCACAAAAGCAGCGTCCACCGAAAATCCCGAAAGCGCCAACGCCACATTCGCTTCCCCGCCCCCGTAGATCGCCCGAAAGGCATCCGCCTGAACAAAGCGCTGATATCCCTTTGGCGAAAGGCGAAGAAGAATTTCCCCTAAGGTGGTAACCTGTGCCATACGATTCTCCCTTCTTATTTTACGAAACAAACGGTAAAGTCCAACATCTTCTTTTCAAAAATCAGCGCCGAAAGTTGTCCTGCGTCGTCGCACATTCGTTTGAACGGCTCTCCCACGGCGGAAAAATACCCTTCCGCCCGACTAAACGAAGAGCAGGAAAAGAAGATAACCTTTTCTTCCTTTTTCATCTTATGTTCTAAAAAAGCGCGCTCTTTGGAAAACCAGGAGGAAAAAAGGGAAGGCGAAATATCCGCTTTCGGATCCCAGATCCCCTCGAAACGAAGGCCCAGCATGGTTGCCACCGTCTGTCTGGTCAATCGGGTGATCCCTTCATAATCCTCCGCCCGCAAAAGCTCCTTGGGCACCATAAAGCTCCCCCCGCAGGCAAACACGTTGGGACAGCTCAAATAATCGTTTAGATTATGAAGCGTGATCCCACCGGTGGGCATAATGCGAAGGTTTTGATAAGGGGCGGCTATCGCTTTCAAAAAGGAAATGCCGCCGGCGCTTTCCGCCGGGAAGAATTTCACCGCCGTCAGTCCCAAGTCCATCGCCCGCTCCATCTCCCCCGGTGTTGCGCACCCCGGGATCATCAAAACGTTTCGCTTTAAGCAATACGCTACCGTCTTTTCGTGAAATCCGGGGCTGACGATAAAATCCGCGCCTGCATCGATCGCTTCCTCCGCCTGTTCCACCGTCAATACCGTTCCCGCGCCGATTACCGCTTTCGGAAACGCTTTCTTCGCCAATGCCAGCGCTTTTTTTGCTCCCTCGGTGCGGAAGGTGATCTCCCCACAGGGGATCCCTCCGTCGAAAAGGGCTTTCATTAACGGCGCTGCCTGGTTCGGGTTTTCTATGGTAATGACCGGAACCACGCCGATTTGAGAAAGCGTTTTTACTATATCATCCATACAAGGCTCCTTTATTCCATATATCCGCCCTTAGCGGGAGAAACGGCATGTTCCGAAAAGATCTTAAGCACCCCGGATGGATATTTGGGAGGTTTTGGCTGCCACCGCGCCCGCCGCAGGCGAAGGATCTCTTCTATCTCCTCTTGCGTCTTTTTGACTCCCAAAGTTCCCACGATCCGAAGGGCCCGGGCGGGAATGTCGATTTCGATAAGGTCCCCTTCCTCTACCAAGGCAATGGGGCCGCCTTCCGCCGCTTCCGGAGAGACATGGCCGATCGCCGGGCCTTTGGATGCCCCGGAAAACCGTCCGTCGGTAATCAAAGCGATGGAGGCGCTCAATGCTTCGTCCGAGGAGATGGCTTCCGTCGTATAAAACATCTCCGGCATACCGCTCCCCTTAGGACCTTCATATCGAATAATGACCGCGTCTCCCGGCTGGATCTTGTGGGTCAGGATCGCCTCGATGGCGTTTTCTTCGCAATCAAAAGGCCGCGCCTTCAATACCGCCTGGTGCATCTCTTTGGGAACGGCGCTATGCTTTACCACCGATCCTTCGGGAGCCAGATTTCCTTTTAAGACCGCCACTGCGCCGTTCACGCCCAACGGCCGGTCGTAGGGACGGATGATGTCCTCTCGCTGTAACCCGGTCTTTTTTAAATACTGATCGCACCGCTCGTAAAAGCCGTTTTCCTTAAGCTCTTTTAAATTTTCTCCCAGCGTCTTTCCCGTCACCGTCATAACGTCCAGATGGAGCTGATCCTTGATCTGCTCCATAATAGCGGGAACGCCGCCGGCGTAATAGAAGTAGGAAGCGGGCCATTTTCCAGTAGGACGGATATTCAAAAGATAACGGGCGTCCCGGTGGATCCGGTCAAAGGTCTCGGCATCCACCGTTAAGCCGAACTCATGCGCCGCCGCGGGCAGATGAAGCAAAGAATTGGTAGAACCGGAAATGGCGGCATGAACCATGATCGCGTTTTCAAAGGACTTTATCGTCACCATATCCCGAGGGCGAAGTCCCATTTTCGCCAAAGTAACCGCCTGTTCCCCCGCCTTTTTGGCGTACTCCTTTAATTCCCCGCACAAAGCGGGCATCAAAGCGCTTCCCGGAAGCATCAATCCCAACGCTTCCGCCATGATCTGCATGGTGGATGCGGTCCCCATAAAGGAGCAGGCGCCGCAGGAAGGACAGGCATGGTGCTTATACTCAGTAAGCTGTTCTTCGGTGATCTCGCCTCGTTGGTACATGGCACTGTAAGCGCCGATCTGTTCCAGCGTCAAAAGGTTGGGGCCAGCCTCCATCACCCCGCCGGTGACGATCACCGAAGGGATGTTGATCCGTCCCACCGCCATTAAGTGCGCCGGCACCGCCTTGTCACAGCTGGAAATAAACACACCGGCGTCAAAAGGCGTCGCGTTGGCATGGATCTCGATCAAATTGGCGAGGGTGTCCCTGGATGCTAAAGAGTAGTTAATACCGTCGTGACCTTGCGCCATGCCGTCGCAGATATCGGTGGCGAAATATTTGGCGCCTTTTCCGCCTGCCGCCCCGACCCCCGCTTCGGCACACTGGGCAAGCTCCAAAAGATGGGCGCTCCCCGGATGGCTTTGACCGAAGGTGCTTTCGATCAAAATCTGAGGCTTGCTCAAATCCTCTACCGTCCACCCCATACCCATGCGAAGGGGATCCATCTCCGGCGCGATTTTCCGAATTTCCTGACTGATCATACCATTTCCCCGCCTTTCTCGATTTTCGCTTTGTCCTTTCCACGATTTGAAATCTGGATCCATACCATGACCAAAGCGCCAAGGACCGGCGGAATCACGAAACAGAAAAAGGTTCCGCCGTAATTGACCAAGGGGATCAAAAGTCCGCCCACAAAAGGCCCTAACGTATTTCCCACGTCCAGTCCCATATAGAAGGTGGAGCTGGCAACGCCCCGGCGCTCAGGAACGACGCTTTTGATACAAAGGGTTTGGATCACCGGATGGATTCCTCCATAGCCGATTCCAAACAAAATGCCGGCTGCCACGATAGCAGCGGTACTGTGCGCAAATCCAAGGACAAGCATCGTAGCCGCCGTCGCCGCACAGCATGGGTAGATCACAAAAGCGGGAGAAACCGTATCCGCAAGCTTTCCGATCAGCGGACGCACTACCAAAAGGGTCACGGCGTACACGGTAAAATAGATGCCTACATTGGGGATGTTCCGCGCGTCCCCATGAAGCACCAGGTAACTGCTCACTAAACCGCTGGTAGAGGAAACCATCAATCCGATCAAAGCGGGAGGGATGGTTTGTACCGCTACCAGGTCATGCAGGGAAAGAGGCCCCCGCGCCGAACGGTTGGGCACATCCTTCTTGACGAAAAGGGCGCAGATACCGCTGAGTACCGTTAAAACGGCTCCGATCAAAAACAAGGCGGTGTAGCCAAGAGAATCCACAATGGCAATGCCGATACTGGGAGCAATCGCCATACTACCGACGCTGCTCAATCCAAACACGCCAAGCCCGCTGGAAAGCTTTCTCGGGGGAAGGGCGTTGGAAGCCATAGTCATCGTCACGGTGGAGTTAAAGCCAAAAAAGACACCGTGAACAAACCGGATCACCATCAGCCCGTATGCGTTTGTGGTAACCATATATCCTAAAAAGCAAAGCGCCAGTCCCAGCAGAGAGACCAGAAGGATATTTTTCTTACTCATTTTATCCGTCAGCATTCCGGAAAATGGCCGGGAAAGCAAGGCGGCAAAAGAATACACCGCCGCGATGATCCCCACTAATGTGCTGACGATGCCCAGAGAGGACGCGTATTTAGTGATATTGGGATTCAACATTTGAAATCCCATATAAGCCACAATGTTGACTAAAAACACAATGATAAAATCCTTGTTCCAGATGGTTTCTTTTTGCCCCATAACTTTCTCCTTTGATTGATTCTGTAAGCAGCTTCATTGTACCTTGCTTTTGTTTTTTTGTCAATTTTTGACAGCGAAAAAAGGCCCCCGGTTTTCGAAGGCCTTAAAATATCTTTTAACGCGCCGGAAGGATCCGAATAAATTTTTCGATCTGGTGGTTCCAAAATCCCCATTCATGATTCATCTCTTCCTCATCCCAGGTCACATCGTATCCCAGCTCTTTTAAAAAATCCCGGTACTCGTTGTTCATCTGGAAAAGGTGGTCGAATTTTCCGCACGCCAGATAGATCTGGGGAAGGGTTTTGCCGCTTTTCGCCGTCTTCTCGGCGAGCAGCACTAGGTTGTTGTCGCTTTGTACCGCTTCCTCATAAGTTCCGATCATATCCCGAAGCGCTTCCTCTTTGACAACGCCGCCGTAATACTCGTCCATCAGCTTCACCGGACCGGAAAAGCTTCCGGCGACAGAATAAAGCTCCGGCGCCGCCAAAGCGAGATGGGTCGCCGCGTAACCGCCCATGGATAACCCGGCGACAAAATTGTCTTCTCTCTGATCCGAAGCATTGGGAAACATATCAAAGAAAAGCTCCCGAAGCCCGCCGGTCAAAAAGGTAAACCATGGATCGCCCTTTTTCATATCCACGCCAAAGCTGTTTTCAATGGAGGGGCAGACCACAAACAGATCCTTTTCCGCCGCAAACCGCTCTAACTCGGTATACCGAAGCCAGTCGGTGCAGTTTCCCCCACCGCCATGGATAAGCCAAAGCACTTTAAATTTCTTTCCGTAATATTCTTCCTCGGTCATATTCCGGCTTGCCGCCGAATCCCCGTATTGAGGGACGACAATGTCCATAGAAGCGGTTCCAAAGCCGGTGTAGTTCATTTGAATTCTCGCCATCGTTTCCCCCTCCTATTGGAATTTATGTCCATCGGCTCCCACACCGTCGGTAGGAAGCCAGTCAATCAATTTTTTGATGTATTCGCTCCAAAAATCCCAGTTGTGGATTCCTGGGCTTTCGAAATAGTCGTGGTCCAATCCTTTCGAACGGAAAAAGTCCCGCATCTTCACATTGATGGAATAGGTAAAGTCCTCGGTACCGCAGCATTGGAACATTTTCGGCATCTTTTTGCCTTCCGAAAGATTTTTCTTCACCAACGCGTAAATATCCCGATCGGTTCCGGTCAGGGTATCCCCAGCCACTAAGGTTTTACTGTTGGCATGGCGAACTTTGAGATCCTCGACAATGTCCAAAGGGCTGGACATACTGCCGACACATCCATAATTTTCCGGGAAATTTAACGCGATTCGATAGGAAAGGTATCCGCCCATGGAAAGACCGGCAATAAAATTATCTTCCCGTTTTTCAGAAGCAGGAAAGATCCGGCGGATAAACTCGGGGAGCTCTTTTGCCACATAGGTAAAATAATCCACATCATTTCTCGACGAGGTAAAATCCCTTACACTGGGCATAACCACCATCAAATTGGCGTCTTCGGCATAATTGCGCACTCTTGTATTATTCACCCAATCGCTGTAATTGTCGCCGCCGCCATGAATGAGCCACAGCACTTTCCATTTTCCTTCCCGAGGATAATAAAAGGTGGCGTTTCCCTCCGGATCGCCGAAACCGGCTCTCTTTGGCTTGACCGGGTAGATAACATTTACATCGGTCGTCCCCCGCAGCGCTTTGGATCGAAACGTTAGACGAATGACTGCCATAGGATCTCTCCTTTACATAAAATAATATTTGAAAACTTTGCTTACAAACAGTATAACAAAAAGCTTTTTTGTTTGCCATAGGCGGCTTTTACTAACTTACCAGTAACCTTTTGTGGAATTTTGCAAAAAATAAAATTTAGAAATTAGTTAATTATTATAGAAATATAACAATGTTTGCAAATTTAATTTATTTATTCCGCCAATTTTGCCTCCAAAATATAGACAAATATTTCTTAAGTTGATAAAATAAAATTGGAAAATAAATAAAAAAGGAGGTCTACCATGTTTCCAAGAAAGTTAACCAGACAGGTGGTCTGTAATCCGGATTATCCTGTCGTAGAAACCAAGGCCGGAAAACTGAGAGGCGTCGTTGTAGAAGACGCTTTTATTTTCCGGGGAATCCGTTACGCCGAGGCGGAGCGGTTCCATATGCCCGAGCCTGTTACCCCTTGGGATGGGATCAAAGATGCTATTATGTTCGGACCGGTCTCTATGGAGATCAGCACCGGTATCGCTCATGACGCCTTTAACGTTCCCCATTTCTATTTCCCCCAGGACGAAGCCTGTCAGTACTTAAATGTCTGGACCCAATCTATTGACCAAAACGCGAAAAAGCCGGTTATGGTCTGGATCCATGGGGGCGGATTTTCCTCGGGTTCCTCGGTAGAACTTTACGCTTACGACGGAGAAGAGCTGTCGGCTTTCGGCGACGTGGTGGTTGTCTCTCTCAATCATCGTTTGAACTGCATCGGATTTTTGGATCTCTCCGACTATGGAGAGGAATACCGCTATTCCGGAAACGTGGGTATGGCCGACGTTATCGCGGCCTTACGCTGGATTAAGGAAAATATTGCGCAATTCGGCGGCGACCCCAATAATGTTATGATTATGGGTCAATCCGGCGGCGGCATGAAGGTAGCGTCCTTGTTACAAATGCCTTCCGCTGACGGGCTGTTCCATAAAGCGTCCATTCAATCGGGAATCTCCGACGCGCCCGCTATGACCCATAAGGAAGCCGGCGCTTTTGCCGATAAGGTTGTCGCGGCGCTGGGACTGACCAAAGAGACCATCAAGGAGATCGAGAATATTCCCTATTTCCATCTGGCGCGAGCCTGTCTGACTGCCGCCGGAGAAGGCGGACGGATGCCATGGGCGCCGGTGCGGGACGACGATTTCTTTATGGGCAACGGCGTTGCCGACGGGTTCCGGGAAGAAACCAAGAACATTCCCATTTTGATCGGTTCCGTCTTAGGCGAAATGACTACCAACTATAACGTAGAGTTAGAGCTCACCGCTAAGTCCACCTGGTCCGACGAAAAAGTAGACGGATTTATGAAAGAGATGTACGGCGACAAGGCGGATGCCGTTATGGCCGCTTACCAAAAGGCTTACCCGAAACACCCGAGAGCCAACGCCCTCTTTGTGGATAAGGGCCTTCGCCGTCCCACTTTGGTTTACGCCAAAGCGAGAGCCGCCGCGGGCTGTGCGCCGGTTTATACATGGCTCTTTAATCTGGAGTGCCCGGCATTTGGCGGTACTCTTCCGTGGCATAACGCCGAAGAAGCCTATATGTTCCATAACGCATGCTATCTGGAAGCCTCCTATATTCCCGGCGTTTCCGAATGGCTCCAAGATCAAATGACCGGTTCCTGGGTCCGCTTTGCCTACACCAGCTGCCCGGATCATCCCGGCATCCCTTACTGGACGCCTACCTCGCCCGATTCGGTTCCCACCATGATTTTTGATCGGGAGATCGAGCTTGCGGTGGATCATGACAAAGAGCTGATGGAAACACTTCCGGATCAAAACATCACTAAGTATTTTGCCAACAGCAAACGTCGTCAGTCCAAACCCCTGGGCGGCGGACCGAGACAATCGACCTGATAAGGAGGAAACCGATATGTATATGAGAAAATTGACAAGCCAGGTCGTTTGTAACTACGACGATCCGGTTGCGGAAACCAAAAAAGGGAAATTAAGAGGCGTTAAGATCGACTCTACCTATATTTTCCGGGGCGTCAAATACGCCAATTCCAAACGGTTCCATATGCCTACCCCGGTAGAGCCCTGGGAGGGCGTCAAGGAAGCGCTGACCTATGGTTACTGCGCGCCGGAGTTAAATACCCCCGTTCCCCACGACGCCTACAACGTCCCCCACTTCTGGTTCCCCCAGGATGAAGATTGCCAGTACTTAAACATCTGGACCCAGTCTCTCGATCAAAGCGCGAAAAAACCGGTTATGGTCTGGATGCATGGCGGCGGATGGTTTTCCGGCTCGGCGGTAGAGATCTACTCTTACGACGGTGAAAACCTCTCTGTTTTCGGCGACGTGGTGGTGGTATCGTTGAACCATCGTCTCAACGCTTTGGGCTTCTTCGATCTTTCCGCTTACGGCGAGGAGTATAAAAATTCCGCCAACGTAGGCTTGGCGGACTTAGTCGCGGCGCTCCAGTGGATCAAGGAAAACATCTCCGCTTTCGGCGGTGACCCCGATAACGTTACCATTATGGGTCAGTCCGGCGGCGGCGCCAAGGTTCTTTCTATGCTCCAAACGCCCGCGGCGGACGGTCTGTTCCATAAAGCCATTATGCAGTCCGGCGGCGCCAGCAACGGCAGAAACAAAAATGAAAAGAAACTGGCGATGCGTCTTTCGGAACTGACGTTACAGTATCTAAATCTCACCCCCGACCGGATCAAAGAGTTAGAGACCATACATTTCTACGATTTCGCCGAAGCGGTGGGCTACGCCCTTTGGACCTTAAATCAGGAAAGCGGCGAGCGGTTCAACTGGGGTCCCCAGTACGACGGCGAGTATTATATGGGCCATCCCTTGGAATTCGGCTTCCGGGAGGAAAGCAAGCACATTCCTCTGCTGGTGGGTTCGGTGTTCGGCGAGTCCAACAACAACTATAACGTCAAACTGGCGGAAGGCTCGAAAAACGACTGGGACGAAGCACTCCAAAGCAAGCTGATGACCGACTTGTACGGCGACCGCGCCGACGCGATCCGTTCCGCCTTTATCGAAGCGTATCCGGAAAAGAAACCGGTGGACGCCCTGTTTATTGATAAGCGTTCCCGGAAAGGCGTGATCGAGTTTGTAAAAGCGAGAGCTGCCTGCGGCGCGATGCCGGTTTATAGCTGGCTGTTCAATTTAGAGTCTCCGTGGCTTGGCGGCGTCGTCGCTTGGCATAACGCGGAAGAGCCTTATATGTTCCATAACGCCCAGTACATCGAGACCGCCTACATCCCCGGCGTCTCCGAAAAGTTACAGGACATTATGAGCGGCGCCTGGGTCGCCTTCGCCAAGACCGGCAACCCCAACCATGCGGGAATGCCTCATTGGGACGCGGTCTGCCCTGACAAAGTGCCGACGATGCTCTTCGACCGGGAGACGGTACAAAAAGTGGATTTCGACCAAAAGCTGATGGATCTTCTTCCCGATCCGAAACCCGGATTCTCCGGAAGCGGGATCATGCACGCCATCTTCGGCGTAGAGCCTCCCAAAAAATAAGATCGAATCGAGTACCCCCCTTTCATAAGCGGTATCCTTCGAGCGAAAACACCCCTGGGAATTCCTGGGGGTGTTTTTTTATTTTATATAATAGCTAAAAATTATTGACAAATATTTCTATTTTTTATATAATTAAGTTACGGAAATGAAGCTTCGTAAGAAAGGAGCGCATAATGAAACGTCTTATTCTTTTTCTCCTGATCCCGCTCCTCTGTTCGTTTTCTACTCCTCCGACCTTAGTGGTGTATGGGCTGGATCATTTTCAACCCCTTTATGATGGGTACGGTGGGTTTGGACGTGCACAGCAACAGTTCTACGACTTTGTAGCAGAGGCGGATTCTATAGACTGGTGGGGGTACGGCGTTTACCGCGTTGAGATGGACGGCTTCCAATTATACGGCGTAGAGGGGGCCAGTTCCCTTTGCGTGATCTCCATCCTTCGCGGCCATTCTTACATAGAAGACGAGATCCATGCGGCCATGAAAGAGCAGCCAAGCGCCCTGTATACCTTCCGATACACCAGTATTCCCGCCGACGTTCTGACAGATTTGTTGGTCCAATGTGAGGCGGAGGTGAACGCGTTATCCTTTTGGGACGAAGAAGGAGAACTGATTGCCGACAGTGCCGGCGTGGTCGCTACAGCCAGAGAGCCGAAAGTCCGTATTGAGGTAAGCGGAGACCTCAAAAAATTTTTAGGCTGGAAGCTCTACTTAAAATACCTGTTTCACCCCTATATCCGATTGGTGGAGCTTCCTTTCGCCAATACCGAGCTTGCCAGCTCCGCTGATTGAATGAAAAAGCCCTTCGCCAGAATCGGTGCCTATTCGTAAAAGAAAGGAGAAGCTTATGAAACGCCTATTTCTTCTTTTCACTCTCCTTTTATTATGTGTTTCCCTTTGCCGGTACGCGTATCCGCCTGTACCGGTGGTGTACGGATTTTTGACCGATGATTATATGGATCCTAACCCGGCTAGTATCGCGTGGCGGCAGATGATACAGCATTATTTTTCGGATGAACGGGAGGAAGATGAAGATAGGAGGTATCCGGATTGGTACGGCGGAACGTATTATGGCAGGCTCAGCGACGTGCCCAATGGAAAACTCTACCTGGTGATCCAGATCGTTCGCGGCTATGCCTACATGGAAGACGAGATCCATGAGATCATGGCGCAGGCGGAAAACGCAGGGTATGCCTTCGAGTATGTTCCCGTTTCTTATGAGGACATGCGGCTCTACTGGCAGGAATGTTCCTATGTGGAAGAGATCGGCGCGCTCGTCTTAAAAGCCAGGGAACGGGGCATCCCCATCAGTGGTGACGGCGTCAGCGGAATCGAAATCAGCCAATCCCATTGCCGGCTAAGGTATGTTATCTATACGGACCACTCTTTGATCGAGATCGTCGGACTTAAAAATTATCTGAAATACCTTTGGGATCCGCGTTTCGAGTTGTTCCGGGAACCTTACAAGGAGACCCAACTCCACTAAAAACCGGCCTTCTTTCCCTTTTCACCCTATAGCCCGAACTTATGCTAAGAAAGGAGAAGCTTATGAAACGCCCTTTTCTTGCTCGTCGAGTTTCTCCCAAAAGGAAATATAAATCTTTTATCTAAAAAACGGACGGGAGTTTATCCCGTCCGTTTTTACTTTTTCCGCTGCAACAGCTTTTTGAGCTTCGCCGCCGCTTCCTCTCTCCGGCGGTTCGTCTCCTCCTTGTCTACGATAAACCGTTCGCCTTTGGGGATCAAAACGTCCCCTTCTTTGGCTTCCCCGAGAATCTTCCCTTTTGGAAGAGAAAGAAATCCGTTTTCGCTTTCACAAACCGCCGTTTCTCCCTCAAACCGGTCGATAATCAGCATATTATCCTCCCTTCTCGGTAGAGACCGTCAGTTCTCCCCCAGAAATGGTAAATACCACCGTCCCGTTTAAATCGGTGCGGTACACCGTCTTTCCTACCAGCCGGTTTAAGGTTTCGGCGTGGGGATGGTTATAACTGTTCCCTTCTCCTACCGAAATCACAAAGTAAGAAGCGCCTACCGCATCCAAAAAGGCTTGGGAGGACGAGGTCTCGCTGCCATGATGGCCGATCTTCAATACATCCGCCGACAGATCCGCGCCCGAATCGATGAGATCCTGTTCCGCGTCCGCTTCCATATCCCCGGTAAAGAGGAAGGACTTGCTTCCAAGCTGCAATTTGATCACCAGCGAGCAGTCGTTGAGATCGTCGTATTCCTTTACCGGACCCAGCACCGTCAGCTTACCTCCCGAAAAGGACAGGGAATCGCCGGGGTGAACCAGCGAAAGAGGGGTATTGGTCTCTTCGATCACCTCTAACAGTTCTAAGTAATTTTGAGTCGTTGGGATCAGGTCGTCGGGGATTTCCGGAAACCAGACCTCCCCCACCGAATCACAGCGCTCGATCACCCGATCCAACCCTCCGATATGGTCGGCGTGAGGATGGGTGGCAATGATCAGATCCAAAGTGTCCACCGAGAGCCGGTCCAAATATCCAATCAGCTTCAC
>CALXGT010000010.1 GCA_944387915.1 uncultured Clostridia bacterium
TCGTAGTCAAACACTCTATCCAGCTGAGCTAGTGGCGCATCATCCCGAACGGGAACATTGTCTATTCTACCACATCATCCGGTAATTGTCAACCGGTTTTTCAAAAAAAGCGGAAAACATCTCATCGCAAAGCGGACAAAATCCCTTCCACCGTCAGGGAATTTACTTCTAACGTAGACGGCAAATGGTTAGCCATGGTTTCCAAATCATGGGCGTCGGAATCAGAAATCACCCGATAACTGTCCGCCGGCGCAAAAGGCGGACGATGCACCTCAACCAAACGGACATGCAATTCCGGCGGAATGAATCCCAAATTGGAAAGAATGGAGTTGGAAGATTTGTCGATGTGGGCGGGAATAGGGATTCCCCCATACCCCAAGACCAGATGAAACACCTTTTCAATGGGAAGATCGGTAGCGTTAATCAGTAGCTTTTCCAAGCTTCCCACCACCTGATCCTTTTCATTTAAAATGAACTGCTCGCCGAAAATATCCGGACGGTTTTGAATATTCGGAAGATGGGCATACACCTCATCCCCCGCCTCTAAAGCAGACTCCAAGTCGGGAAACAGGGACAACACATGGACCTCTTCCGCCGTCGTGATTTCCATGCCGGGTACCAAAAGGATTCCCGCTTCCTTTGTCGCGGCAACACAAGCCGGCAGATTCCTCGTAGTGTTATGATCGCTTACCGCGATAACCGGCAATTCCAAAACCGCCGCCATCCCGGCGATATTGTTAGGCGTCATTTCCATCTCCCCACAGGGAGAAAGGCAGGAATGAATATGTAAATCGTAGGAGACGGTTATCATGTTCCTCTCACTTTCTATCGCTGAAGCTCCTTCCACAAATCGAGCGCTGTCCGGAAACTGTCCTTTTGGGAAAGCAAAAGGGTAACGTCCTGCTCCTTCGCCCGCTGAAGGGTCAATTCATCAGGGCGAATCCCTTCACACAAAACTACGCATGCCACGTCCGCAAGCACACCCACCGCAATGGTATTGACATTGGCCATTACGGTAAAAAAGGCGTCGTCCTCTTTCGCCCGCCCCATAACCAGGCTCAACAGGTCGCAGCAGTAGATTCCCCGAATCTCCCGGGTCTCTCCCTCGCCCACCGACAAAATCTCCAGATCATATTTATTCGCAAACTCCACAGGCGTCATTTTGTTTCCTCCTTGTCCTTTTCCTCTTGTTTGGCGTACTTTTTTCGAAGCTGGAAGATACAATCGTCTATCGTCGCCGTTCCCATTACAATATCTTCCGCCAATGCCCGGCATGAAGGCGCTCCGCAGGAACCGCAATCCAATCCCTCTAACTGGGAAACGATTTTTTCGATCTCGTTCATTTTTTGCAGCGCCACCATCACATTGTCATCTAACTGTAACGCCGGGACATACTCCAAAGGAGAATCCCAAAGCATGGAAGGATCTAAAGCATCCAAGTGGTTAAAGCTCACCGGAAGCTGTTTGCGAATCCGCGCAAGCTTAGTCTTCGCCACATAGGGATTTTCTACATTCAAAACGCCCCCGACGCATCCCCCGTTGCAAGCGTTCAATTCCACAAAATCCACGCCGTTAAATTTTTCGTCCTCTAAATCCTCTAACACTCGAATCACATTTTCAATTCCATCGGCCGCCAAATAATTGTCCCGTAGCAACCCGGAGGACTCTCCTCCGCTGCTCCCCCATGACAGACCGATTCGTCCGATTTCCGAAGAAACCACCGGTTCCTCGGATACCACTTCTTTCATCAGGGGGAAAATCTTGGGATACACGTCTTTTACCGCCACCACTGCGTCGATGTTGCTCTTTTCAATGGTCAGCGGCATTTTTACCGCCGTCACCTTGGCGGGGCATGGAGAAATAAATACAATCCCAATCTTTTCCGAAGGAAGACCCGTCTCTTTCATCGCCTTTTCCCTCGCTAATTTCGCCGCTACCTCCACCGGTGCGTGGAGAGGCAAAATCTGGGGGATCAAATTGGGAAACCGGACCCGGATCAGTCGGACCACCGCGGGGCAAGCAGAACTGATTACCGGCCGCTCCGGGGTACCGTTTTGTTTCATCAAAAGACGGGTAGCGGCGCTAACCAGCTCCGCCGCTTTCGCTACCTCAAACACATCGTTAAAACCAAACCGAACCAAAGCGTTCAGTACAATATCCACATCTTCCAAATTATTGAATTGCGCCATAAACGAAGGCGCGGGAAGCGCTACCGTATATTCGTACCGGCTCAGCACATCCAACCCGTCGCAGGTGGCCTGCTTGGCATGGTGAGGACAAACTCGAATACATTCGCCACAATCGATACAGCGGCTCGCGTTGATTCGCGCTTTCCTATCCCGAACGCGAATTGCCTCGGTGGGACACCGTTTAATACAATTGGTGCAGCCCATGCACTTCTCTTCATCCAATGTCACCGCATGAAAAAAATTTTGCACTCTCATCCTCTCCCTTCGGCTTAAAGATAAACCTCCATATATACGGTAGTGCCGACGCCTACTGTACTATCGATCTCCATATGATCGGAATATTTTTTCATATTGGGAAGCCCCATACCCGCGCCGAAGCCCAGGTTTCGAACTTCATCGGGAGCGGTAGAATACCCTTCCTGCATCGCCTTTTCAATATCCGCGATTCCTTTTCCGGTATCCTTGAGCGTCATGGTAATTTTGTCCGGATCCACGCTAACGTCAATCCGTCCGCCGTTGGCATGGATCACCATATTGATCTCTCCCTCGTAAAGGGCGATCGCCACTTTCCGAATGGCCTCCGGCGAAATCCCCAGACTGCGCAGACGTTTTTTCACAGCCGAGGATGCCTCCCCGGCCCTGGTGAAATCGTCTCCGTCCACCTCGTAAGTCAAATTCAACATACTCATGCGTCTTTATGCTCCCCCTTCAATCCGTTTTGCCACAAAAGACCGCAAGCAGTATACATCCTATGAGAGGTCGAAAGCAGCACCATATCCTTTCGCTTCGCGACAGCAATCATATCCTCATCCGGTGCCTTTCCCCGAACAAAAACAACGCAGACCATATCCATCATGTCAGCAGTACGAATCACCTGAACGTTGACTAACCCCGTCAGCAAAACCGCCTGATTTTTGACGAAAGCCAAAACATCGCTCATCATATCCGATCCGCAGGCGTCGGAAACTTCCACTTCAAACAAAGATTCGTCACCGCAAATGACCTTGGCATCTAAAATTCGAATTACGTCGCGAACAGTCATACTCTTACTCCTTTACCTTTTTTCTCCAATTTTCAGTCGAATAAAAGAAAATCGCAGATTTTACAATAATCATTTCTAATTTTATCGCATTTCGTGTACTTTTTCAATAGCCTTAGGCAAGCAAACTTTGTTTTGTATAAAACTCATAAAATTTTATCTCAGTAATGTTGGATAAAACGAATAGAAATTTTTCGTAAGAAATGCTATAATTCTAGGCGGTGTATTCTGTCCGTTTTTCGGCTTTTGCCGTAGACGGATCGATATGGAAATCGTTTTTGTCTGTTTTTAACGGTTTCATGAAAGGGTACATGGATTTTTTGCAAGGAGGGTATTTTTATGTCTACCAAAAACACCGGCGTGTCGTTTCAGGGCACACCGGAGCAGGAGAAGCAGCTTCTCGACGTGATCGCCGCCAATAAAAATATGCCCGGTGCGTTGATGCCGATTCTCCAAAAGGCCCAAGACATTTACGGCTTCCTTCCTATTGAGGTCCAGAAGATCATCGCCAATGAGCTGGATCTGCCTTTGGAAGAAGTGTATGGTGTCGTTACGTTTTACACGCAATTTTCCCTTTATCCCAAAGGACAGTACAAGGTTTCGGTATGTCTGGGAACTGCCTGCTATGTAAAAGGCTCCGGAGACGTATTCGACCGTCTCCAAAAAGAGCTGGGGATTGAGGGTGGCCAGTGCACGGCTGACGGCCGGTTTTCTTTGGAAGCCTGTCGCTGCATCGGCGCTTGCGGACTGGCTCCGGTTATGACTGTAAACGACGATGTTTACGGCAAGATCGTTCCCGACGATGTTCCCGGTATTTTAGCGAAGTACCGGTAATCGGATGCAGGAGCTGTCCTTAAACGTCCTGGATATAGCGGAAAACTCTGTCCGGGCCGACGCCACATTGATCACAATTACCATCGAAGAGGACACATTTGCGCATACCTTGCGAATTTCCATTGAAGATGACGGCTGTGGTATGACAAAAGAACAAATCGAAAAGGTAATGGATCCTTTTTATACCACCCGAACCACAAGGAAGGTGGGACTCGGCGTTCCTTTTTTCAAAATGTCGGCGGAGGCCACCGGCGGAAATTTTTCCATCACCTCTAAAGTCGGCGAAGGGACCCGAACTGAAGCTTTTTACCATACCGACCACATTGATATGCTTCCTTTGGGAGATATGCCGGCGACGATTTTATCGCTGATTTCGGTAAACCCCCATCTGGATTTCTGTTATACTTATACCCGAGACAAAAACACCTTCACTTTAGATACCAGAGCGCTCAAAGAAGTACTGGAGGACGTCCCGTTAAATACGCCGGAAGTTCTTCTTTACATTAAGGAGCAGTTAGCGGAAGGTGAAGAAAGTCTCAACGACCAACCTTAAAGGAGTGACTCATCCATGAAAAGCTTAGAAGAATTAAAAGCGATTCGCGACCGAGTAAGAAGCTCTGTGACGATGCGGGAAGGCAACGAAGGCAACATCCGTGTCGTTGTCGGCATGGCTACCTGCGGAATTGCCGCCGGCGCCCGTCCGGTGCTGGCTGCTTTTACCGAAGAGGTCGCCAAGCGGAATCTGACCAATGTCACCGTGACCCAGACCGGCTGCATCGGCATTTGTCAGTATGAGCCCGTCGTCGAAGTGTTCGAAAGCGACGGCACCAAAACCACCTACATCAAAATGACCCCGGAAAAGGTCCCGAAAGTTGTCACCGATCATCTGGTCAACGGCAACGTCGTCACCGAATACACCATCGGTAATTTATAATAAGGAGGACATTTCATGTATCGTGCACACGTACTGGTCTGCGGCGGTACCGGATGTACCTCTTCCGGTAGTCAGCAGATTATTGAAAAACTGGAAAGCGAGCTGAAGGACAAAGGACTGGATTCCGAAGTCAAAGTCGTCAAAACCGGCTGCTTCGGTCTTTGCGCTTTGGGTCCCATCATGATCGTTTATCCGGAAGGATGCTTTTACTCTGAAGTAAAAGTGGAAGATATCCCCGAGATCGTCGAGGAACACCTGTTAAAAGGACGAATTGTCAAACGTCTTCTTTACACCGAGACGGTAGCGGACGACCAGGTCAAATCCTTAAACGACACCAACTTCTATGCCAAACAGCAGCGGATCGCCCTGCGTAACTGCGGCGTCATCAACCCCGAAGTCATCGACGAGTACATTGCTGTTGACGGCTACATGGCACTTGGAAAAGTACTTACCGAAATGACGCCGAAAGAAGTCATCGACGTCATCAAGGATTCCGGCCTTCGCGGAAGAGGCGGCGGCGGATTCCCCACCGGCTTAAAATGGAGCTTCGTTGTCGACGGCGATCAGAAATACGTTGCCTGTAACGCCGACGAAGGCGACCCCGGCGCGTTTATGGACCGTTCCGTTTTGGAAGGCGACCCCCATGTTGTGCTGGAGGCTATGGCTATCGCCGCTTACGCCATCGGCGCGAACCAGGGTTACATTTATGTCCGTGCCGAATACCCCATCGCGGTAAAACGGCTTCAGATCGCGATTGGTCAGGCCAGAGAATACGGCCTTTTGGGCAACAACATCTTCGGCACCGATTTTTTTTTTTTTTTTTAACTTCGAATCGGCGCCGGCGCGTTTGTCTGCGGCGAGGAAACCGCTTTGATGACCTCTATTGAGGGCCACCGCGGCGAGCCCAGACCCCGTCCTCCCTTCCCTGCGGTCAAAGGCCTTTTTGGCAAGCCCACCGTATTGAACAACGTAGAAACCTACGCCAACATCCCCCGAATCATTTTAAACGGCGCAGATTGGTTTAAATCCATCGGCACCGAGAAATCCAAGGGCACCAAGGTCTTCGCTTTGGGCGGAAAGATCAAGAATACCGGTCTGGTAGAGGTTCCCATGGGAACCACCTTAAGAGAGATCGTTGAAGAGATCGGCGGCGGTATTCCGAACGGCAAGAAATTTAAGGCGGCGCAGACCGGCGGTCCTTCCGGCGGTTGTATCCCCGCGGAGCATCTGGATGTTCCCATCGATTATGATAACCTCATCGCCATCGGCTCTATGATGGGTTCCGGCGGATTGATCGTTATGGACGAAGATACCTGTATGGTGGATATCGCCAAGTTCTTCTTAGAGTTTACCGTAGACGAATCCTGCGGAAAATGTACCCCCTGCCGTGTCGGCACCAAACGCCTTTACGAAATGTTAGATAAGATCACCAGAGGTCAGGGGACCTTGGAGGATCTGGACAAGATGGAGCAGCTTTGCTACTATATCAAAGAAAACTCCCTGTGCGGTCTGGGTCAATCCGCTCCCAACCCCGTCTTATCTACCTTGAGATACTTCCGCGATGAATACATTGCTCATGTGGTAGACAAAACCTGCCCTGCGGGCGTCTGCAAACACCTGATGAAATTCACTATCGTCGCCGACAAGTGCAAAGGCTGCACCCTCTGCGCCAGAAACTGCCCGGTAGGCGCTATTGACGGTAAGGTGAAAGAGCCCCATGTCATCAACCAGGATAAATGTATCAAATGCGGCGCCTGCATCGAAAAATGTAAATTCGGCGCCATCATCAAAGCGTAAAGGAGTTTACCAGCATGGTTAATTTAAAAATCAATAACGTCCCTGTTGCGGTGGCTCCCGGAACGACAATTCTTGAAGCTGCGCATCAAATTGGGATCGAGATTCCTACCCTTTGCTATATGAAGGACATTAACGAGATCGGCGCATGCCGGATCTGCACCGTAGAGGTCAAAGGCGCCAAAACGTTGGTCGCTTCTTGCGTCTATCCGGTGAGCGAGGGGATGGAAGTCTTTACTAACACCAAAAAGGTTATGGACGCCAGACGCACCAACTTGGAGCTTCTGCTTTCCACCCACAACAAGAAATGCCTTTCCTGTGTCAAGAGCGGCAACTGCGAGCTGCAAAAGCTCTGTAATGACTACGGCGTAGACAACGAGGATGCTTACACCGGCGAAATGAATCAGTATGAGATCGATACCACTGCGGTTCATATGATTCGGGACAACTCCAAGTGTGTTCTCTGCCGCCGTTGTGTCGCCGCTTGCCGCCAGTGGCAGGATGTGGGCGTCATCGGCGCCAACGAAAGAGGCTTTAAAACCAACATTGGTTCCGCTTTCGAATTCGGTCTTGGCGAAACCTCCTGTGTGTCCTGCGGCCAGTGCATCGTTGCCTGCCCCACCGGCGCGCTCTCCGAAAAAGACCAGACTCAGCAGGTTTGGGATGCGTTGCGGGATCCCAGCAAGACGGTCATCGTTCAAACCGCTCCTTCCATCCGTGTCACCCTGGGCGAAGCTTTCGGCGAACCCATCGGTACCAACGTAGAAGGAAAGATGGTTGCTGCCCTTCGGAGAATCGGATTCGATAAGGTATTTGATACCAACTTCTCCGCTGACTTAACCATTATGGAAGAGGCGAACGAGCTGGTAGAGCGGATCCAAAACGGCGGCGTGCTGCCGATGATTACATCCTGCTCCCCCGGATGGGTTAAATACTGTGAGCATTACTTCCCCGAAATGATCCCCAACCTTTCTACCTGCAAATCTCCTCAGCAGATGTTCGGCGCGGTCACCAAGACCTGGTACGCCAAGAAAGAGGGCCTGGATCCCAAGGATATCGTGATGGTTTCCATTATGCCCTGTACCGCGAAGAAATTCGAGGTAGGAAGAGACGATCAGTCCGCGGCGGGCGTTCCCGACGTAGACATCGCGCTGACGACCCGTGAGTTGGCCCGGATGATCCAGACCGCCGGTCTGAACTTCAGTGCCCTTCCCGACGAAGAGTACGACAATCCTCTGGGTGTCGACTCTGGTGCGGGTATGATCTTCGGCGCCACCGGCGGCGTTATGGAAGCGGCTTTGCGTACTGCGGCTGACTGGATCACCGGCGGCAGCCAGGAAAACATTGTTTATAACGAAGTTCGTGGTACCGACGGTATCAAAGAAGCCACCTACACCCTCAACGGACTCACCTTGAAAGTTGCTGTCTGCTCCGGTCTTGCCAACGCCAAGAAGGTGCTGAGATCGGTTCAGTCCGGCGAAAAGGACTACCACTTTATCGAGATTATGGCCTGCCCCGGCGGCTGTGTCAACGGCGGCGGTCAGCCCTTCCAGCCCGCTTCGGTGAGAAACTTTGTGGATCTCAAGAAACTGAGAGCAGCCGGCTTGTACAATGCGGATGACAAGATGGAATATCGGAAATCCCACGATAACCCCTTTATCAAGACCCTTTATTCCGAATTCCTGGAGAAACCGGGAAGCCATATTGCCCACGAAGTTCTTCATACCTCTTATGTAGCGAGAGGAAAATAATATCTGTTGTTTTAAAAACCCGCGGAGTGTTCCGCGGGTTTTCTTTTTTTCTGCGTCTTTCTCGACTTTTTTTTCGTCCTTTTTCCCTTACAATAAAGATAGTGCCTCACAAATCCTTGGGAAAGGAGGAATCGTGCTGGTCATCTATCTTGACGTCCTGGTGGCGCTAAACCTTTACGTTACCTGGTTTTTGCTTTTAGGGACCGAATATCTGTCCGAAAAAAATTCTACCCTGTTTCGAAGGGGTCTCGCTTCCATCTTAGGGGGCCTTTCTTCTCTTTGGATTTTGGTGAATGTTCCTATCTGGGGATCGCTGCTGTTTAAGGTAGCCTGTGCGCTGCTGCTATCGGGCATTGCTTTTGGCTTTTCGCCTTTCTCCCGTCTTATAAAAGCTTCCCTTTGGTTTTTATTCGTCAGTTTCCTTTTCGGCGGCGCTGTTTTAGCACTAATCCTTTTATTGGAACCCGGCACCCTTTTACTTCGAAACGGCGTCCCTTATTTCCATCTCTCCCCAATCTTTTTGTTACTGGCAACCGCCCTTTCCTACGGTGTCGCCCGACTCATCTCCCTATGGAATCTCAAACGATCCCCAAAGGAACATTTGCGAAAAGGGACGCTGACTTTTAAAGAGCAAACGGTTTCCCTTCTGGTCGCTTACGACAGCGGAAACCGCTTGTTTTCACTGAGTGGATACCCGGTCATGCTTTGCAAGAGAGAGATTCTCTGCCAGCTGTTTCAAATAGAAGAAAACAGTCTTAGCGGACAGTCTCCGCCCCCGGAACTAAAAAGCCGTATGGAACTTATCCCCTCCCATTCCGTAGGCGGAGAACGTCTATTAACCGCCTTTCGCGCCGATACATTTTGCTGGGACGGGGAAAAAGACGGAAAACGGGTTTACGTCGCCCTTTTCCCGGAAGGACAATTATTGGATGGTGCCGACGCGATTGCCGGCGACAGTTTATTTTCAACTTTGTGAAAGAGGGAAAATCATGTTTACACGAATCAAATTATGGCTGGCCTGTTTCTTCTTTCGAAAAAAAGAAAACCGGATCGATTACATAAAATCTTCTAACGCACTTCCGCCGCCTTTGAGCCGAAAGGAAGAAAAAGAGATTATCGACGCGTTGCAAAGAGGCGAGGAAAAGGCCGCTGAAACGCTGATTACGAGAAATTTACGACTGGTCGTATACATTGCCCGGAAATTTGAAAGCTCGGGAATCCCGGTGGAAGATTTAATTTCTATTGGTACCATCGGCCTTATCAAGGCGGTAAATACCTTTTCCCCCGAGAAAAACATTAAGCTTGCCACTTACGCTTCCCGCTGTATTGAAAATGAGATTCTTATGGTGCTCCGCAAAAACAGCCACCAAAAAACCGAAATTTCCTTTGATGAACCGTTGAACGTAGACTGGGACGGAAATGAGCTTTTATTTTCCGACGTGCTGGGGACTGATGACAGCATTCACCGGGATTTGGAGCAGGAAGCGGAACACGAGCTGCTTCGGGACGCCGTCTCTCATCTTTCCCACCGGGAGCAGGAGATCATGTCCTTACGGTTTGGTTTAAACGGAAAAAAAGAGCATACCCAAAAAGAAGTCGCCGATCAAATCGGAATCTCCCAATCCTATATCTCCAGATTGGAAAAACGTATCATCAAGAAATTGCGGGAAGAACTTCGCTGTCATTTTTAAGGAACCAAAACGAGGCCCTCCACATATGATACAGTACAATAAACAAAAGGAGGCTTCTCTTATGAATTGTTTTGGTGGTAACAACTGCAGCTGGATCATTATCTTAATCCTCATCCTCGTTTGCTGTGGCGGATGCGGCGGTGCTGCGGTAGCGAACAGTGGATATGGTTATGGCTGCAACAACAACTGCGGCTGCAACAATGGCTGCGGCTGCAACGACTGCTGCTAACAAAACAAAAAGGGCGGGGAAGATTCCCCGCCCTTTTCTTTTATCATTAGATTCTTTCTTCAATGAACTTGACAACGTCGCCAACCGTTTTGATCTGCTCCACCTGGTCGTCATCGATTTCGATATCAAAAGCCTCTTCCAAAGACATCACCAAATCTACGAGATCCAAAGAATCAGCCCCTAAATCATCGGTAATGACTGCTTCGAGGGTTACTTCATCTTCCTCAACGTCCAGCTGTTCGACCAAAATATCGCGAACCTTCTCGAATACCATCCTTCTAACCTCCTTCATACCGCACGCCGTCTCAAGATCAACGCCATGCCGGGAATTCATCTCGTAAAGGCGAACACATACCCCGTATACATTCGCTGTTCAATATTATAGCGTGCCAAATAGGATTTTGCAACAGTTTTTTTGCTTTTCCCTTCAATTAGAGGAAATTTTTTCCGAAGGGTAAACCGTTTCTCTCTTTTCGTTTACCGCAAAAAAAGCGCTTCCACTTGGGAAGCGCTTTTTCCTCAAAAAACTTACTTCAGTTCGACTTTCGCGCCGGCCTCTTCCAGTTTCTTCTTCATCTCTTCGGCATCCGCCTTGGAAACGCCTTCTTTTACCGCCTTCGGAGCGTTGTCAACGATCTCCTTAGACTCTTTCAGGCCCAAACCGGTAATCTCTTTGACCGCTTTGATAACCGCAGTCTTCGCGCCGCCGACTTCCGCCAGAATAACGTCAAACTCGGATTTCTCTTCCGCAGCCTCACCGCCGGCAGGACCGTTAGCAGCAACCGCGATCGTAGCGGCAGCAGCAGAAACGCCAAACTCTTCTTCCAAAGCCTTAACCAGCTCCGCCAATTCCAAAACGGTCAGGCCCTTTACTTCTTCAATCATAGCAAGGATTTTCTCAGAAGCCATTTTTGTTACCTCCATAAAATAATTTCATTGTTTGCAAAGAAAAGGTTAAGAAGCAGGAGCCTCTGCCTCTTTTTTCTCGCGAATCTGATCCAAAACCACCGCGTAGTTCCGAATCACACCATTCATAGCGCCCAAAACCTGAGCAATCAACACTTCCTTGGAAGGAAGCTGAGACAAAGCGACGACACCGTCGGTATCCAGGATATCCCCATCCACAAAGCCGGCCTTTAAATTAAAGCCTTCTTTGGTCTCCTTCGCGTATTTGGCAATAATCCGCGCGGGAGCAGTCATATCCGCTTCGGACAAGGCAATCGCCGTTGTCCCCTCCAGATATTTCGTCAAATCCGCATACGGGGTATCGTTGAACGCAAACCGCATAATGGAATTCTTCAAAACCGTATAAGATACGCCGGCTTCTCTTAACTCTTTCCGCAGCTTGGTATCGTTTTCCACATTGATTCCCTTATAGTCTACCAGGACACAGGAAACCGAGTTGAGGATTTTTTCCTTTAACGCGCTTACCGCCGCTTGTTTTTCCAACAGAATTTTCTCACTGGGCATTTTTTCACCTCCAACAAGTTACTAACAAAAAGCCCCTCTCCAAAGACGGAGAAGGGCACAATACATTCGTATTTTACGCCTCCTCGGCAGGTGGGATTACCCCGTTACGCGAATAGCGCCTGCTGTCTTCGGAAATCGCTTTTCATATTGTAGCACAGTTTGAAATACTTGTCAACCAAAAATTATACGCCGTATTTAGCAACGTTGATCTTTACGCCAGGGCCCATGGTGGAAGCAACCACGCAAGAGCGAATGTACTGGCCTTTCGCAGCCGAAGGTTTCGCTTTGACGATGGCGTCCATCAAGGTCTCAAAGTTTTCGGAAAGCTTCTCTTTACCGAAAGAAACCTTTCCAATGGGGCAATGGATAATGTTGGTCTTATCCAAACGATACTCGATCTTACCGGCTTTCGCCTCGGTAACCGCTTTCGCGACGTCGGGGGTAACGGTACCGGCTTTCGGAGAAGGCATCAAGCCTCTCGGACCAAGCACTTTACCGAGACGTCCTACCAATCCCATCATATCGGGGGTAGCGATTACAACGTCGAAATCCATAAAGCCTTCGTTTTGAATTCTCTGGACGTATTCCTCGCCCACATAATCGGCGCCGGCTTCTTCGGCGATCTTCACATTGTCGCCTTTGCAGACAACCAAAACCTTTACGTTTTTACCGGTTCCATTGGGCAAAACAACAGCGCCTCTCACCTGCTGATCCGCATGACGGGAATCAACGCCCAAACGGATGTGCGCCTCTACCGTCTCGTCAAATTTCGCTTTCGCGGTGGAAACGGTAATGTCTAAAGCGTCTACAGGATCGTAGACAGCGGCGCGATCAAAACTTTTTGCACTGTCAGTATATTTTTTTCCGTGTTTCATCAATAAATCCTCCCTGTTAAGTGGTTCATAGCGGAATTTTCCTCCCACATGGCGGGGGTTAGTCCACAACCTCAATGCCCATAGAACGGGCGGTACCGGCGATCATGCTCATCGCGCTTTCAATATTCGCGGCATTCAGGTCGGGCATTTTCTGTTCAGCGATCTTCTGAACCTGTTCTTTGGTGATTTTTCCGACTTTCTTTTTGTTAGGTTCGCCGGAAGCCGTCTCCAGTCCGCAGGCCTTTTTAATCAAAACCGCAGCAGGGGGCGTCTTGGTGATAAAGGTAAAGGAACGGTCCGCGTAAACGGTGATAACAACCGGAATAATCATACCGATATCATTCTTGGTCCGCTCGTTAAATTCTTTGGTAAAGCCCATAATGTTGACACCATGCTGACCCAGGGCAGGACCAACAGGGGGTGCGGGCGTCGCCTTGCCCGCGGGAATTTGCAGCTTAATATAGCCAACTACTTTTTGCGCCATGATAAGCACCTCCAAAATGATGTGGTCATTGTCGGGATATTTTCCCTCCCACAATCAGACCGGGACGTGTTCCCAATCTGAAAGCCGTCAAAAAAGACGTCAAAACGTTATCTTAAGATAATCTCACCTGATTGAGCTGTAAATCCACCGACGTCTCTCTGCCAAGCATCGAAACTGTAACGGTCACCGAGTCCTTCTCGGTATCCAAAGCCGTTACTTTGCCGGTCCAGCCCTCTAAAGGTCCTGACACGATCTTCACTTCAGAACCAACCCCATAGTTGACCTGTACGGACTGAAGCTCAACGCCTAACGCTTCCACTTCCTTATCAGTCAACGGAATCGGCTCCGTCGTAGAACCGACAAAACCGGTAACGCCCCTGATATTTCTTACCACATACCAGGAATCGTCCGTCTGGATCATTTTCACCAGAACATACCCGGGGAAAATCTTTCGTTCTACTTCCCGCTTTTTGTCGTCTTTATATTCAATTACTTTTTCGGTAGGAATCCGCACCTCAAAAATCAAATCGCCAAACCCTTGGTTTTCAACGACCTTTTCAATATTTTGCGCTACCTTATTCTCATATCCGGAATAGGTATGAACAACATACCATTTTGCTTCTTCCGACATCATCAAACCTCCGACAACAATTCGCGTCTATCGTGCTGGTATACTAAAATCCCAAAATGAATCCCCGAATCAAAGTAAGCACCCAATCGAGAATCCAAATGAAAACGCCAACTGAACCAACAACGACTAAAACAACGACGCTGTTGTTCATGGTCTGCTTTCTGGTGGGCCATACGACTTTTTTCCCTTCACTTTTAATTTCACGGAAGTAACGGGAAACCTTGCTGAAAAAACCGCTTTTCTTCGGCGTTTTTTTCTCGACTTGTTCAGCCATTTTCATTCTCCCTTCCGTTACTTCGTTTCTCTATGAGTCGTATGTTTCTTACAGAAACGGCAGTACTTGCTCATCTCCAGTCGATCTGGAGTATTCTTTTTGTTTTTTACTGTGTTGTAATTACGCTGCTTGCACTCGGAACAAGCTAAGGTAATTTTGACTCTCATACTCGGCACCTCCTGTATAAACGGACTATTTTGCCTCCCTCAACAAGGAAACCCAAGGCGTTTCCAGCGCATTCGCGCTTCGGATCTTATTTTTAGCGTCCCGAAAAATGGGCACAAAAAAATAGACCCTTTGAGAGGTAAAGACATTGTAACACATCCTGTCCAATTTGTCAACAGCCTTTTTCCCCGAAAAAAGCGCAAAAACAGCCGCTTTCCCGGTGGAAAACGGCTGTTTCATCAAGCGCTAACGCAAAAATCCCGCGATAATTTTCTCTTCCGCTTCCTGCTCGGAAAGGCCTAAGGTCATTAGCTTGGTGAGCTGTTCCCCGGCGATTTTTCCAATCGCTGCTTCGTGGATCAACGCCGCGTCCACGTGAGCGGCAGTAAGCTCCGGCGTAGCGCTTACCTTTCCTTCATCCATAATGATAGCGTCGCAGGCGGAATGGCCGGTGCAGGGCGCCTCTCCGTTAATGATACTTCTAAAAGACTGGTAGGAATGGCCTTTCGCCACCGAACGGCTTTGCAATTCCACACCGGAATTTTCTCCCTTTAAGGTCACATCAAAATCGGTTTTGGCAACCTGATGCCCATCGGTCATCAGCTTCTCCTTCACCACCAGGGTTGCGCCCGCTTCCAAAACGGCGGAAGTCTTCCGCAAGGTGGAATCCACTCCCTTAATCTGGGTGGTATCCATCAGCATATAGCTGTTTTCCGCAAGCTGTGCATGGGTCACCGGATTGATAATCCGCTGGCCGTCGCCGTTTCCGGTTCCAATGTGCTTCTCCAGGTACACCACCCTGGCGTCCTTTTCTAAGAAAAAGCGGTGAATCCCGTTGTGCTTGGCGTCCTCGTGACCGTCGCTGTGAACGCCGCAGCCGGCAACAATGGTCACATCGCACCCTTCTCCAATGTAAAAATCGTTATATACCAAATCATCCACATCGCTGTGCGTGACACAGGCGGGAATATAAATCTTTTCTCCCTTGGTGTAAGGCTTTACCCGGATATCAATTCCGGGAAGATCCGTCTTCGATTCAATGCTTACGTTTTCGCTGCTCCGTCTTCCGGCGCATCCGCTGTCTTCGCGAATATTGTACGCGCCGGTTTTAGGAATCCCGTTCCAATCGGAAATCAAATGCAGCAGTTCCTCCGTTTTGCTCTTCAAGCTCCTTCACTCCCTTCTCTGGGGCATGCCGTCCGATCCACGAGGCAACCGGGACCCCGGTTGGTCATCCCGTGGCTTTCCAATAATGTAGGCAAAATTTCCTCTTTTTTCCCTCGGGCGGAAATCTGTCCGCCGGACAATACAACGATCTCGTCGGCGATATCCAAAATTCGTTCCTGGTGGGAAATAATAATCACCGTTCCTTTGGTCACATCCCGCAAACGACGAAACACGTCAATCAAATGGTTAAAACTCCAAAGATCGATTCCCGCCTCCGGCTCGTCAAAAATAGTCAGAGGCGCTTTTCTCGCCATTGCCATAGCAATTTCAATCCGTTTAATTTCTCCGCCGGAAAGGCTCGCGTTTACATCCCGATCAATATAATCCGCAGCGCAAAGACCCACCTGCTGGAGATAGGTGCACATCTGTTTTCGGGTCAGCAACTCCTTTCCCGCCGCTAAGCCCAAAAGGTCGCTGACGGTGAGTCCTTTAAAACGAACCGGCTGCTGGAACGCGAACGCGATTCCTCTCTTCGCCCGTTCGGAAATAGAAAGGTTGGTAATATCCTCGCCTTGGAAAAAGATCTGTCCCTCATCAGGCTGTTGAATCCCGACAATAATCCGCGCCAACGTGGATTTTCCGCTGCCGTTGGGACCAGTGATCACAATAAATTTCCCCTGTTCTGCCGTAAAATCGACATGGGATAAAATCTGTCTCTCTCCGCCGTTTTCCTGAGGGGCGGAGAAGGTAATCTGTTTAAGTTGAAGCATTTTTCTCCTTCCTAACTGTAAAAAATGAACTACAGCTCGCAGACATATTGTATCACATTTTTTGGGAAATAGAAAGATATCAGCAAAATTTTTTTCCTTTGTTTTCGATTTTTCGTTATTTCCTGCCCTTGTACCCTTTTTTGAAGAATGATACAATAGCCTTGCAAAAAACGGAAAGGAAGACTTTTATGAAGGAAAAATGGTTGCTGCATTTTCATTTTGCCCTCTCCACCATTCAGAGCCTTGCAAAGTGGCTTTTGATCTCTATTTTGTGCGGCATTCTTGTCGGTCTTGTCGGAAGTAGTTTTTACTACGCATTGGAATTTTTGACCCAAACACGGGAAACGCACCCCTTCCTTATCTGGCTTTTACCGGTAGGGGGATTATGTATCGTATTTATTTACCAAATTTGCGGTTTTTCCCATCCCAAGGGCACCAATTTAGTTATTGCATCCATCAACCGGCACAAAGACATTCCTTTCCTTATGTTTCCTTTGATCTACATTGCTACCTGCATAACCCATCTGCTCGGCGGTTCAGCCGGTCGGGAAGGCGCGGCTTTGCAAATTGGCGGCAGCATCGGAAACGCTATAGGCAAATGGATTCGTTTGGATGAAAAGGACCGTCTCATCGTCATTATGTGCTGTATGAGCGGCTGTTTTTCCGCCGTATTTGGCACGCCCATCGCCGCAACCGTTTTTTCTATGGAAGTCGTAAGCGTCGGCCTTATGCATTACTCCGCTTTGGTCCCCTGCACCGCCGCTTCGTTGTCGGCTGCATTGATTGGGAAAGCGTTAAAAACCGTCCCCGCATCCTTTCCGGTTACCGAATTAGGGGAAGTTCATCTTCTTTTCCTTCTTAGCTGCGCCATATTGGCGGCCCTCTCCGGAGGAATGAGCGCTATCTTTTGCCTCGCCATTCACAGCGCCGAAAAGCAAAGTAAAAAATACCTTAAAAACCCCTATCTGCGGATCGCGGTTGGTGGTGTGATCGTTCTTATCCTTACCTTACTGGTAGGGGACTTTCGTTATAACGGCTCCGGTAGCAGCATAATTGCCGAAAGCTTTTCCAGCCAATCGGATTTTTACGTTTTCATGCTCAAAATGCTTTTTACCATTATTACCTTAGGCGTTGGATACAAAGGCGGCGAAATTGTCCCTTCCTTTTCCATCGGCGCCGCGTTTGGGAGCGCCCTCGCCGGATTGTTGGGACTCCCCGTCCCCTTAGCCGCCGCTGTGGGTATGATCTCCGTTTTTTGCGGCGTAACCAACTGCCCTATTACATCCCTTTTAATTGCTTTGGAAATGTTTGGCGCCGAAGGAATGCCTTACTACCTGGTGGCAATCTCCATTAGTTACGTCATTAGCGGTTACTGCGGATTATATCATAGCCAGGAAATTGTCTATTCCAAAACGCGTCCGGAATATATTCATCGTCGAACCATATAATTTCCCAAAATATTCAAAATAGCTATTGCATAAATTATCTAAATATGCCATAATACACATGTGGAATGTCGTCCCATCTCACAAGAACAGGAGGGAAAATCATGAGGCAACTAAAGACCGTTCAGGAATTTCAAGAAGAAGCCAGAAATGCGATTTTTACCAAGCGGCAGGCGATTGCCGTCACGCTCCGTCTATTGGAAATGGAATTGAAAAACCCCAACAACACGCCGGAAGACATCCGGATTTTAAACGGCGCGCTGAAGCAGGCGGAATTTGGCTACCTGGATATGACCAAAACCGAAACCGATAAGCTGATGGATTCTTTGGATGTGGCGCGGTTCACGGTGTCCGATATCGTTAACGCGATCCACCACATTCTTTTCGATGTAGAATAAAAACACCGGGACGAAATCTCGTCCCGGTGTTTCTTTTGCTTTAAGGAAAAAGAAAAGGAGCCGCTTCCCGCGGCACACCGATCCAGGCACCGCTTTATCCCAGCCAGGTATCCTGAAAAATCAGATCCCGGTTGATTTCCGCAAGGGAATGGACGCCGCACATGGCCATGGTATCCTGGAGCTCCTCTTTCAGCTTCCGGGTCAGGATCTGGACGCCTTCCTTTCCGCCGCCATAGACCGCTGTCACATAAGGGCGCGCCAAAATACAAGCGTCTGCGCCCAAGGCCAGCGCCTTACAGATATCCACTCCGGTCCGAATACCACCGTCCACCAAAATCACCATTTTTCCCTTTACCGCCTCGGCAATGGCAGGCAAAACCTCAGCGGTAGCCGGTACGCCGTCCAACACCCGGCCGCCATGATTTGAGACCACAATACCAGCCGCTCCGGCTTCCAGCGCCTTTTGGGCGCCCTTTACCGTCATTACCCCTTTGATGATAAAGGGAACCTGGGCGTACTCGATCATTTCCCGCAGCTCAGCCACCGTTTTGAACCCGGCAGGAGGCGTCAGTCCTTTCAAAAAGGGCAGACCTGCCGCATCAATATCCATCGCAAACATCTTCGCACCGGAAGCTTTTGCGGCGCGAAGCTTGGCAAAGAGAGTACCCCGGTCCCATGGTTTTACGGTAGGGATCCCCTTCCCGCCGTTGCTTCCAATTACTCTGGCCGCAGAATCAAAAACGGCTGGGTCGGTACCGTCCCCGGTAAAAGCCGCAATCCCAACCTCAGCACAGGCGGGAATCAGAATATCGTTATACTCCTGATCGGTAAACTTGTCCCCATAATGAAGCCCGACAGCACCTACCGGCCCGGCAAAAACCGGAAGGTCATAGGTTTGGCCAAACAAAGTAAAGTGTGTGTCCACAGCGCCGTTGGCACAAATCGTATCCATATTCAGCCTCACCTTCTGCCAGGCATCATAGTTACGAATCGCCACTGTACCGCTTCCCTTGGCGCCGGGACCAGGCATAGCGTTCCTGCATGCCCGCCCGTTGCATACCGGACAGACTTTGCAATAGGGACCGCTGCATATACGGGCATTTTCCAATACTTCCTGATAAGTCGTAAGCTCTCCCTCCCTATTATTCTGTAACCGTCAGTTATTTTCGCTAAATTCTGCGCAAATCGGCTATAAGACGCGACCCGCACTTGAAAAAGGATCTGCTTGGAAAGTCAAATTTCTGCTAAATAAACAGGACGGCTGGCTTACAAAAGAAGCCAGCCGGTCAAAATCAAATGAATGTGCAGAGAAACAAACCGCAAACTTACGGTAAATCTCGTTTTAGAGGCTTAGTTAAAAATCGCAACCTCGGTCTCTTTATCAAAGAGGTGGATCTTATCCAAGTTGATCGCAATCTTGGTCTTGTCACCGGCGCGAAGGGTAGAAGTAGGAGCAACACGAGCCGTCATATTGTTACCGGCGCATACCAGGTACAGATAAGTTTCAGCACCCATCAGCTCAGTAACTTCAACGTCACAGTCGATAACACCCTCGGTTGCCTTTGCAATCGTTTCAGGATCGTCGTCCAAATCCTCAGGACGGATACCAAATACGACTTCTTTACCGATGTAATCTTTCAGCTGAGCGGCTCTTTCCGCATTATGAATCGCAATGGAGTAGTGGCTGCTGTCATCGCCGAATTCCACGCAAACTTTTCCGTCTTTCTCCGCCAGCGTCGCGTCAATGAAGTTCATCTGGGGAGATCCGATAAATCCGGCTACGAACACATTCGCGGGCTTGGAGTAGAGGGTCTGGGGCGTATCGATCTGCTGAATGAAACCGTCTTTCATAACAACGATACGAGTACCCATCGTCATAGCCTCGGTCTGGTCGTGGGTAACGTAGATAAAGGTGGTACCAAGACGAAGATGGAGCTTAGAAAGCTCGGTTCTCATCTGGGCACGAAGTTTCGCGTCCAAGTTAGACAGCGGTTCGTCCAAAAGGAAGACTTTCGGCTCACGAACAATCGCACGGCCCAAAGCAACACGCTGACGCTGACCACCAGAAAGCGCAGCAGGTTTTCTCTCGAGCAGGTGAACGATATCCAAAACGCGAGCAGCCTCTTCTACGCGGCGTTTGATTTCATCCTTCGGGGTCTTCCGCAGCTTCAAACCGAACGCCATGTTGTCAAACACGGTCATATGGGGATACAGAGCGTAGTTCTGGAAAACCATCGCAATATCGCGGTCTTTCGGAGCAACGTCGTTAACCAGACGGTCGCCGATGTAAAGCTCGCCTTCGGTAATCTCTTCCAAACCAGCGATCATACGAAGGGTCGTAGACTTACCGCATCCGGACGGACCAACCAGAATAATAAATTCCTTATCCTCGATCTCCAAGGTAAAATCGGAAACCGCGGTAACGCCGCCGGCATATTTTTTATAAATGTTTTTCAGGGATACACTTGCCATGAGGGGAACCTCCTAATCATATTTTGAATTTCCTCGAGTATTACTATAACAAATTTTCATTTCCCTGCATAGCGGTTTATTGCCCAAACTTCAAAAAATCAATTTGTGTAACTTGTATAAAAGAATCAAAAATCAAAAGAAAACTCAAAAATCAAGGAGAAAATCAAAGAAAATTTAATTTTTATTTGGAAAATTCTAAGTTTTTAAAATTTTCTTCCGAGTATACGCAGGAAATTCCTGATTTATCACTGGAAAACAGCAAAGTTCCCAGAATACTTTCCCGGTAAACTATTAAATCTGCAAAAAATTCTTCAGAAAATTTTTTCCAATCCTTATATACGTATGAATAAAGTGTTACCGGTTCGCCCGCATACGGTTTCAGGTCCACACCCAATTCGTCAAAAAAAAGATAATATCCCTCATTTTCCTCGCATGCCGCGGGCAAACGAATTTCCCTGTTTTCTGTTTCTTCGCCAAAAAAGCCAATGTTACTTAAATAGGAAAGGCGTTGGGCTTCGGTTTTTCCCTCGGGAAAACGCTTTTTTCCAAAGCAAAGCACAACCCCGATCAGCAGCAATAGCCCGCCTACCGCAAAAAAGGCCCGGCAATAGTTCTTTTTTTCCATAAAACACACCCCCACACCAAAGTATGGGGGTGTCTTCGCTTTTATTCTTTTTTCGCAGCTTTCGCCTTTTCGATAACCGAAGCTTCCAAATTGGAGGGCAAGGGATCATACCGCTCGAAATCCAGCGTAAAGCTTCCGCTTCCCTGGGTCATCTGCCGCACCAGCATCGTAAAGTCCTGCATTTCCGCCATGGGAGTCTCGGCAACGATCTCGGTCATACCGTCTTCCGCCGTGTTCATGCCCAAAACCCGGCCGCGGCGTTTATTCAACTCGCCCATCATATCTCCGGTGCAATCGTCCGGCACCAGAACTTTCAGCGTTCCAATGGGTTCCAAAATAATGGGAGAAGCCTGGGGCAGGCCCGCGCGATACGCCAAGGACGCCGCCATCTTAAAGGACATTTCCGAGGAGTCTACATCGTGGTAAGAACCGTCTACCAACGTCGCTTTTAAGCCCACAACCGGATATCCGGCCAACACGCCTTCCTTGACGCAGTCTTGGAGCCCTTTTTCCACTGCCGGGAAGAAGTTTTTGGGAACAGCACCGCCGAAAACCTTCTCCTCAAAGACCAGGCTGTCGCTGTCACAGGGCTCAAATTCGATCCAAACATCTCCGTACTGACCATGGCCGCCGGATTGCTTCTTATGCTTTCCTTGGACTTTCACTTTCTTGCGAATCGTTTCCCGATACGCGATAGAAGGCGTCGCCAAGGTAACCTCCACGCCGAATTTACTCTTCAGCTTGGCAATGGTGACATCCAAATGCTGCTCGCCGAGGCCGGAGAGAATCTGCTCATGCGTTTCGTCGTCAATGCGGAAGGAAAGGGTGGGATCCTCTTCCAAAAGACGGCTGATACCTTGGGAAATCTTGCTTTCATCGCCTTTTCCTTGAAGGACCAAAGCCATAGAATAGCATGGAGCGGGGAAATCGATCTTTTTGAGTACAATCGGCGTTTTTGCCAGCGTGTCGCCGGTGTTGGCGGAAAGCTTGGAAATAGCGCAGATGTCCCCCGCCAAAGCTTCCTTGATGTCCTCTTGCTTTTTGCCCCGGATCTGGATCATCTTTCCGATCTTTTCAGACGCTCCGGTGGTGGAATTGATGAGTTCCATACCGGTGGTCACTTTACCGGAAATAATTTTCACATAGGAAAGCTTACCTACAAAGGGGTCGGCAATCGTCTTAAAGACATACGCCACCGGCTCACCGTTTTCGTCGCAAGCGATCTCTTCCCCATCCTCGGCCACTTCGGGTTTCGCTTCCGCCGCCGAAGGGAAAAGGGAAACCATAGCGCCAAGAAGAAGGGTCAAGCCTTCCTGCTCCTGGGCGGAACCGCAGTAAACCGGGGTAATGGTCCCCTCGGTAACGCCTTTATGGATACCGTTGACCAGCTCCAGCATGGTAAACTCTTCGCCGGAGAAATACTTTTCCATCAACTCATCGTCCGTCTCCGCTACCGCCTCACTAATGGCGCCCACTAATCCTTCCAGCCGATGGCCCATATCCGGGAGAACTGTTTCGTTCCGGTGTCCGTCCTCATAGGTATAAGCCTTCATACCAATCAGGTCCACATAGCATTTCACCTTATGGTTTTCCACATACGGAACCACCAAAGGGCAAACCGACGGACCGAATTCCGTCTTCATCTGCTCCAAAACTTTATAGAAATCCGCATGGTCGCTATCCATCTTTCCTACAAAAAACGCCCGAGGTTTATTTTGTTTAAGCGCTTCCTTATACGCCTTTTTCGCGCCCACGGTAATACCCGATTTTCCCGAAACGGCAATCAGAACGCTGTCCGCCGCGCGAATCGCTTCCTGCTGCCCCAAAGCAAAATCAAAAAGCCCCGGCGCGTCCAAAAGATTGATTTTCACACCGCTATATTCCATAGGAAGGATAGAAAGATTCAAGGAAGACCCTCTCTTGATCTCTTCGGGATCATAGTCGGAAGTCGTCGTCCCTTCGGTAATTTTTCCGAAACGGTCGATGGTGCCGGTGCGGAACAAAAGTGCCTCCGCAAGGGTCGTCTTTCCGCTTCCGCCATGCCCGGTAATGGCAATGTTGCGGATATTGGCTGCTTCGTATTGTTTCATCTTTCTTCGCTCCTTGTTTGATATTTCGCAAGAAACCTCTGTAGCAAAATCCATAAAAAGAAATCTCTTAGCTGAATTGATTATAGCATATACTTATACGTATCGCAAGAGAAAACAAAAAAAGCGCCATAAAAATTCGTGGCGCTTTTATGTGTTACTTGCATAAAAATAGCAATATATTTTTTCTGTCTTATGCAAAAATTACCGGACTAACCCCATTTTGGCCGGAAAAAACCCCTATTTTTGAAAGAAAACGTCTTTTCTTTCCTTTCTTCCGCCGCCAACAATCCACTAATCCTCTTCTCCGGTTAACGCGTAATGATGGGAAACCGTAATTTTCTCTTCGAAGCAGGCAAAATCCGCCTCTACTTCCTTCTCCGGCATCTTTTTGGTGAACAGGCTCACCAACGGCACCGCCACTACCGATACGATCATAGACAAAGCCCCCATTTTCAGGGAGGAGGTCACCGGGATCAAGAGATTTCCCACATTGAGCACAAGGCCGCAGGCAATGGCGAAAAACACCGAAGCTCTGGTGGCCTTTTTGTAAAACAAGCCCCAAAGGAACGGCCCCAAAAAGCATCCCGCAAGGGTTCCCCAGGACAGGGACATCAGAGAAGTGATGAGGCTGTTGGGATTGAGCGCCAAAATCGCCGACAGCGCCACAAAAAAGGCGCAGAGAATCCGAATGAAGAGAAGATCCTTTTTCTCGCTTTGCTCTTTTTGCCGGAATTTTTTGATGAAATCCAGCGTCAGGGTAGAACTGGAGGTCAAAACCAGCGACGACAGCGTCGACATCGATGCCGAAAGCACCAAAATCAGCACCAGTCCGATCATCAGATCCGGAAGGCTGTCGGAAAGCATCTCGGGGATGATATTGTCGAACACCACTTCCCCGTTGTCGCCCTGATAAAACAGCCGTCCGAAGCCGCCCATAAAGTAAGACCCGCCGGCGATCAAAAACGCAAAACCGGTGGAGATCACCGTACCCGCCTGGATGGCTTTTTCGTTTTTGATGGTGTAAAACTTATGGATCATCTGCGGCAAACCCCATGTGCCAAGACTGGTCAAAATCACCACGCTCAAAAGCCCCAAGGGATCCGGTCCGAAGAAGGACGCGTAACCGCCGAGAAGGGATTCGTTGCCTTCCACTTCGATTTGGGACAAAAGCCGCAACGATTCGGTAAACCCGCCGTTTTGATTTAAAACGGCGGCGATGACCGCGATAATGCCTACAATCATAATGATCCCCTGGACCAGATCGTTGAGCGCCGTCGCCAAATATCCCCCTAAAATCACATACGCACCGGTAATGACGGCAATCCCGATAATGCACCAGTTGTAATCGATTCCAAAGGACATGGAAAACAGTCCCGAAAGCCCCTTATACACCGACGCGGAGTAAGGCACCAGAAAGATAAAGATAATGGCCGAGACCACAATCCGCAAAGACTCGCTTCGATACCGTTTGGCGAAAAAATCGGGCATGGTAGCGGAATCAAAATGCCGAGTCATTACCCTGGTTCTTCTCGCTAACACCACCCATGCCAGTAAGCTTCCGATCAACGCGTTTCCAATCCCGATCCAGGTAGAGGCGACGCCGAAATTCCACCCGAACTGTCCGGCGTAGCCAACAAACACCACCGCCGAAAAGTAGGATGTCCCGTAAGCGAAAGCGGTAAGCCATGGGCCTACGTCCCGTCCACCTAACACGAACGATCCCACACCGGACGCTTTCTTCCGAGTCATAATCCCGATCCCGATGGTGATCGCCGCAAAAATCGCCAGCATAAACAGTTTCCAAAACATCTTTTCCATCCTTTCGGGGACGAAAAAACCGCCCCCTGTATTTTCTACAGAGGGCGGATCAACCGCGGTACCACCTCTTTTTACGACAGCCTCACGGTCTGCCGCCTCACGGGATACAAACATATCCCCGGCGCTTGATAACGGACGCATACCGTCGCGGCCTACTTGGAAAAACCGTTTGGCGCGAAGCTCTCGGAAGGTATTCAAAGGGGGCTTTTTCGGGCTTTCACCAACCGCCCGCTCTCTGAAAAAAGCGTTCCCTCTTACTCTTTTCCGGTCACTGCCTTTGTTGTTTCATAGTTTAAAGCTTTTAATCGCTAAAGTCAAGCCTTTTTTTCCCATTTCTTTAATTTCGTCAAATAGTATAAAAAAAGAAAAACTGAATGTTGAAAATAACGAAACGCTATGGTACACTAAAATTATACCAGAAAATAAAGGAGAAACGATTATGGCAAATATTTGGCATGACATCAGTCCCAGCCGCATTACCGCCGAAGACTTCATCGCGGTGATCGAGATCGAGAAAGGCTCCAAAAACAAATATGAGCTGGATAAGGAAACCGGCCACATTATTTTAGACCGGATTCTTTATACTTCCACCCACTATCCCGCAAACTATGGATTGATCCCTCGGACTTTGGCCGACGACGGAGACCCTCTGGACGTTTTGGTGTTATGCAGCGAAATTATTCATCCGCTGAGTTTGGTCCGTTGCTACCCCATCGGCGTCATTGCCATGGAGGATGGGGGAAAGCTGGACGAAAAAATTATCGCTATCCCCTTTAACGATCCCAACTATAACGAATACCATCACATTAACGAGCTTCCAAGCCACATTTTCAGCGAAATGCGGCATTTCTTCAGCGTTTACAAAAGCTTGGAAGGGAAATCCACTATCGTCAACGATGAGCAAGGGCCCGAGGAAGCGAAGCAAATTATTGAAAAATGCCGCAACGCCTACATCGAGAAATTTTGCCGATAAATTTACGGGGTTAAAAAAAGAAAGTCCTTATGGAAAAAATCCTCTTGCGTTTTACACGGGTGCTCATAAGAAAGTAATTTCAGAAATTACGATTATGGCATCTGTCAGACGGGGTTGGTAAACGAGATAACGGGTATTCGGTGAAAGCCGAGTACCCGTTATTTTTTTACCTGTGCGTGGAAGCAATAGATTTATTCACATTTTTCGATGTAGCAGACCCCCGCAGCGATTTTGAGAACACCGTTATTTCCGAAATGCAGATCGCTACCTTTGCGGAAAACACCATTACAGAGAAAGATCGGGAAATATTGAAGCTGCGTATGGAGGGCTACACTGAGCAGGAGATCGCAGACAAGGTGGGCTACAAAACCGCCAGCGCAGTCCATAAGCGGATCACCAAGATCGCAGACGCTTATGAGGACTTTGTGACAGCGGAATATCAAAAGTATTTGGACAAGTAAACAGACGCAGAAACGGCAGCAGTTACCGGAAAGGTGACTGCTGCTTTTTCATGCGGGAAAGGAGAATTTTATGAGCAGAGAGCCGTTTGAAACCATGCCCGATGTGATGGACGCAAAGCAGCTTGCACAGGCGTTGCAGATTTCCAAAGCGGGCGCATACAACCTTTGAATGACCCGGATTTTCCAACCTTGCGGATCGGCGGGCGCAAGTTGGTGATGAAAAGTGAGCTTGTGGAATGGCTGAAAAGCCGCACAAACAGGAAAGCATGAAAACACCTGCTGCTTCAAGTAAGGAAACAGCAGGTGTTTTTTTATTGAATTTTATAAGGAATTTTGTATAGTTTTATTCGCTGCATTTCGGGAGTATTGCCAATGGTGTTGGTATTCCTATCATCGCCATTTAAGATACGCATACACTTCCAACGATCTCCTTCCCATTGTCCTTCTTCTTTGCTGATAACTTGGACCAGTTCTCTGGATCCTGGCTTAGGTAAAAATTCATAAGTGATCTCTGTGCCGACAACAAGAAAATCATCTTTCGCAAGTTGAATGATAAATCCACCGCTGCGTGCTTTAGGTGGACGTTCCAATTCTCCGAACAATGGGTTATGAGTTACCGGTTGATAGATTATCCGAACGAAATAATCATTCAAATCAATCTGGGAAAAAGTATCATTTTCTTCTAAAAATGCCCAAATACGATTCTCTGTATGTGCATTGCGAATTAGTTCCGAAGCATCACTTAATAACTTATAAGCAGAAGCCAGACGAATATCGTCTCTTGTTACTTGACCACTGTGATTACCGTCAACTCCAAAGGGTGCGAATCCAACGGCATTATGAGCACCGACGCTGTAGAGCACATTGGCGGCGGCAACTTCACCAAATCTGGTTTCCGGAATCAAAAGAGCATTATCTTCCCGTGCATAATTATCTACCTGGGATTTAAAATCATTAACATAGATATCCGGAGCCATAATATCAATACTTGGTGCGCGTAACTTCCATATTTGACGAACAGCCATTACCGGACCACCGGAAGGATAAGAAGTGCCGCCAAAAAAGCCAAATTCAACCATGCCGGGAATCATTTGTTTACCGGCATGTTCGATAAACGCATTGCAGAACACCGGAAGCGGATAAACATCTTTTCCTGCTGCAGCAATTTCCTCTACTATTGTGGCGTATTGACAAGCCATAAAAGCTTCACAGGCATGGTTGCCAAAAACATTTTCCCAACTATCTGCAAGAACTCCATAAGCTTCGGCAACATCTGCAGGGATGTTTTTTGAATAAGCTTTATTGGCTTCCGCGCAAAAATCACGTACCGAATTCCATGTGCCTACTTCGTTTTCTACCTGCATCATAATAACAGTACGATCTTCTTCATCGTAATCCCGAAGATGTTCCATTAGTTTGATATAGGCTTTTTTATCTGCTTCAACACCTGCTCTGCAATAAGGCGATACTAACCTCATAGGAATCCCCTGCTCATCAATAGCGCGGAAAAACCGCGTAGTATCAAGCTTTACCCAATCAGGAACGTAATCAGAAACACCGTTTTTCCACAAACCAAACCACAAAAGGATCAGCTTCATATTTTCACGCCGACATTGATCAATGATCCCATCCACCAGCGTAAAATCGTACTTTCCTTCCTCAGGTTCCAAACATTCCCAGTAAACCGGCGAAAGAATGGTATTGAATCCCAGAGGGCGAATGGCAGGCCATGTCACCTGATCTAAATAGGTAAGGCTGGAACCGGATGAGTTATGTAGTTCTCCGCCAAGAATGCGGAAGGGTTTTTCATCTACATAAAGGCAAGTAGATTTCCCTTTTCCTGCAAGATACGGAATGGATTTCATTGGTGATGCACCTACTTTATAGATTTATATTATTTTGTACAGTAAAGGACGACAGAAACACTTTCGCACCCATCGGCCGAGAAGGTAACTGTTGTTTCGCCTTCTTCAAATCCCGCACGAATCACGGCAAGAGCATGTCCGTCGTAGGTGGGCCAGGTACTTCCGGTATATTTATGTTCCGGCTGCGGAATCGGATTTGCAGTACCAAATCCCTGCAACGTACAAACACCGTCCACTTTAACCGAAACTTCTTTCTGCACAAACATATTGACACGACCTTCTTCATCGATCAAGCTAAGATCAATGTAGGCGAGATCGGCACCGTTGGGCGAGAGATGATCTTTTTCTACCCGCACATCAAGCTGTACTTCTGGTTTAGCAGTGAACAAGGTCATCTTTTCAGCAGAAAGCCCGTTTCTGTAGTTTATGGCAGTAAGTTCACCGGGATAATAAGCTACATTGAAAGTAGCTGTATTACGAGAGCGATCTACTGTTTTTCTGCCTGCCGAAACGTCATTAATAAAAAGCTCAACTTCGTCGGCGTTTGAGAATACATCCACAATGGCAGGCTTTCCTTCATATCCATGCCAGGTCCAGCTGGGGATAGTATCTTCTCCCATCCATTTAGACTTGTTGTAAAACTGTCCGTAATGATCGACCCGTCGAACTGCAAGAAAAGGCTCCTTGCGAAGACCGTAAGCGATTTCTCTGTAATAGCTCATGGAACGGCGGTTACCAATCAGGTCAATATCACCGATGTAGGATACACGATCCGGCCAGTGAGACTGTCCAAAAACTCTTTGAGGTGGGGTATCGCTGTAATGATAGTTGTAGATCCCTGCTTCTCCCAGAAAATCATATCCTGTCCAGGTCATATCCCCGATTACGTAAGGATATTTCATCACATTGGTCCAAAGACGAACAATATCATCCGGATCATCCTCTGTACCGAGAATGATGCGGTTGGGGAACAATTCGCCATCAATAGCATAACGGGCAGCCATATAGTTATAACCGGCAATATCCAGATCTGCATAAGACTCCTCGGTATTTTCAGCTACCATAGGGAGTTTTGCAAGTGTATCTTCAAAACGATCCCCTTCCGGCGGACGATGTCCCGTACGTATCCCCATAAATAAACCATTAAAGGCGTTTGTGATAAAACGGGTATCATCAAGACTTCTTATTTTGTCAACAATTTTCCGCTGAAGAGCAGCACCTCGTGCGGTACCGATTTCATCGATCTCGTTTCCAGTGCTGTAAATGATCACAGAAGGATGGTTATAGTCCTTTTCCACTATAGATTCACAGTCTTTTTCCCACCATTCTTCAAAAGAAAGAGTATAATCATATTTGGTTTTTTCGGAATGGTAAGTATCGAACAACTCATCCAAAACATAAAGGCCAACCTGATCACAGGCATCCAGCATAGCGCGTCCCAAAGGATTATGAGCACTGCGTACAGCATTAAAGCCTGCAGCCTTCAGCTGACGCGCTTTTCTAAGCTCTGCATCAGGAAATGATGCAATTCCTAAAACACCATTATCACTGTGGATACATGCGCCCCGCAGCTTGGTCTCAATGCCGTTGATTCGAAGACCGTGTTTTCTATCGATACGAAGAGTACGGACCCCAAAGTATCCGCTTTCTTTATCCAACTGCTGTTCATTTTCTGTTATAGTTACCTGATACCGATAAAGATACGGATCGAATTCGCTCCAAAGACAGGGACTTTCGATATCCAAGCGCTGACGGATATTGACCTCGGCGCCGGCATAAAAGGTGATCGGAGATTTTGCGCTTGCAACGATCTTCCCTTCCTGATCAACAATGACGGTTTCTGCTGTAACTTTACGCACCTTAACCGAATCAGATTTCATGGCTATTTCAACTAAAACTCCGGCAAGCTCCGGATCCACATCTTTTGTTGTAACCTTAACACCATAAGGTTCGATCCGCAAAGGATCGCTGACTAAAAGATGGACATCCCGATAGATGCCGCTGCCGGTATACCACCGGCTATTGGGAGCAAATCCGTTTTTCACTAAAACTGTGATTTCGTTTTCTTCACCGTATTTTAAAAGATCATTGATGTATACCACAAAGCCGGCATAGCCGTTTGGACGTTTTCCTGCATAATCACCGTTTATAAAAATTTTGGAATTACGATAAATGCCTTCAAAATCAAGGGCAATGATCTTTCCTTCCCAATCGGCGGGAACAAAAAACTTTTTGCCGTAAAGATAATCGTAGTTGGGATAATATCCGTTGCTGTTGCCGCCGGGAGCATCAATGGTGCAGGTCTCAGCAATCATAGCATCGTGAGGCAAAGTGATTGCCTCACCGTCCAGTACATTAGCACTGATAATGGATCTTCCGGTATCTTTTCGATAAACCCAATCCCGATTAAACAATTCCCGATACATAAAATACCTCCTTTACTTTTTATCAGATGATTTTATTTTTTGCAGAATTTTCCTGTTTTCTCTTATGTTAAAATGCTTTGTCAGGAGTGTTCTGTCCATAATAAGCATTTTTTCCGTGTTTACGAAGATAGTGCCGATCCAAAAGAGCCTGCTGCATTGCGGTAACATTGGAGTTTAGCCGCTCTGTTTGCAGTGCCATAAAAGCGAGTTCCTCCAGTACGACAGCATTATGTACCGCATTATGAGGATTGGTTCCCCAGATAAACGGACCATGAGAGTGCACTAAAACAGCGGGAATATCATCGGCGTCTTTTCCGGCAAAGGTTTCAACGATCACATTGCCGGTTTCAAGTTCATATTCTCCGTTGATCTCAGCAGAAGTCATCTTTCTGGTACAGGGGATCTCGCCGTAAAAATAATCTCCATGGGTCGTCCCATAAGGCGGTATACCGCGTCCCGCCTGAGCCCAACTGGTCGCCCAACGAGAGTGAGTATGAACAACGCCGCCGATGTTTAAAAAGGCCCGATATAATGCCAAATGGGTTTGCGTGTCAGAAGATGGCTTCCATTTCCCTTCTACTGTTTGGCCAGACAGCAAATCGACTACCACCATGTCATCTGCTTTCATATTGTCGTACTCTACACCGCTGGGTTTAATGACTACCAGTCCTTTTTCCCGATCGATACCGGAAACGTTCCCCCAGGTAAAGGTGACCAAACCATATTTCGGCAATTCCAAATTTGCTTTCCAGACAGTTTCTTTTAATGCTTCAAGCATCTTTTCACCTCATTTCAGCTTCCATGCAAGATCATTGATAAAAAGTTCTTTTTCCAACGCTTCAACGGTGGTGTCTTTCGTGATGTGCACAAACTCGATATCCATCATTCTTGCCCAATCCCGCATCTGTTCTGCCGAAACATCGTAAGAAAGCACGGTATGGTGAGCTCCTCCGGCAGTGATCCAGCATTCCACACCTTCCGTTAAGTTTGGCATCGCTTTCCACATAACTCGGGCAACAGGCAGATTCGGCATGGGCATTATAGGTTTAACACAGACAATATCCTGTACGATCAACCGAAGCCGTCCGCCCATATCGATCAGTGAAACGACAATGGCATCACCTTCTCTTCCTTCAAAAACCAACCGTGCAGGATCTTTTTCATTCATACCGATCCCCAGATGATGGGTCTCGATACGTGGTTTCACAGCAGGATCGGCAATACTGGGACATACTTCCAGCATATGAGCTCCTAAAGAGTACTCTGCCCCTTCCGCCAAATGATAAGTATAATCTTCCATAAAGGCAGAAGCACCGTTGCCGCCCTCACCCATTGCCTTCATAATAGCAGTCATTGCAGAGACTTTCCAATCGCCTTCACCGCCATAGCCATATCCCTGATACATCAAATGCTGAGAAGCAAGTCCGGGCAGCTGTTCCATACCATAAAGATCCTGGAAGGTATTGGAAAAAGCCATGCAGCCTTCTCTCTCCAACATTTTTTTCATGGCGATTTCCTCTCTGGCCTGATAGCGAACAGCATTCAGATCTGTTGTATTGATCTCATAAAGCGTGCTGTACTCTGCCATTAAACTGTCAATTTCATCTTCGGTTACCCGGCTCATTTCTGCAGTTAAATCACCAACAGCCCAGGTATTGACCTGCCATCCCAATTTTGTTTGTACTTCTACTTTGTCACCTTCGGTAACGGCAACTTCCCGCATATTGTCGCCAAAACGCATGACCTTCATCGACTTGGATATCGCTACGCCAATGGCAGAGCGCATCCATTTGCCAAGACGGACGAGAGTATTGGGTTCCTTCCAATATCCGGCGATCACCTTACGGGGCAGGCGCAGCCGTGCTCCAATAAATCCGTGTTCCCGATCACCATGAGCTGCCTGGTTCAGGTTCATAAAGTCCATATCGATCTCATCGTTGGGAATCTCTTTGTTATACTGGGTGGCAAGATGGCAATAAGGCTTTTGCAAATTTACAAGACCATTGATCCACATTTTTGACGGACTGAAGGTATGGCACCAGGTAATGATACCGGCACAGGAATCGTCAAAGTTTGCTTCCTTGATGATATTGGTGATCTGAGCATTGCTCATAGCTGTGACCTTATATACCAGAGGATACGGCAGACTTTCACTCATCTTTGCAGCCATTTCCTCAGCACGCTCAGCAACGATTTTTAAGACCTCTTCACCATACAGATCCTGAGAACCGACTACAAACCAAAAATTATACTTCAAATTGATCTCCTCCTTACAGAACTTCTATTGCGGTTTTTTCAACTTTTAAAAGCTGCCGATATTGCTTTAGATATCTTTCAAATCCTTCCACGTCTGCTGCATCCGGTTTCAAGGTGGAACCGATAGTGCCATCAAACACACGGGAATTTAAATATTCTTCCAGCGATTCATTTTCAGTCCGATTCACCAAATAAGCCGCAAGCAATGCCATACCGTAGGGTCCCCCTTCTCCTGCTGTTTCCATGCAGGTCACGGGAGCATTGCAGGCAGCAGCCATATATTTTTGCCCTACCACTGGTGTTTTAAAAAGGCCCCCATGACCGGTAAGAGAATCAATGGCGACATTTTCTTCCGCTAAAATATCCATGCCGATCTTTAAAGTAGCCATTGTGGAATATAAGGTAGAACGAAGGAAATTTGCCAGTGTAAAGTTACTGTCAGGGCTTCGCAGAACAATTGGTCGGCCTGCGTCCATATGGGTCACACCTTCGCCCGCTATATAGTTGCAGACCAAAACACCGCCGCAGTCAGGATCGCCTTCCAAAGATTTTTGATACAACCTGCTATAGAGATCGTTGGTAGAAGGATCTGCTCCAAAAACAGCAATTGCTTCCTTTAACATTCCTATCCAGGCATTGCTGTCATTGGTACAGTTGTTGCAATGAACCATTGCAACTGGTTTTCCGGTGGGTGTGGTGACCAGATCAATTTCTTCATATACCTTTTTAAGCGGACGTTCTAAAACGACCATGGAAAAGATAGAAGTTCCGGCAGAAACATTACCGGTCCTGGGAGCGACTGCATTTGTAGCAGTCATACCAGTACCAGCGTCCCCTTCTGCCGGTGCAAAGGGAAGCCCAACAGGCAGCAGGTTTTCAATTAATTCCGCACCCGACCGGGTCAGCCGCCCAGCATCTTCGCCGGCTGACAGTACAGTAGGCAAAAGATCACTGAGATGTTTCCAGGGAAGTCCTTTATCTGCTGTCAGAGCATCGAATTTTTGCAGCATTTCAGTATTGTAGCAGTTTTTACTGCTGTCAACAGGAAACATACCGGATGCTTCGCCAATTCCAATGGCATTTACGCCGGTAAGCAGATAGTGAACATATCCGGCAAGAGTGGTAATATGGGCAAGTTTTGACAGATGTTCCTCGCCGTTTAAAATTGCCTGATATAAATGGGCAATGCTCCAACGCTGCGGAATGTTAAAATGAAACAGCTTTGTCAGTTGCTCGGCCGCCTGAGCGGTAATGGTATTTTGCCATGTACGAAAAGGCGTCAGCAGATTCCAATCTTTATCAAAGGCAAGGTAGCCGTGCATCATACCGGAAATACCGGCGGCTTTTATGTTATCCCTGTCTTCAATCGCTTTCAGAGCTTCAATTAGTCCAATCAAAACCTCTTCCATGTTATAGGTCCAAACGCCGTTTTCGTATTGAGAGGCCCAGGTATATTCGCCGGATGAAATGGGGTTATGATTTTTGTCAATCACGATTGTTTTAATTCTTGTAGAACCGAATTCTACGCCAAGATATTGCTCCATAAAAACACCTCCTATAATTTTTATTATAACCCGATCATAGGTGTAAGCAAGAAATCTGATGTGCAACTATAGAAATTTATTGTTATATTTGATATAATATAGAAAAAATAAAATGGTGATGTAGAATTATGTTGGGAAACTTTGAAAGACGATATTTTACTGATGGAGAAAAAGTATGGTTAGGTCGTTATCGTCGGCTTATCAACGTACTTCATTGGCATTTTGAGTGCGAATTTATAAAGGTTATAGAAGGTTGTGCACAAATAAAGATCGGCAATCATTCTTTTGATGCCCATAAAGATGATTGCTTTTTCTGCGCAGGAGAAGAATTGCATTATATTATTTGCCAGCCGGACGCTCGAGTGGAGATTATGATCTGTGACAAAACCGTTGCAAATGACATTATCGCCGACTATGCTCTTCTTTCACCTAAGCTTTCCAAAAGTAATCAGATCGATCTTTATTTTAAAAATATCGAAAGTGCACTGCTGCAAAAAGGGCCATTTTATCGGGAAGCCGTTGAAAATTACGCAAGAGGGTTGATCATCGATATTTTTCAAAATAACCCCACAACAAATCAACCCAGCAAACGACAGTTTTACAACCAATTGATCAGTAAGATTTGCGAGGAATATTCCACCATCACTTTTGAAATTGCAGCAGATTATTCTGGATATTCCCCCTCATACTTTTCAAAAATCTTCAAAAAGCTTTCCGGTATGACCTTCTCCGAATATCTTAATATCATTCGGATCGAAAATGCAATTACCATGATACGCTCAAACAGACACCTTACTATGACTGAAGTTTCATCCAGATGCGGTTTTACTACTGTAAGAAACTTTAACCGCGTATTCAAAGAAATTACAGGAGCGTCTCCTCTTTCTCTCCCTGACGATTATGCAATAGATACCAGTATTCATATTTCAACCAGTTTTGATTTTAATCCAACCCATATGGATTCTGAACTGATTTAAAACTCTTTTGCAATTTTTAAGCGATTAAATCTTGACAGCACCATGCGAAAGAAACTGAACAGGCTTCGTCAGATGGTCGGCAATGCCGCCATTTGACAAACAAGACTTATTTCGGTCTGACACCATTACAGTAGTAATTCATCAATTTTAGAAAACGAATTTTCAACGATGGAACGCCGGATGAGCTGAAAGGTTCATATCCGGTGTGAAGTGGGGGAAAACTTGGAGATTACATCAAAAAGTTACCTATCACTATGCAAGATCGGTGCGACGGCCATGGCGGCTTCTCAGTTATCCCACAATCAGCGTAAGACCTTCAATGTCATCCTCTGTCCTTCCCATGTGGTGGGCAAATGGAGCCGGGAGATCAGCGAGACCCTGCCGGATACAGCTGGAGTGGTCGTGCGGAGCACAGCAAAAACCACAAATGCTCCCACTGCGGTACGGTTCTCTGGACGTCAGTTAACCCTCTCCAGAAAAGCGACTGGGTGAAGATCGGCGGTTACGGCTGGGCATCCGGGACAACGCAGAGGACATCACCGCCGCCTTCAAAAAGATGGCGGTCATCAACAAAAGGCCGGCAGAGCCAGTTGTCGTTTCGGAAGAAGTGCTACCCATAGTTGCCCCTGTGTCTCTACCAGCGACGCCAAAAGCTCCTACTCTGCAAAAGAACGATGAATTTCTCACCGTTCAGGAAAAGCAGAAAAAGACTGTACGGAAGAACAGAGTTTTGGCAGATGAAAACCAGCTGACCCTTTTCGGATATGTAGCGTAGGTATGGAAAAACAAGCTGTGTTCAAACGACCGGCATAACCTTCGGGTTACACGGGTGCTCATAAGAAAGTAATTCCAGAAATTACGATTATGGCATCTGTCAGACGGGGTTGGTAAACGAGATAACGGGTATTCGGTGAAAGCCGAGTACCCGTTATTTTTTGCCCATGCGTGGAAGCAATAGATTTATTCACATTTTTCGAGTATAATTAACTCATATCTTTCCTATCCTTTCTATTCCGAGATTTTTCCGAGATTTTTTCAAAAAATCTCGGAAATTTTTGGAAACATTGGAACAATTCAGCCTTTCTCATGCCATATATAGTAGAGGGCTATTTCAAAACGATTGGAGGTGACGCTTATGGAGAAGCGGAAAAGCCCGAAAGGTTTCATTGTGGTGCTGACCGATGAGATCATCGAAGTACCGCAGGACAGCGACAAGTCATGGCTGACCCTGTTTTATAGCCTACCGAGGGAACTTGCGGAAAAGTGGAAGCCTGCCTATGAACTGCCCCGTTACCCCTATGAAGTTTTGAGGACGGACAAGTACGACCACATCGTATGTGACGATATGTTCAAGCTGCTTGTGTGGGACTGCTGCGCATGGAGCGCATGGCAGTTTTTCCAAGTGAAAGATCGCAAGGGTAATTATCGTGATATTCCCGGTACATGGACGCAGTACGCAGGATATTTTCCTTTGTGGCGTTTGTCATATAGCATTATCCCCTACATCCGAATGAAGTTTGAGCAGAACGGACTTGGTTTTCAAAACCTTTACAACATCCCGCAAGGCGTGGAAGTACCATGGCTAACCTATCAGCAGTTTAGCAATTTGATCGGCAATGTCACCGATATGGTGGTTGCGGAGCAGGAATGGCAGCCTGTGATTGATGCAATCTGGGAAAATCGCACCGTGGAGGACTATGAAACCACCAGCAGCACCGTCAAGACCGATTTCATGCGGAAGTGGCATCACAACCGTTCCGGCAAGCCGATTTCTCTGGATGAAATGATGGAGAGCGAGGACGGGGACATTTTCGATGTGGCAGACCCACGGGGTGAGTTTGAGCAATCGGTTATTTCTGAAATGCAGGTAGCCATCTTTGCAGAGAGCACCATTACCGAGAAAGACCGTGAGATATTGAAGTTGCGTATGGAGGGCTACACCGAGCAGGAGATTGCAGACAAAGTTGGCTACAAAACCGCCAGCGCAGTCCATAAGCGAATCGCCAAGATCGCAGACGCTTTTGAGGATTATGTGACAGCGGAATATCAGAAGTATTTGGACAAGTAAACAGAGACAGAAGCGGCAGCAGTTACCGACATGGTGACTGCTGCTTTTTCATGCAGGAAAGGAGATTTTTATGAGCAAAGAGCCGTTTGAAACTATGCCCGATGTGATGGATGCAAAGCAGCTTGCACAGGCATTACAGATTTCCAAAGCGGGCGCATACAACCTTTTGAACAGCTCGGATTTTCCGACCTTGCGGATCGGCGGGCGCAAATTGGTGATGAAACATGAGCTTGTGGAATGGCTGAAAAGCCGCACAAATCGAAAAACATGAAAACACGGTCAAGAGCCGGAAAAGTGGCAAATCAGCCGATAGCGTGAGCCGGAACATACTCCGCATCGTTTGAAGCGTTTCTATCGGAAAATCGTACCACTTTTCCAATTCAAGAGCCGAGAAAAATTTGCGAAAAACAGGAGGTTTTATGAGAACAGGGCTTACAAAGAAAGAAAAGACCACAGCCATTTATTTTGACGAGTATGGCAGCATGATCGAGGTGCAGACCCACAACACCGATCTAAAAAAGCGGCTGACAGCATTTGCGAAAGATCACCCACAATGCTGCCGCCAGATCGACGATGATGAACAAGGCGGGCTGACCTTTGAGATTGAAAAAGGCAGACTGAGTTTCCGGCTGACTGCACCGTACAGCGAGGAACGGAAACAGGCGGCGAGCGAATGGGCGAAGAAAAACGGCAACTTCAATCTCAAATTGTAACTTCATTGTGGCTTTCTTCGACATATACTTTATTTTCTTTTGATGGTGTGATATAATATCTGTGCGACACATCTGAATATTTTCGCCATAAGAGGTGCATTTTACATTGGTAAAAATGCATCCTCTGTTTTCGCACCTTTATGGCGGTGAAAAGATGTGTCGCAGCATTCGAGGCTCTGCATTTTTCGGTGCGTGGCTTCGGTCACGCACTTTTTTATTATTAGGAGGTATCGACATGACGAAGATGACCAAAAGAATGGTTTCGATTTTATTAGGATGCATTATTCTTCTTTGCTGTACAGCGTGTGATGACGCAGAAATACACTCTTTCTCTATAAATGATTTGCCGGATAAATCAATCGGTGTAGGCGTGACTTCTGATGAGCTTAAAGTAGAAGTCGATTATTTCAGATCGTTTCAAACAAGTGATGTTAATGTTGTTATTGAGGATGATTCCATCATCAGCATTGACTATGAGGCGAAGGAGTCCTTGATGTCCGGTTACTATGTGTCTTATACAATCACAGGGGTGCAAGCGGGAACAACTTCCTATTATTTTGAAACGGCAGATCATATGATAAAATCGGACGAAGTAGAGGTTGAAGTTGTTGATGATATCGTTCCTGATGATATCACCCCTGATGATGAAAAATCCGAATCCGATCAAGAACGGACATTTGAAGTCGTCAGGAAATTTGTAGAGCTCTATAACGAAAAGTTAGATCCTGACATTCTTGCTACTGAGGAACTGATGATTGAAGATAGACTCTTAAAATATGATGGTGCATATGCCATTGAGGGCGATGTCGCAGGTGAATACATTCTTATTATGAATTGTGGTTCATGGGAAACTAAAGATGAAATGAGCATAAGCACCTATGCTGACACACCAGAAGAAATAATAGAGATTCTTTGCAATATTTCAACGGCTATTGATAAACCTCTGACAGAAAATGAAATTAGCAATACCACGCAGTATTTGGACGAATGCTTTAGCGACGACAGAAAAGGTTATACCGAATGGACGAGTATAGGTAATATAAGATATTTTTCTCGTTACCTTTCCCAAGGAAAGACTTATGAATTACAGATAGAATTTTCCGTTGATGCATTTTACAAGTAAGATAATGTGTGGTGATTGAGATGAAATTTGGATTTAGGACGCCTTCTCTAAAAAGAAGTCTAAGAGCGAGAACTACGGGACGGGCTAAACGGGCTGTCAAAAAAGCGTTGATTCCGGGCTACGGCAAAAAGGGTATGGGCTGGCTTAAAAATCCTAAGAAAGCAGCGTATAATAAAGTCTATCATAAAACATCTTTTAGCATATGGGATATTTTCAAATAAGTCCTTTTTGAAAGGAGGGGAATTATGTTCAATGACTATATGTGGCAGACATATTTGAATGCTGGAGGGGAGATCGTTGTCTCCCTTTTTGAGCAGAATTTAACCGGGAATCTGTCACAAGACTATATTGAGACTATTGGAAAGTTTCGGTTGTCGTATTGCCCTGAAAAGGCTATTATTGAAGAAACGGCACAGCAACTCCAAGATCTTTCTAAAGATTTGAATGATAATTTGGCTCTCTTGGAAAGTGGTGAATACACGATAGAATCAGCAATGCAATTCCTTTACAACGGCATAAAGGGTGAGGGAAATTACTCTGCACAGGATGTATTCGCTTGCTTCTCCGATTCTATTGAGTATTTCACAACATCTTTAGCCGCTGAAATCCCAGATTTGTTCACTCCTTATTATTTCAAATACAATTTCAATGTTCTCGAAAAGATAGCCCAAGAATTTGACATTGAATTGCCGTCCATGCCAATCAAAAAGGATTATGAGGGGCGCTTCTATTTCTATGGCGATATATGCGGAGCTTTTCTGGATTTCAGAGAAAAGCACCACATGTCCCCTTATGAATTATGTGCCTTTCTTTATGATTTTGCACCCAAATATATAGGTGGGATTGACAGCTACATCATCAAAGATTTGCCAGAACCCAAAAGTGCATTTTTTATTGGCGGCTCTAAAGACGATAAGTTCCTTGCAAGTGACGCTGATACCATTACCTGTTGGCAATGCAATCCTGATACTCGTGCCGGAGATATGATTGTAATGTATTTACGGACACCGGTAAGTGCGGTTGATTCTGTGTGGCGTAGTGTTTCAATCGGCTTCAACGATCCGTTTTTCTATTACTACAGATGCACATACATTGCTCATCCAGTTTCTATAAAGCAGATTTCTCAGAAACAACTCCAAAGAGACAAGGTTTTCAAGGATGTGCCGATTGTCCGCAAAAATATGCAGGGTATCAATGGCGTAGAGTTGATGCCGTCAGAATATAATCACCTGATGGATTTGACGAAAGCTGATGTTCCAAAACTGGAATTTGTAGTCACAGACGGAAATCGAGATTTTGTCAATGAAAAGGATGTAGAGAACAAACTTATCAAACCATTGATTGCCAAACTTGGTTATTCAGAAGAAGAATATGTTCAGCAGCTTTACATCGAGATTGGCAATCATAATCATGCCTTAATTCCTGATTTTGTATTGCTGCCTGTAACGACCAGAGGACATCAATCTGCATTTGCACTAATTGAAGCAAAGTACAGTATTCCCAATCAAAAGGAAATGGAAGAAGTACGGATACAGGCAAGAAGCTATGCCAGACAGCTTAATGTAAAATACTCGGTTATCGCATCCAAAGATAAAGTGTGGGTGTATGCTCCAGATGATGATTTTACAAAGGAGATATTCAGCGCTTCTTGGGTAGAGCTAAATAATGCTGATACTTTTTCACATTTGCTAAAGCTTATTGGGAAAAGAGCAGGTAACTAAGTTCAAAAATCCCTTTGGAACAAAGGGCGCACTTCTATACAGGGGCAAGCCCTGTATGTGCACTCTGCGAGGCAGACAGCCCAAACACTTGAATATTCGGGCTGTTTTGTGTCTTTCCGTTCCGTACAAGGGGCTGCACCCCTTGCGCCGCTATGCGGCTATCCCTGCGGACTTGCTATCTGCGAACGGTTTTAACAAACCATTCACAGATAGCAAGTATGATTGGAAGGAGCATCTATGAAGCGAGATATGGAGCTTGTTCGGCTCATTCTTTTGAAAATTGAAGAAGAGTATCGTTCAACAGCGATTTATAATTTGAACATTAGTGGCTACGATATGGAAACTGTCGCCTATCATTGTAAAATATTAAATGAGGCTGGGTTGATTTCTGATTACGGTGCCCAATATGCAGATAACAGTTTATGGAGTTTTGGCGTAGGCTCCTTAACATGGGAGGGCAATGATTTCCTTGATAAAATCCGAGATAACTCTCAATGGAAAAAGATCAAAGATACAATTACTCAGAAAGGACTCCCTCTTGTTATCGAAACAATTAAGACCATTTCCTCTGCGTTTGTGACAGCCGCAGCAGAGGGTGTAGCAAATTCCATCATTAAGAACGCTGGAACACCGCAATAAAGAATTTAATCCTCATCGTTACATAAGACCGTCTACAAAAAAGTAGGCGGTCTTTTTATATCCCCATATCAAACAAAGGAGGTCATACACTATGGCAAAACAGAAAAGCATCCCCCAACTGGAAGCTGAGAAAGCGGAAAATGAACGCAAGCTCTCGCAGCTCCAGCACAAAAAACAGCAGATCGAAAACCGTATCACCTACTACGAAAAAGGCGATCGGCGCAAGCGGGCGCACCACCTTATCACCCGTGGCGCAGCCATTGAAAGTGTCGCACCGCTGACAAAGGTTTTGACCGAAACCGAGTTTTACGCCTTTGCTGAAAAAGCCCTTGCCGTCCCTGAGATCAAGGGCTTGCTTATGGAAGCGGTCAACGAACACAACCGGGCAGAACAGAAAGAGAGGTGTTGAGTATCGCACTATATCATTTTCATGTTACACAAATTAAACGAAGCGCAGGACAATCCGCTATTGCGTCTGCCGCCTATCGCTCTGGCGAAAAGCTGCACAGCGAATACTACGGCGAGGACAGCGACTACACTAAAAAGGGCGGCGTGATCTGTTCAGAAATCCTGCTGCCGCCTCATGCCCCGCCCTCTTTCTCTGACAGAGAAATACTATGGAATGAGGTGGAGAAAGCAGAACGGGGAAAGAAAGCGCAGCTTGCATACAGCTTTGACATTGCTTTGCAAAACGAGTTTTCCATGCAGGAGAACATCGAGCTTGCAAGGCAATTTTTGTTGGAGCAGTTTGTGAGTCGTGGCATGGTGGTGGACTTCGCCGTTCACTCCCCCGACAAGGAGGATGGCGGCATTTCCAATCCACATTTTCATGTCATGTGTCCCATCCGTCCTCTGGATGAACACGGCAGATGGGGCAACAAGCAGCGGCGGGAATATCTGCTTGACGAGTATGGTGAGCGCATCCGGGATGAAGCAGGAAACTATGTATTTAACGCTGTTCCCACTACCGATTGGGGCAGTCCAGACACCTTGGAGCATTGGCGGCAAGCGTGGGCTGATCTGTGCAATCAGAAGTTTGCTGAAAAGGAACTGGACTGCCGGATCGACCACCGCAGCTATGAGAGACAGGGCATCGACCAGCTCCCCACCGTCCATGAGGGCGTGACCGTCCGGGCGATGGAAGCAAAGGGCATCCGTACCGATAAGGGCGATATGAACCGATGGATTCGCCGGATCAACAGCATGAGAAAGAATATCGCTGCTATGCTGAGTGAACTGTTCGCTGCCATCCGTGAGATCAACCGTGAGCTGAAAGCACCGAAGGAACCCACCCTTGCAGAGATCATCACCGATTATTACAGCAAACGCAACGCCGGTGCGTGGAGCGTTTACGGCAAGGTGGGCAATCTCAAAAACATGAGTCAGCTTGTGAATTATATCAGCGAAAACAATCTGCGCACCGTTGCCGATCTGGAAGCAAGGGTATCTGCACAACAGGAGAAATTGGATGCACGATCTGCCGCCTGCAAAGCTGTTGAAGCGAAGATGAAAGAGACAGCCGAGCTTCTGCGACAGGCACAGAACTATGCAGACACCAAACCCATTTACGATGAATGGTATCGCATCAAGTTCAAGGGCAAGAAAGATAAATTCAAAGAGGAACACGAAAGTGAGCTTCGGAAGTATTACGCCGCCGAGCGCAAGCTGAAACCGCACTTCCATGACGGAAAGCTGCCGCTGACAAAATGGAGAAAAGACGTTGCCGCATTGGAAGCCGAGTATGCTTCCATGCAGACAGAAATGGAAGTTCTGCGTGACGATGTACGCAATCTGCGTCAAGTCACGCTTGCGGTCAGAAGTGCCGACCATGAAAGGCAGCAGCTTTCGGAACAGAACAAAAACCATCACCATCAGAATGAACGATAAGGAGGAATTGAATGACCAACGAAATCACCACCGCATA